>CALBPG010000237.1 GCA_937899065.1 uncultured Allomuricauda sp.
CATAAAATTCCGGCCATGGGAGGTGATTCATGTAGAAGTGTTCTCGTCCAAAAGTGAAGCCTTGAAAAGAGAAAAATTCTTAAAGTCTGGACAGGGAAGAAAATGGGTCGCCGAAAACATCATCCTAGAATGGTGATACCGGGCTCTTATCCGCCAAAGGCGGACGCTGGTTCGAGTCCAGTCCCCGCTACAAGGAAAAGCCTCTTTTTTAAGGGGCTTTTTTTATTTTGGAATTTCTCATCTACATTCTCTTCTCCGAAACGCACCAAAAAAGGTATTGTGGCATGACCTCCAATCTCATCGCCCGTTTCAAAAGCCATAATGAACTTGGCACCAAGGGATGGACGATAAAATTCCGGCCATGGGAGGTGATTCATGTAGAAGTGTTCTCGTCCAAAAGTATTTTAGATAACTTTAAGGTTTTGCGATGGTTGAGATTTAGAATAATCCATATCTTTCAAAGGTTAGTATATCCCTTAATCCAACCTTATGAGAAAAGTAATTACCCTTCTCTTTGTTGCCCTTTGTTTTCAGGCATTTTCACAGAAAAAAAAGAAATCAGATAAAGACTCTGACGACAAAACCATTCTTGCCAAAGCAAACCTCAGCGGTTTGAAATTTCGCAGTTTGGGCCCGGCGTTAACCTCAGGTCGTATTTCTGATATCGCAGTAAACCCTTCAAATTTCAACGAGTATTATGTAGCTGCCTCAGCAGGTGGGGTTTGGAAGACCATTAATGCTGGAAATACGTTTCAACCCATTTTTGATGGACAGGGAAGTTATTCCATTGGCTGCGTAACACTGGACCCGAATAACCCTAATGTGGTTTGGGTAGGAACTGGTGAAAATAACAACCAACGTAGTGTTTCCTACGGCGATGGGGTATACCGGTCAGAAGATGGCGGGAATAGCTGGGAAAACGTGGGTTTAAAAACCTCAGAGCACATTGGAAAAATCATTGTGCATCCTGAAAATTCCAATGTAGTTTACGTTGCGGCCATTGGACCTTTATGGAGCGCTGGGGGTGACCGCGGTTTATACAAAACGGAAGATGGCGGAAAGACTTGGAACGCAGTACTAACCATTGACGAGCACACTGGGATCAACGATGTGGTGATGGACCCACGGAATCCTGATGTTTTGTACGCTTCTGCATTTCAAAGAAGACGTCATGTATTCACCTATGTAGGTGGGGGACCAGGCTCAGGAATCCACAAGTCTGAAGACGGTGGGAAGACTTGGAAAAAAATCAATAGCGGACTGCCTTCAACTATGTTAGGTAGAATTGGACTAGCGATTTCCCAACCCAATCCAGAATATATTTATGCCATTGTTGAAGCTTCCCAGGGTAAAGGAGGATTTTACCGTTCCACGAATAGAGGGGCCTCTTGGGAAAAAAGGGGAGACTACTCTACTAGCGGAAATTATTATCAAGAAATTTTTACAGACCCTATCAATCCTGAGCGAGTGTACGCTATGAACAACTGGATGCGGGTAACCAATGATGGCGGAAAGACTTTTGATTATGTAGGCGAGGATTTCAAACATATTGATAACCACGTCATCTGGATAAACCCCAACAACAATTCCCACCTCCTTTCTGGAAATGATGGTGGTATTTATGAGTCTTGGGATGCAGGAAAACATTGGACCTTTAAACCTAACCTTCCGGTCACCCAATTTTACAAGGTAGCTGTAGACAATGCCAAACCTTTTTATAATATCTACGGAGGCACCCAGGACAACTTCAGTTTGGGAGGACCTTCACGCACCGTTAGTGGAAACGGCCCCAACAATTTTGATTGGTTCATCACCCATGGCGGTGATGGTTTTGAATCCCAAATTGACCCAGAAAATCCAAACATTGTCTACGCACAATCGCAATACGGTAACTTGGTGCGTTACGACAAACTGAGCGGTGAGGAAAAGGGAATTCAACCTAAAGAACGTAAAGGTGAAAACAGTTATCGCTGGAATTGGGATGCACCCTTAGCGGTTAGCCGACACCAATCAGGTCGAGTATACTTTGCAGCAAACAAGTTGTTCAAAAGTGATGACCGCGGAAACAGCTGGCAAGTAATCAGTGATGACCTTACCCAAAATATTGACCGAAACAAACTTAAGGTCATGGGGCGAGTCCAAGGTATTGATGCTGTTGCGAAAAATGGGTCTACATCACCCTACGGTACTATAGTTGCATTTTCAGAGTCTCCAATGAATCAGGATTTGCTTTATGTGGGCACGGATGACGGCTTGATACAAATCACCGAAGATGGTGGGAACAACTGGCGGAAGGTTTCAAGCTTTCCTGGAGTACCAAGCAGGACTTACGTAAACGCTGTTTTTGCTTCAAAGCATAACGAAAATGTGGTGTACGCTTGTTTCAACAACCATAAAAACGGTGATTTTAAACCGTATGTTTTGATGAGCAGGGATAAAGGAAAATCTTGGACGGCAATAACTAATAACCTGCCCGAGCGAGGATCCACTTATGCCTTCGAAGAAGATCATACTGACAAAAACTTATTATTTGCAGGAACCGAATTTGGTGTATTCTTTTCAGATAACCAAGGTGGGGAATGGAAGCAACTCAAAGGAGGCCTACCTCCTATCGCGGTGCGCGACATTGCCATTCAAGAGGACCATAATGATTTGATATTGGGTACTTTCGGAAGAGGTTTTTATGTTTTGGATGACTATTCCAGCCTTCGGAATTTGCAACCGAAACTGGAGAACGAAGCTACTCTGTTTGCGGTTCGCAATGCATTGCAATTTGAGTCATCTTATCCGCTAGGATTGCCTGATAAAGCATTTATGGGGGACAATTTCTTCATCGGTGATAATTTAGGCGCCGAAGCGGTTTTTACGTGGTACCTCAAGGACGATATCAAAACCTTACAGGATAAGCGTAAAGAAAGCACCAAAGATTTTGCGAAAGATGGTAAAGACAATCCCTATCCCACTTATGAAACCTTAAGCGATGAAGCCGCAGAAATGGACCCGCAATTGGTATTGACCGTAACTGACAATACCGGAGCTATTGTTCGAAAGCTATTTACAAGTCCTAAAGCTGGCCTAAAACGAATGCATTGGGATTTGCGCTATGCGTCGCAAGAGCCCATTAGTTTTTATAATCCTCCTTTTTATAATCCATTTGGCGGGGAAGATACAGGAGGTTTGGTACCGCCAGGAACGTATAGCGTTGCGCTTTCGAAAATCGTAGGTGAAGTAGAAACGCCACTTTCCCAAGCGGTTTCTTTCAAGGTGGTTCCCTTGAAAAACACGGTACTCCCAGCAGATGATAGGGAAGCTTTGGCTCAATTCCAACAAGAAGTAAACGATTTATCAGGGAAAGTCGGTAGTGTGCAAAATTCACTTTCAGAATTGTCAGATGAGTTGCGTTACATGAAAGAAGCCATCAAGCGTACCCCAACCCAGCACATTGAATTGATGAAGGAATGGAAAGCCTTGGATACGGAAATTTCAGAGCTACAGAAAAAAATCAATTGGGATGGGATTGCCTCACGTTTGGATATCGACAAACCCCCTACTATTGGCAATCGCGTTGGTTATTTGATTTATGAGCAAGGCCACTCTACAGGAGCACCAACAGCAACACACAAAAGTACATTCGCTATCGCCAAGGAAGAATTCGCTCCCGTCTATGTCCAATCAAAAGATTTAGTAAACAATAAATTCGATGCGTTCCGGAAAAAACTAAAGGAGTTTGGCGCCCCATACACTCCCGGAAATGTTCACTTTTTGGATTAAGAAGCATTATATAAAGTAAACCGAAGGAGCAGTTGTTTTACTGCTCCTTTTCCTTTTTAAGTCTTAAAACTTACCTGGTTCAATACGTAAAGTACTGATAATCGGCATGGTCTTAGCTTACCGGATTCTGCTCAACCATTCTGCAGATACCCCCATAAATTCCGCAATATACTTTGCCGGTATTTTTTGTACTATTTCCGTGTGGTTTACCGCTAAATAGTGATACATCGCTTTTGTATTCAACGTAATGAGTTTGGTGTGGAATTCATTGATAGCCAAGAGTGCATATATCGTTTCCTCAACGTAGGCTTTCCGCAACGCCGCGTCATTTTCCAACTGCTTTAGAATAGCCCTTTTTTGCACGGATAGCACCTTGGACCTAGCAATGGCTTTTAGCTGACAGTCTGAAATAGCTTCACTATAAAAACTGTGAATTACCGTCATAATCGGGTGAAACGTTTTTAAATGAAAGTTGATGGTTTTTAATCTATCTGCCTCGGCATTGTAATTCTGACAAACAAACCCCCCGTCAAGTATAAAGAAGGCCCTATCACAACGCTCGCCAATATTGACAAGACACTCTGAAGGTTTCACCATTTGCTCTTTCCCATGAGCCTTGAAAAACTGGATGAGTTTGTTTTCAGCGTGATATCTGGACTGGTCCATCATGAGGTGGCGGTTTTTGAAGTGGTTTTACCAAAGAAAGCAAGGGGGAATAGTATAAAAAAAACCGTAGAAAAATCTTTAACAAAGTCAATTTTTTTGAGTTTTCAATCTTCTACATTTATCCAAAACCTTCGATTTAAACCATATCGTACGGAGTCAACCAGAAAATCAAAGCAAATGAGTCAAGCACAAAAATTTAATGTTCCCAGGGCACGGGATTTCGGTTGGGAACTGAAACCCATGTCATCCATTTATTATAAAGTACTTCGGAACAAGTCCAATCAAATTTGTGTGGTCTTGGAGCATTCCTTGCTAAGGGGCGTAACCACTGAGATGATTTATTGGTGGTTCAAACATTTTCCCAAGCTAAGTGTAAAGCTTCTGGACATTTCAGGCTACGAAGGGCAAAAAGTACCAGGGTATCTGTTGTGGCATCCTTCCGACCATGTGAGCGCCCAACTCAAAGGCAAGCTTGGCCCAAAAGGGACCTCCAGAGCGGGAGCAAAAATCCATATCAAAGAGGTCATGCAATATGAAAAGTACGAACAGAAGTATCCTGTAGACCAAGAATTGACCATTTACTATTGTGAAAAGGACGGTTGGTGTATGGGAAAAAGTATTCCCCTCATAGGTCCCATGATGTCGCTTCGAATCAGCTTCAAAGATGTCTACCAAGAAAATAAAATCATTGGAGTGCATTATCATTATGAAGTTGTGGCGGGTTCACACTAACAAAATTTTATTGCACTATAATTCACGTAAAAGTTGGTCGTGATCTTTTTAACATTATTCTGGGACGCCTGGTTGACCCACAATACCATAGAAGTAGGCGTATTCGAAAACTTCCTGCCTGCCTTGTTCGAACAGCGCTACGACATGGACAATTTAACGTACAGCCGAACTATGAATCCTATTATGGAGAGTCCTTCGGAACTTAAAGGATTTGACAAAGAGCTATTTGAGGAAAGGGTCAATGGATACGAACAAAGTACAAATGCTTTTGAGTATCAAGCTGGAGCCCAAAAGAGCTTTTTATAGCACAAAGTCAATTGCAAAAAACCATCGGTTTGTTTCTTAATCTAGATTAAGACAAACTAATGGTCAATAGCGGATATTTGTTTCACAGATTCCGAACTACAGCGAAATGAAGGGAAGCGCAATTTGCCCAAAAATTGAATCCTTATGAAGGCATTGAAATATGTGTTTAAGGGTGTAGGTCTGATTTCTTCCATTAGTTTGTTCATTCTTGGGTTGGCCGTTATTGTCTATGCCTTTGTAGAAGGTGCCCATGTTATCCGACACATCTTGGACCTGTCGACTAGCGAGGCCAATGTCATTTCTGAAGCTATGGGCATTTTGGATTTGATATTGTTGAGCTTCAGCATATTTATTACCTCAATTGGAATATTTGAACTATTCGTCTTTTCCATTCCAGACCTCCCGAATTGGTTACAAATAACAGACTTCGATAATCTCAAAGGAATGCTGGTCAAAGTCATTGTGGTAGTTATGGGTATCTCTTTTATGGGGCGAGCTGTTACGTGGAATGGTCAAGAAGAATTATTGGGCTACGGTATTGCAAATGGTGTCATCATTTTGGCGTTATCCTATTTTTTGAACAGCAAAAAGCACCCTAAAACCAATGAGCATAGCTAAACCATGGCCATGAAAAAACTAGCGTATTCAGTCATCGGAATTGGAGGGGTTCTAACCATCCTTATTTTGGCCAAAAGCACTCTCATCCCATTTGTTTACGGAATCATCCTTTGGTTTTTGGGGCGATACTTTAAAAAGGTATTACACAAAATCCCATTTTTCAAAAAACGTATTCCGAACTGGCTTATCAATACTTTTATTTTCGTAATCATCGTTTTTGGAATAAGCGCTATCTCCAGATTGATTACCAACAATATAGCTGACCTATTGGCCAACAGTGAAGCCTATAAGTCCAATCTGGATAGCGTTTTGAACCAAATAAATTCCACATTTCAAATAGATTTAAGCCAAGAAATCACAAAGTCCTTAGAGGGATTTGATTATACGTCCATCTTAGGCAACATTGCGGACACCCTATCAGGTGCATTAGGGGATTTGGTCATGATTGTTCTATATGCCGTGTTTCTGTTTTCCGAGGAAGCCAGCCTATCCGAGAAAATCAAGAAACTATTTGATAGTGCTGAAAAATATGAGAAAGTAACTGCTATGCTATCCAGAATAAACGATACGTTAAGAGATTACATACGCCGAAATACATTTCTACGCCTGCTAACGTGTTCTGCCGGATATGTTTTTTTGAGCATCATGGGAGTTGATGCTGCCTTTTTCTGGGCCTTTTTGATGTTTGCCTTGAATTACATTCCTACCGTAGGTTCCTTAATAGCCACACTATTTCCCGCGTTTTTTAGTCTAATACAGTTTGGAGATGTAAAGCCCTTTGTCATCATTTTGGTCGGGTTGGGGGTTGTGGAATGGTTTATCGGCAATGTACTGGAGCCTAAACTCATGGGAAAGTCCTTAAACTTGAGTCCGTTGGTGACCATTCTCGCTTTAGTGGGGTGGGGTCAAATCTGGGGCTTCACGGGAATGCTTCTAAGCACGCCGATTACCGTTGTCATGCTTATCGTATTTTCCCAATTCCAA
This sequence comes from uncultured Allomuricauda sp., assembly GCA_937899065.1. Classification (GTDB taxonomy): domain Bacteria; phylum Bacteroidota; class Bacteroidia; order Flavobacteriales; family Flavobacteriaceae; genus Flagellimonas. Next base: position 7,078 of record CALBPG010000237.1, read on the forward strand.
AACACCAGAGGCGTCGCGATACTGTTATCTGAAAATGGGGATGTTGATGCTGTGTTTTAGCGATAAGATTTTTGAATGCTTACAAAAGAATGAATTCTTAGTACTTAAGAATACGCTTTCTTCATAAAAAAAGCCGCTTTCAAAAAGCGGCTTTTGCAATGAAGTGTCTGATTGATTAGTATACCAAGTCAATAGTACGCCAATCGTTGGCACCACTGGCCGTACCTACTTCGCCGGCTTGCGCAGGACCACCAAAGGTATAGATGGCATCGCGGGTGATTTCCAGCTCCGACGCCGGAACGGGATACATGGTTGGGGTTCCTGCTTGAAGCATATCGTGCCTTCTCATAAAGGCCCATGGTACCCCCATTCCTGATTGTAAATCCAATTCAATGGAAACCTCATACAACAGCGCGTTTAAAATATTCGGTGCTGCTGGTGTGGTAGCTTGATTTCCCACCGTCATTCTTGGAGACGCATCCAAGGCGGCTACGGCAGCACCAAGATTCCCCAATCGGTAGTGGCACTCCGCTTTGATATAATCAATTTCAGCCTTGGAAAAAATCCCCATGGGCAAACCCGTTTCGTTTTGATCATTTTGATTGAAGAACTTAATCGTCCTATAACTTGAGAATAATTGACGTCCTCTCGATTCGCGAAGGAAACCAAAATTCTCTCCTACGTATTCATAGTACAGTCCTAACCTAGCATCCGTTGAAGAAATGGATGGAAGAATCGTATTGTCTGTGGGATAATCCGCAGGATAGGTTGGTTCAAACAAACGGGTTATTTTTTGGTCTGTTGGCATATACCCAGATCCATCACCCAAAGTAGTCAAAGACCAGTCTTGCAATACATTATAAATGACGTTCTCCAAAGCAGGTGGAAAATAGTCCTCAACAATTCCATTGTTCGCGTAAGTCAAAATTTGATTGTAATCAATGCCTTGCGCTTCAGCATTTGTCCTTGGATTGGCTATCGACAATCGCGCCATATAGCTATTGGCCAATTGCACAAAGGTGCTCCTGTCTATACTTGGACCTGCCGTATATAAAATGTATTCAAAACTGTCCGCGCTATTTGCCAATTGTATGGCGGTGGTTATATTTTCTATAGCAGCGCCAAGCATTTCTTGATATGTGGAAAATTCCAATGCACTAGGGTCGGTATCCGGGTCAACGATATAAGCCTTGTCATAAATCATGGCAAGATAGCCTTGGGCAACGCCCTTATCAAAGTATGCCGAGGCTAGCTCTTGTTGTGTTACATCCAAACCACTAACGATAACCTCTCCAGCATCATTCTCGATATTGTTTATCACAATATTTGCATTATTAATAGCGCTATTGAAACTATTCCAAGGTCCAGCAGCTTGAACACCGATATCATCATTTGCAGTGGTGTTTTCAATTTGTCTTCGGGGTTGATCGCAAAAAAACCAAAATCCTCGAAATGCATTGGTTGTGGTAAACTGGTCCGCCATACCCCTAAAGAAGATTCCGTTAAAACTAATTTGACTAAAGAAGGTATTGGTATGGTTGGAAATATTGAAATTTTGAAAATCTGCTGCATTGGCCAACACCCGGGCAGCATCTGCCTGATTAGGGTTTCCAATATTAAATTCTTCTTGTGTGCATGACATTACTCCCAATGCCATCATAAAATAAACTACTTTTTTCATTGCATCTTTTTTAATATTAAAATAATCGTTTTCATTGCTTTCTTTTAAAAAGTTACCTGAACAGAAGCGGCGAAGGTTCTGAAATTGGGGAAGGAAAACTCATCCAGCTTAAAAATGGGGCTACCACTTAAAGCGACTTCAGGGTCAAATCCGGTATAGTTCGTAAAGGTGTAAAGGTTTCTACCCGAAATGGTGAATCGTATATTCTCTATAGGAACTTTGGGCCCAAAAACATCTTCATCCAAGGTATAGGTCAAGGACACCTCTCGTATTTTGGCGAAGCTGGCATCCTCAATAAAGTAATCGATGGAAGCATTCCCATTGTAGATAACCGAACTGGCATTCGCATAGGATGAAGGTTGACCTGCTGCACCAAATACGTCCAAATCGCCATGTCTATCATTGAAGTACAGCAACTGTTTGGTATAGTTATACACATCTCCTCCAATCTGCATGTCAATCAACGTATATAGGCTCAGGTTTTTGTAGGTAAAGGTGTTTCGGAAACCCATAATAAAATCCGGATTCGTATCTCCAATGGTACCCACCAAGGCTTGACCTGTGTCGCCATCCCATTTGCGGATAGCTTGTTCTCCTCCTGTTCCGACCAAGCCCGTTTGACCTTCATTGGCGGTAACGATAACGTGTCCAAACTCATTCACACTGAAATCTGAAAGAGGCAAGTTGAGTCCTTCATTAATGACCAAACCATCCTGTACCGTAAGGTCATCCAATGACTTGGCTAGAGAATTTCCAAACATGGCCCCAAAAGGCTGACCCGCCTCAACACGGAAGATGCTCAATTCAGGGTCTGAATCCACTAGTGCAGTGACTTGCGATCCAAAACCAACTAATTCACGGTTAAAGGGAGCAACTTCGCCTAAATCTGTGATTTGATTATCTACTGCGGCGAAGGTTACCCCAACATCCCAAGTAAAATTATCATTTTGGATAGGGGTCCCGGTCAAGGCCGCCTCCCAAGCCTCATATTCAGTTGAGGCCACATTTTGACGTTGGATGGCACCGGGAACAGCACCAGAAAGTGGTACGGTGATGATAGCATCCTCCGTTTCGGAGCTTGCATAGGTTACCGATAAGAGCATCTTGTCCAAAAACCCAAAATCAATCCCTACTTCTAACTCTTTTATGGTTGGTGATTTTAGGTTGGGGTTTCCAATCTGAAAGGGAGACACATTCCCTTGCGTTACGTTGAAGGTTTCGAAGATATCGCCAAAATTGGGTCGCAAACCGGCGGTACCAAAAGAGGCTCTAAACTTTAATTCATCCATCCAATCGGCTGAAATATCTTCCCCTGCTCTATAGGCAAACGACCCTCTGTAAAAGAACTGATCTCTATTTTCCTCACCAAAAAGCGAACTCCGGTCTGTTCTCGCAAACACTCCCAAGATTACCTTATCCTTCCAGTCTAAATCCAATGAGAAGAATACATTTTGAGTTTTCTCTTGGGTTTCTCCAGAAGCAATTTGTGTATTCTCTGTAGCTTGTTGTAATGTCTTTACACCTTCCGTTAAAAAGTTAGACCCTTGTGCTTGAGAAAATTCGGTTCGTACGTCTTCATGCAAATAGCGTAAGGAGGACCGGAGGTTGAAATCTCCAAAAGTATTGTTGTAGTTAAGCTGTGCAGCAGCGTTGACGCGAGCCCTAGACGCTTTAAGATTGAAAATGAATCCATTATCCGTGGTTGCGCTAAACTGCGATCCTGATACATATCCTTTCGGAAAGAAATTCAAGAAATTTTGACTTCCTCTATCGGTTGAAAGTTGGGTGTCCAAGGTCAGATTATCCGTAATTCTGTACTTCAGATTTATGGCGGAGGTCAATCGGTTTACTACAACATCCTGCTCCTGAAAACGCGACACGTATAAAGGATTTTGATATTCATTTAAAAAACCGTTCCCCGCAAAAAAGGGAAACAACTCTCCATTCTCATCCCTTTGGGATAGACTTACCGTAGGATCAGAAACCAAAAGATTGAAAAACAAGTTGTCACCCTGTCCAGACTGTTCTACTTCTTGCCCTCTTCTTCGCACCACATAGTTGGTCATATCCAGCTGCCAGCGGTCACTCAGATTTACCTTGAAGTTCAGTCTAGCATTCGTCCGGATTAATGGGTCTACCCCATCAATAATACCTGCAACTTCAGTTCTTTCAAGCGACGTATAATACCGTATGTTGCCTTTCCGTTGAGAAACACTAGCAGTAATCTGGCTATACGGTTGTGAGGTGATAACATCGGAAACATTATCCAAAAGTTGACCGGGCCAGGGATTGTCGTGAATCCCATCGGGGTCTGGTACAATAGCACCAGAACTTATATCGAAATTGCCGGTAGCGTCTAAAAGACGGTCGTGGTTTCTCGCCAAAGGATAGGCCCTTTGAATGTCTGAGAAACCATTTTCAAAACGCAGGGTGACTCGAGGTTTTTCGGTTTCACCTTGTTTGGTGATAATCTGTACAACCCCGTTTCCAGCCAAGGAACCATAAAGTGATGAGGCTGCAGCACCCTTGACCACCTCGATGGATTGGATATCCTGGGTACTGAATTCGTTCAAAAACCCTTCTGTGATGATACCATCCACAATAATCAGAGGTGCGGTACTCCCTTCAATTGAACTAGCCCCCCTCAAAATCACTGCGGAGTTCCGCAAGGGGTTACCCCCTCCTTGTACGATTTGAGCACCTGCTACTTTACCGATAAGCGCGGAAGCTACGTCCGGCGTCGGAACGGTTTGTACACCTGTAACCGGGACTGTCTCCACTTTAAAAGCGAGTTTCTCTTTGGAAGTTCCTTGTGCAACACCTGTGACTACCACTTCACCCAAAGCTTGGGCATCTTGTTGCATTTGTACATTAATCGTGTTGGACGCCCCAACGGTTCTTTGTTCATCCTGTTGTCCGATATAGGTGAAAACCAATATCTGTCCTGGTTGGGCGGCGATGGAATAATTCCCATCAAAATCGGTTTGGGTACCGTTGCTGGTTCCTCGAAGTATGATATTCACACCCGGTAAGGGAAGACCATCTTGGTCGGTGACCACACCGGTTATGGTTTTTTCCTGTGCTTGAGCCGAAGCAAAACACATCAGCATCAAGCCTAGAGTTCCCAATAGTTTCTTTACATTCATAGAGTTAGAATTTTATTGATGTAATAAATCGAGTTAGACAATTGAGAAAGGCGGGCGGAGGAAACGGATAAATAGCTAATTCAAATAATACCTCTGGTTCAATGAGAACAAAACTTAGTAGTTGTTCTTTATGGAAGAAGTAAGGCTTCTCACCGCCTCACCTTTACAATTGCAGCGTAAAAAAAGCCAAAACATCAGGGCATCCTGTACACTCCGACCTGCGCTAACAATAAACCCGATTTAGGTTTACGTTGCCACATCAGGTTGCTCGGCGTCTTTGGAAGAACATTATCGTTGCAACACATTTGCGCAAAACGCGGTGAACCCAAACAAATTCAAACTATTGCAGGTTTTTGGAAGAGAAGTTTCCTAAACATAACTGTTACGGTTGGTGGTTGGAGGTGAGAATGAAGTAACAAACAAAAGTTTTTGCAAAAGGGAGTGTGATATTATTGTAAACCAACATCGGCTCCGGTTTAGATTCACCTATGGGCCAAAGAAAGGGTATATCTTTCCTTTAAGTCTAAATATCATTTTTAATAGTGTGCGTAGTACAATAGTCTTCTTGTTTTGCTTTATAGCTCATTTGGGATATGCACAAGTCCCGGTGAGTAAAGAAGTTTTATTAACCAATAATGTGTTTGACGATAGGTATCCCAGCTATTCGAAAGATGGAAAAACCATCGTTTTCGAGTCCAACCGGGATGGAAACTGGGAAATCTACCTCATGGACAGTAACGGTGAAAACCAAACCAGATTAACCTTTAATAATGCTAATGACCGTAGACCCTGCTGGCACCCGGATGGGAACCGCATTTTGTTCGAGTCAGATAGAGCAGGTAGAAATCATCTCTACGTATACCATTTAAAATCCAAAGAGATTGAAAAAATACCTACACCGAAGGACGGTGAACCCGTATTCGCCTCATACTCCCCAGATGGCCAAACCATTGCTTTCTCCTTAAAAGTTTCTGCAGAAACCAGTGATTTGATACTATTGGATATGAATTCTAGGTCAACTCCCTCGAAAAAATTGATTGCCAACGGTTTTCGAAACTTCTATCCCAAATGGTCTCCAGATAGCAAGACTATTGTCTTTTTTTCTCGAATGGATACTGAAAATCAAATCGATGAAGTTTACACGATAAACATCAGTACTGGACAAACCGCACGGGTAACCCAATCAGACAAGCACAGCTTTTGTCCTTCCTTTTCTCAAGATGGTAAACGTCTTGCCTTTGTCAATGGAATGGAAAAAATCCGACCCGAACTTTTTGTAATTGATGTCAACGGTGGAAATCTTAAGCAACTTACCTATAATTTGGACGGTGATACGTTACCCTGTTGGTCGATGGATGATAAAAAAATACTATTTACCGGATTTCGGAAGGGTAGTTTCCAAATATGTGAGATTCAACTGAACCCCTAGCCTTAACGCGAAGAATATTTAGGCGTAGTCCTGAATTTCTTAATGTTTCCCTAATATCCTTATAAAAGTTTTAATTCCGATTCAGATTTACAACCTTTAATTGGTTCGTTGCTACTTTGAAATAAACCTTAACACCAATGAATATCATCCAAGGATTCTTTTTTGCTTTTACCGTACAAGCAATAATTCTTGCCGTTATCCTTTTTTTGAAGAAAAGCACCCAGCGTTACCAAAATCGGATTTGGGCAATTTTTTTGATGCTTTTTGCTTTGAACCTACTGTATAACGTAACGTATTGGATTAATCCAAGTTCACGCCCCACTATTGTCTTTTCTTGGAGCTGGTTTTTATTACTTGCTCTTTATGGTCCGTTGTTTTATTTCTATGTCAGAAGCTTAGTAATAGGTAAGCGAATTTCTTTAAGAAAGGACTTTTTTCACTTTTTGCCATTCGTATTCGTCCTTCTGAATTTTGGGCGATTATATATACAACCCTACGAAATAAAGGGAAGAGTTTATGCTACCGGAGCCTTAACGGAGTATGTTTTGGTATCAGACTATATCATTTACCTCATATTATCATTGGGTTTGGTGGTGTATGCCTGGATTTGCTATCGAATGGGCCGCACTAAATATTCGGACGACCCTGAAATGAAAGCCTGGTTGAACGCTGTGGTGTTTTCTTTCTTTCTGTTTGGATTGAGTTGGTTGGTATTTTACGCTATTGGCGCTTTAAACATGTATACTATCGAAGCCGACTACGTCATCGGAGTTGCCATGGTGATTATGATTGCATTGACTTCGTATTTTGGGTACATCCACTCCGACGTTTTCAACGGGAAGCCATTAAAGAATGTCTTTCCCTTTGTAAAATATAAGAATTCAGGATTGTCGAAGCAGCTGTTGGTGGACTTGAAAGAAAAACTAGCAAACACGGTTCAGCAAGAAGGTCTCTATCTTGATTGTGAACTAAAGTTAACGGACTTAGCGTCTAAGCTAAATATTTCAAGACATCACACATCCCAAGTGATTAACGAATCTTTTGGGGTCAGTTTTTATGAATACATCAACCGTTTAAGAATCCAAGAGGCTGAAAAATTGCTTGCTGACGAAAAGTCAAAACACTTGAACATCACGGATATCGCCTACAAATCTGGCTTCAACAACCGGGTATCCTTTTACAACTCCTTTAAGAAACACTTCGGGATTACCCCTTCTGAGTTTAGAAGCAAAAAAATGATGGCCGCTTCTTAAACAGTACTAGAAGTTTAAAACTATAATTTCCGTGTATAGTTGACCCGCCACAAAAGGCTCCAGGTTTTTCCGTCGTCCAGGGAACTTTCCCAATCCCAGGTAAAAGCATCTTCTTCTATATCCTTGATCACCATTCGGGCCATCACCTTTTGCCCCTTGCTGTTTACGGTCTGGGTTTTAAAACCTCTTGTATTGTCATTTACGAATCCCTCAAAGTCCAGATAGCTACCTTGACTATCCGCCCAAGCCTGTTTCCATGTAGCACTCTGAATGCTAAGTACCGAAATACTAGTCCCTTTGAATCCTTTGGAGGCACCTTCCAAAATCTCGAAATTCTCCAAAATCACTTTCTTGTCCATAATCTTCTGGATTGAGTTGGTACCCTTACCGACGACCCCTTCTCCTTCGTCCCAAGTCTCATCCCAGGTACCCACCCAAAAATCAAATTCGTCTCCATTGAGCCCTGAATCATTTCTATTTTGGGCAGAAAGAATTTGAAACAATGAAAAAAACAGAAAAAAAGATAAAACGTGTAACTTCATGATACTTAGCTATTTTGATTATGGAACCAAAGTGCTAAAAAAATCCTCATGAGTTGTAAAGCTGCTTCGGGGAAAAGCTTTTGCTTCTATTTTCCAAGAAGGAATCACGGTTCTTTGACTTTTAGAGTAAAGTCAAAAACCAAAAGCGTGCATCATTTTATGTTATTGAAAATCGGGGTGCCCCGTCTTCCAAAGAGCAAAAGATAACATGTTTGCCAATTCAATACTTTCTTTTTGAACACTGGCATCTAGCCCATGCCCACCTTCGGAGTCTACCATTAAAAGCGTTGGTTCGCCTGAGACATTATATTCTTGCATACGAGCGGTAAATTTTCCTGCCTCCCATGCATTGACCCTTGCGTCATTCAAACCGGCTGTAAGCAGCATTGCGGGATAAAACGTGCCCTTTTCAATACTGTGATACGAATCCATTTTGAGCAATCCTTTGAACTCAACCGAATCTTTTACGGTTCCGTACTCCTTAACATTATTTGGACCGTTGGGCCCTGTCTCGGTCCGAAGGGTATTCATAACGCCAACACGAATCATGGCACAATTGAATAATTCGGGGCGTGTAGTTACCGCTTTGCCAATCAGAATACCACCCGCACTACCACTAAAAACCGCTAGTTTTTCAGGAGTAGTATAGTTTTCATCAATTAGGTATTCTGCACAAGAAATAAAATCCTTCCAGGTATTCGCTTTGGTGGACTTAAAACCTCCTTTGTACCAGCTATCGCCCTTCTCCCCGCCGCCACGAACGTGTGCTACTGCATAAACTCCTCCATACTTCAACCAATAGGGTAGATATTTTTCAATTTTAGGCCTATCAATAATACCATAAGCTCCATAACCACTTAATAAAACCCTTTGTTTTCCATCTTTAGGGGTGTTTTTATGGAAAATTAACGAAAGGGGGATTTTTTCTCCGTCATGAGCAGTTACTTCTATTTCCTGAACTACCACATCGGTAATGGCATCATGTGACGATGTATAACCGAAGGTTTCCTTTTGAAATCGCCCTGATCCCAAGTCGTATTTATATCTAGACTTTTTTGTGGTCCACCCTTCTAACACCACCCAGAAGTCTGAACTACTTTTACTTTTGTGTTGGATTTCTAAATGCCCTGCCGGAGCGGGCAACTCAATTGGTGTTACCTTGTCTTTTTGAAACTCGAACAAAAAGGTTTCTACACCATTTCTCTTCTTTGCAAATAACAATGACCGGTCGGTTATGGCGAAGTCAGTAATGACCAAATCTTTATCCTCTGGGATTAGGATTTCTGGATTTTCAAAATCTGGGTTTTCCAATGAAGTTTTACAAATTTTGAAATTGGGCGCTTGATAAGCCGTCAAAAAAATAATGTCGTTTCCCGCAAGGTAAAAGGTAACTACCTTATGCTGCTTACCAAATAGCCTCTTCCATTGGATATTTGGGTTGTGAATTTGTTCTTTAGGGGCGTAGTAGTAGTCAGCATAGGGGCCAGGGCCCCATAAGCCTCCAAAAACATAGCTGTCTTTTGGATTTTGTAAATCCACTTCAGGAAAGTCTTCCTCACTAAAGGGAATTTCAGGATTATTATTTTTTGAAAAAAGTACCCTTACCGATTCGGCAGGAGAACCAATCTCGTACAATACCGTTTCCGTATTCAATAAATATCCTTCTTTGGACTTATCAATTTCGGGGATATGTTCGTAGGTAAAACTCCTACCATCTTCCATCCAATGAACTCCCCCAAGACCTGCTGGCCAACAATGGTCCAAAGTATTGGGCATTATACTCCTATTTCCTATTTCGAGAATACGAATAATCGATATTTCCTCATCATTTTTGGTAAGTCCTACCACCACGTAAGAACCATCCCAATTAGGGCTAAAATAATTTATCGAGTAAGCTTCCCCTTGAATTTTAGGATTGAATAGCAAAATTTCCTCGCCTTGGTAACCTTCTCTATAAAAAAGTAGATTGTTTTGGGTTTCCGAGTCTCTTTTCAAATAAAAATAATAATCGTTTTCCGTAACCATTGTGGAAGAAACTTCCCCCGATTTGCTTGAAGCGTTTTCTGAAATCTCCTTAAACAACTTATCACGACCTGATATTCCATTCAATAGTTTCTTTGCCTCTTCGGTTTGGTGTTGGTACCACTTTAGAGTTGCCGAATCTCCAGGTGTCTCCATGTATCGGTATGGGTCATGAACGGACATCCCAAAATAGTTGTCTATCACATTTTCTTTAAGGAGTTTATTCTGGTTGCTTGGTGTTTTTTGTTTACAAGAAATCATAAACAAAATCAGACCAACTATGATTTTCGCGTTGTTCATATGAAAAAAGCCTGCGAGTTTTTCGCAGGCTATATTTTTTAAAAAATGATTTTAAGGACGCCCCTTACTGGTTTCTCCTGTTCTCCCACGAGTACATCTACCGCCCAAAATCATTTCAGGATTATCGATTCGGGCTATGCGGATTTTTGACAGTTTTAAGCGCGGTTGTGTTTTCGAATTTTTTTTCATGAGTGACTGATTAATGTTTGTTTACCTCTTCAAGCTACTGAAAAAAGCTTGCTTTCAATAGTCCTATTTCCTGAAATTTATAAATTTCAGTCACTCTTATCGCTTCTTATCCAATTGTTTGGCAAAGTATGAGGGATATAACCCAGTATGTTTTACGAAAGCGGAGGTAAAGGATTGGGCGTTGTTGAAACCACTTTCTTTAGCGATGGCTTCAATGGTATATTTCCGAAAAGTAAGATCACTTTTCATCTTGTTCATCGCGTATGAAACCCTAAGGTTATTTAGATAGTTTGAAAAGTTGACCCCTTTGAAGTGATTTATTATTTTAGAAAGGTATGCGCTGTTTGTTTTGAAATCTTTTGCTAAGGAGTTCAAAGTTTGTTTCGAAGCGGTAAAGGCACCTGATGTTTCAAACTCATCTAATTTTAATAATACTTCCTGAATGATTTGTTCGGATATACCAATAGACTTTTCCATGGCACTATTGGATTCTTCCTTTGTTGTATCCGATTCTGGATTCAAAGAGTTTAAGACCGTTTCGAATTTTTTCTTGAGCTTGATGTTTTTATTTATTTCGTAAACCGCGAAAAGAATTAATAGCAAAACCATAATAACGAGCGCCTTCGAAACCGTTCCCGAAACCTGTTTGTCTCGGTTCAACTTATTGATTAAGGCTTCCTTTTGATTCATCAAAAGAGGAATTTCATACTCCTTTTTAATTTTTTGCTCCACTTGCCCCGTATAAGAGTCCAGAATGCTGTCGTATTTGATAATCGCATCAATCGTCTTTAACAGTTGCTTATCATTATTAGTTTTTCCATAGTAGTCTTTTAGCAGGAAGAAGGTTTCCATGGATTCTAAGAGAATCTCGTTGGATCCGATGATGAGAGAACCTGCCTTTTCCAAATTAGAAATGCACTTACTCTCATTTCCTAAAGCGCTGTTTATTTTGGCAAGATAAAGGTGATAAAGCGACCGGACGGTGGCGTCGGGATCTAGCTGTATCTCATCCTTGATACTTTCAGCTTGATTCAAAGCCTTTGGATACTCGGTGTTCTTGAAATAAGCAATGGCCCGGTTCATCCGAAAACGATTAACAAAAATGGAATCCCCTTCGTCTAAAGCCTTTCTTTCGCCCAACATAGAGTAATGAAAGGCAGAATCAATCTTGTTGGAGAATAGAAACGCATCTGATTTAGCATAGAGCAATCGTGTCTCATAAAATCCTTTGTTCTCCAGTGGAAATGTATTTAGGTAATTAGCATATTTGTCGAAATACTCAAAAGATTCCAAGCGGTTACCTACAAGATTTTTTATTAAACCAATGTTGAAATTGGTTACGGCCTCCAATGGAGGATTCTCTCCATTGCTTGCCTTTAGTGTGGCGAAATAATAATCCAAGGCGACTGCATATTTACCGGTACGATAAAACATTCTGCCTTTCTGTAAATTCCCCTGAGCTAAAAATAGGTTGTGAATTTTATTTCCATGGGCCATCAAAATCAAACTGTCAGCATATTGAAAAGCTTTCTCTATTGGGGTTATGTTAGACATGATGTGGTAACCCTCCATAATTCTAACAGAATCCTTCTGTTGTTTTGCAAGAAGTATATAGGCCGCTGTCTTGGAAAGAGCACTAGCAGAGTCGATAGGAAATGTTCGAAAGTTCACTTTCAGCTGCTCATAATCCCTCTCAGTATCCTTGTTAGGTTTTGACTGTGAAAAACCAAGCGTGATAGTGCAAACAATAGTTAAACTGTAGCAAATGATTCTGGATGCCCTGCTCATGTTTCAACCTTTTTACCAGCTGGTTTCATGTTGTCATTCACCCCAATTAGGGCTAGACAACGAATGAACTTACCGTCCTACCGACGAAACCATTGTGCATATCATTCCTAAATCGGATAAGAAAACCAAATGTACACTTGAAAGGTTTTGGTGAACCATTTCGCAAAAAACAATGACGAATGGAAGCACATCCAAAAAAGAGAAAGGGGACTTTGGATATCATGGTGGGTTAGTGTGCTGAGAAAATCTGTTACTGTAAGATAGAAAAAAATTAAGACTTCCCAAGATTTATAAATCCCAAGACTGTATTTATAAATCAAAGGAAACACCATTTGTGATATAGATAAGTTCTTATGAATTTCATAGTAACTGAATGCAAAATCAATACTAAAGTCACGCTTTGATATCCATAAAGAACTTGGAACGCTTGCAAAAATTGCACCGGTTGATCGTCAATGAAACCACCGGTACACCCAAGGAACTCGCTACGAGACTCCGGGTAAGCGAGCGTCTGATTTTTTGCTTGCTTGATGAGCTGAAAGACTACGAAGCCAACATAGCGTATGACCGTAAAAGGAAAACCTACTTCTATAGCGATGACTTCGAATTGGATATCAATATTTCCGTTTGCACCATAAGGGCAGGTGTAATTACTTCAAGTTTTCAGCTTTAATAGGTTTCCCATTCTTATAACATACCCCTGAAATTCATTTCAATACGCGAACAGGCTTTCAGCAGATTAGTAACCTCCCAAAACACCATTTATCGCTTAACATTTGGACTGCAAGTTTTATGCAGTGTGCGCATTTAGATTTGAAAAACTAGATAAAAAATATGTTTAACCGCTAACTCTTTCCATTGCCTATGACAAAAATCGAAAACAACAACAACAAACACTAATCCCAAAAAACAATCAATGAAAACACTACGATTATCCAGTTTGATACTGATTTTGATATTATCAAGCTGCACATCAGAAGAAAACAATCCTGTTTACCAAGAATCCGACACTGATGCTATAAGCTCGGAATCATCGTTCGAAGTAAGTGTGGACCAAAACATGCTCGTATTCCCAACCCGAGCAGATTACGATGGGGCCATTGCTGAATTAGGTGCCATGGATTCGGACCAATTTGCGCAATGGGAGTCAAAACTAGGCTTCGCATCTATGCGAAGTATGACTAGCACGGAACAGCGGGTATCCATAGGTATTGAGGATGACTTATTGGCCACTTTGTTAAACCAAGATGGTATCATCAAGATTGGAAGTCACATTTACAAAGTGGACATTCCGAATGAGGAAGTTCTTGTACTAGGGTCATCGGCCTTTTCTACCAAAAACTCTTTCACTAAAGGGAAACAACGAAGTTTGAGTATTCACGAAAACGTACTTGATGTTGTAGAAGGATTGGAACAACCCATGAGCCTGTCAGAACGGTCTAGGTACTGCAGCAAACGCAAGCTTTCGTGGAATACCGCTGCCAATCTTTTGTCTGCAAAAATCGTGTATCAAAAGGCTGGTATCCTGAACTCATTACAGAGTAAAATCCAACAGGATAAGGTTAACATCTTTAACCTTGGGCTAAAGACCAATGGCACAAATAATTTTTGGCGAAACAAAAAGAAATCGGGTACTATCGGCCCTTACGAAACCACCTTTTTTGTTGCCGAAACCAAGAGCTATCGACCCTACTATTCGAGCCGAAGACTTCGTGCATATCGCTTTTCTGTAGAATTCAGAGCGCAAGACAAAAATTTCGCTGGCACCACCAACGGAATGATTACCAAAGTATTAACTATTAACTGCAATTAAACACCCTTAACATGAAAACGAACAAATATTTATTTTTTCTAATGACCCTAGGTCTATTGTTGACCCATTCTTGTACCAAAGAAGAGCCTATCGTATCCCAAGACAACACTAATGTAGCAACCGTACCGGAGACCATTACTTTGGAAGAAAACATCCTATCGTTTGACTCCAAAGAAACCCTTACCGCTCTCTTGGAAAATGATGATGAAGGTATTTTGGATCAGACCATGCAATCCTTATCCGATAAGGGTTTTACGGCCCTCCGTCCAATATTTACTGATTTGGATGGTCCAGAGGTGGAATCGTTTCTCGCGCATAAAGCATCGCTGATTCAGAGCAAAGGAATTCTGTATTCTACCAGAGGTAACGACGCAGAGTTGGACTTGGATGACGAAGTCATTTCCGATGGAAAATTTGCAAAAGTGTTGAACGAAAACAGAGAGCTTATCGTTGGGAACAACTACTATGTATACACCACAAACGGATTGTATTTCTGTGAAAAGAGCAAAAAAGAGACTTTGCAAAACTACCTGGTCAGTTTATCCACCGACAAGAATTTCAAACCTTACGAAAGACGTAGTTGCGGTGATGAAAATATGCTTCGCTCTTCCGGTGATGTCCTTCAGTTGGCGCCAATAGAAGGAGAAGTTAAACAAGTTACTTCTGAAATCAACCAATTTGTTTCTTCCTGTAGCGGTGGCGGTGGTGGAGGAACCGGTGGTGGAACTGGCGGTTCCAGTGGCGGCAGTTCATCCTCATCCACACCCCCTATCTTGATTCCGCAAAGTTTCGGTCAATGCACCTATAGTGAGGATAGTATCTTCCAAAAGATTTTTGGAAATACGGTCAAGTGTAACGATTACCATGATAGTACACACAGAATCCAAACCAAGGTTTGGAACGAGAACTACTTTTTATGGTCTTCCGTTGGGGTTTCTGCAAAATATCAAAAGAAACGTTTCATTGGGTGGTCAGAGTCCAGCACTTCTGATGGAGTAAGACTCGGTTTAAATCATGCCATCTATACCTATAAATCCCCAATGAGTCCTTATAACGCCCACGACCCAAAACGGGTAATATTTAAATACAAAGGGGTAAACTACAACCAAAATGGACAGGTAGTCACCAGCTACCCTATCAATTCGTCAGTATGGCCTTTTCCACAAAATGAAACTTTGGGTGCTATTGAAATTTACATCTTTGGGGACGACAGGTACTGGCCTTTGACCGGAAAAGACGCAAACAAAACCATCAACCAATTATTGAGTCAGGCTAGAGGTGCAATTCGAGGATTGTCGAATGACATGAACAATGATAAAGTGGGGATTCAAGTTGTGAAGTTCCTACCTACTTCTTTCCGGATTACCCAAGCAGATGTTTTATTGAAACACCGTTCTCAAGCCAAAAGAACCTTGGATTTCAATTTTCTTTTAAAGTTTAAAAGCGGGAACTCCGATATATTCCAAAATGTGGTGAATCAGCTAAATGCTGAAAAGTATGACAAAATAGAGATTGACATGTACGGTGCCGCTTTGCGAAATGGAAAATGGAAAGGCAAAAGAATCATTGGAAAAGTTGATTAATTTTAAATATGATGTTCCGAAATTCGATGTTACCTCTATTACTTTTAGCATTATTATGTGCTAATCTTAACGCGCAAGAAAATCAAGCTGAGCCGGTTGAAAACATGCTCCGGATAAATTTTGTGAATCCAGCATTGGAATATGAGCATAAAACCTCAAAAAGTTCCGTGATGAGTGGCGCAGCTGGAATAGGGTATGGCGGTAGCTATCGAGAATTGGAAGTGTCAAATGCAAACGGGCTAGTATATGTTATTAGTCCGTTTGTTGACCTTCAGCACAAATGGTATTACAACCGAAACAAACGCCTTTCCAAGGGTAAAAGTAATGAAGGCAATGCAGGAAACTACTTCTCCTTACGGGGAATAACCCGATTTGCTGCCATCAGTGAAAATATTACCCGAACGGATGATTTTGATTTTGCTGTTGGCCCTACCTGGGGACTCCAAAGGAGCTATGGAAAAATACATTTCCTCCTTGATTTTGGTCCGCAATTCTACTTTGACTCTATTGGTAATTCTGGTTTCTTTCCCATAATGGTGCAAATCAACATTGGTTTGAACTTTAAAAAGAAATGAGCGGGCCAACAAAAGGATATCATCATTTTCATCATGCAGGAAAGGTTAAACTCCCGTAAAGCATCTTATAAGAAAACCAATATGCCCAGATTCCTCGTAAATCTATAACCATGTTTCATTTGTACAAAAGTCAATGATTCTCATGAATCGAAAAATTTGGATCTTACTCTTTGTCTCCTCTCTATCCTCCTGTGTTGGAGGTAAGTTCAGCTATTCATTCGATACAGGAAGACAGCTGGACTTCAGCAAAGGGAAATGGATTTTCAACAAAACAGAATCAAATTCCACAATCTTTGATAGTGAACTTAACGTATTGGCGTACAATGAATTTCGAAAGCTTCTAGGTGATTCCTTAACGGATTTGAATGCCTTGCGCGCCAAAAAAATGGTTCCACCAAAAATTGAATTCGAACTCTCAAAAGAAGCCTTGCAGCAACTCGGCAAGGATACGGGCTGTCAATATCTTATCAACACCCGTGGATACATTGTCAGCAATGGCGCAGGCAGTATTTCGTTTGATACCGGAAACGGGTACTACAGTGCCAGTAACCAATCTTCTGTTTCAATAGCCATTTACAACCTTGAATCTGGAACACTAGTGTCGGCATCTCAAGCTGTCGGAAAGGCAACTGCGGAGAATTCGCACTTTGACGATAATAAGGGTGTACCTTCTATAAATTCAAGCGCAGAAACGCTGATGCTAAAGGCGGCTAAAAACCTTATCAGAAAATACGATAAGTACAGATTGGACCAATAATCTGCAATTCCCTCCTACCCTATTTTAAAGGTTAAAAGAACTTTTTTGTAACAAATCAACTTTGGTTTTCTCTTTTTACAAACAACCAGAAAACCATGAAACTATACTTAAAGGCATCTATCTTCCTACTTACTATTACTGTAGTCGGCCAAACCTCACTCCAAGAACTATACTCAACCCCCGGTTCCTATGCTGTCGGGTTCCAGCATTATGGAGCCGTGGATAGTTCAAGAACGTATTCGCGTTTGTCTGATTGGACCAATGAAAAACTCCCAAGACCCCTACCGGTAAGTGTGTGGTATCCAGCAGCAAAAAACAGCGCAATCAATACGCTTAAGATTTTGGATTACATGCGAATCTTAAAGAACGAGGAAGAATGGGAACACTTACCTGACGAACAAATCCTGAATTGGTTTTACTACGCGAACACACCAGAAAACCAAGAACATTTGACTCGAAATACGCGAAGTTTTTTGGACGTTACACCTGCTTCAGGAAAGTACCCCGTAGTGATTTATGCGCCCAGCTATCAAGCTTCCTCTATCGAAAACTTTGCTTTGTGTGAACTCTTGGCCAGTCACGGATATGTGGTCTTTTCCAGCCCTAGTCGTGGACACGATTACCGTTACTTTCAAGGAGGTACGGCAAAAGATGCAGAAGCCCAAGCTAGGGATGTTGAGTTTCTTATGATTCAAGCAAAAAAACACCCCTCGGTAGATTTTGATAAAATGGGGGCTATGGGTTTCAGTTTTGGTGGTATGTCAACCATGAACGCCAAAATGCGAAATACCAATATCAAAGCGTTGGTGAGCCTCGACGGAACGGAACGATACGTCTATGAGACCTTGGAAAAATCGCCTTACTTCAATTTGGGTAATATCAATGTTCCATACATTCATTTGTCCCAAAAAAAAATCCCGAAACAGGTTTTGGAAGAAGACAATATTGACCCAGAACTGAATACCAAATTTGACCTGTACGATAGCATCACGAAAAGTAAAGTCTATCGCTTAAAAATGCACCACCTTTCACATTCATACTTCAGCACGCTGGGAGTTTTATTTCAAACACGAGATACGCGAAAAGATAAGTCGGATGCTGAAATTATGAAGTCCTATCAATGGCTATCCCAATATGCTTTACAGTTTTTCAATGCGTATTTAAAGCAGGATGAAACTGCACTAAAATTCTTGGAAAATACACCCGAAGCCAACGGCGTAGCGGAAGGAATCATTGGAAAAATGCAAAAAGAGCCTGTGCCCAAAGCACTATCCTTTCAAGATTTTAATGAAATGGCGGCGAAACAAGAGTATGAAGATTTGATTCCATTGTTCCAAAACCTGCAAAAGGAAAATCCGTCACTATCCTTTAGAGAAATCCGTTTGAACAATCTTGGATTACAACTTATGTTTCACCCCGGAAAAACGGAACAGAGTATCAAAGTGTTTTTGCTCGCCACCTACTTGTATCCGGAATCAGCAAACTTATTCGATAGTCTTGCAGAAGCTTATTTGTATGCCAACAAACCGAAAGAGGCTATTGTAGCTTTCGAAAAATCCTTAGCATTGAACCCTGAAAATATGAACGCTGTAAATCGTTTAAAAGAGCTAAAAAAATAATACCTCAACGCGGTGGTCGGTCATGAGGCGGGGGTCCGTGAGGAGGTCCCTTGGGGTGCAAAGCACCTGCAACCAACTGTTTCAATTTTTCTTTTTGTTCAGGGGTGCAAATTCGCTCAATATCAGAAAAATGCCCAAACAATTCCAACTCTCGTTCTTGGCTCAATTGCCCTATTAACTGAGTTAGGGAATCAACCACCTTTCCATCAGCACGTTCACCCAAGTTTCGAAACAAATCCCCTTTTAAGCGTTTAAAGCGGTCATCTAAGGCTCGTATTTTTCGATGATGGTCTTTTTCCAAGACTTCGTACTGCTCTAACTGCTGAGCATCCAGCGCCAATTCTTTGGCAAGAAATGTTCTGGGATGTCTTCTTGGACGCTCGGGTTTCTGCACCACCAGATAGAGCAAAATTCCATTCATGACAATCAAAAAGATTAGCGCAACAAGGACTATGGTATTCTTACGCATCGCCTAAAGATTTAATCCATTTTCATCCCATGTCTCCGTGAAGCCATAGCTTTCGGCAAACGTTTCCAAACTTGCCTCTTCTTGGTTACTCAAATACGAATAGAGAATTCCAGCGTTGACTAGAATCAACACCAACAAAGCAGCTGCATAAGCCTTTGGCAAACTCCAAACCGGCACTTTTTGCGATACTTCTGGCGAGGCTTGGGTCAATTGCCGCATCACTTTATCCGCAAAAAATGGAGGTGGGGAAACCGGTTCCATATGAGCAAGCGAATCCATTAGGGCTTCTGCTTTTTTCTGTGCTTGGTTTTCTTTTTTCATGGTTTTGTTATTGCATATTAGATGCTAAAATTTTCTAAAACTTGTGCTACCATCCTTCTTTTTTAAAAAAGATGGTCAATTGTTCTTTCACACGCTTTCGGGCACGAAACAAAAGAGACTCCACCGAGGATTTACTCCTTTCGGTAATTTCTTCAATTTCCGAATAGGGTAAACCGTCAATATGATGCAGTGTAAACACAATCCGTTGCGCTTCTGGCAATGTATTTATGGCTTTAAAAATCAACGCCTTTTGTTCTTTTTGTTCCAATAGCACGCCAGGATGGTCAAATTCTGTGAAATACGATGTTTTGTCCAAAGGCATTCCACCAGGAGATAAAGACAGTTTGAACCCAAAGCGTTTTTTGGCATTCTTCTTTCGAATAAATTCCAAACTCTTATTTACCGCAATCCGGTATAACCAAGTGGAAAGTTTTGAACCCCCTTTGAATTTGGATATGGAACGGTACACCTCGACAAAAACATCCTGAGCAACATCTTCGGCATCTTGAACATTGGGCACAAAGGACAAACAGGTATTGAATACCAAGCCCTGATATTCGTCCAATAATCGTTTGAAAGCATCATGCTTTTGCGCTTTCAAATCGTTCAAAAACTGTTTATCGTCCAAAAAAAGTGGCTTGAGTACCGTACAAAGAAAGGCGAAATGAAAAAAAGTCACTTTCCCCGCAAGTTTTTTTTTCAAAACTCATCTAAACCTCAAAACAAAAACATAATCATGAAAATAAACAAGCAATGGATTGTAATAGGTGTAGCCACCCTATTCTTCACCTCAAACGAACTAAGTGCCCAGCAAGATGAGAACCGGCGACCTGATGGTCCACCATCTATAGAACAATTGATGGAAGACTTGGACGCTGATGGCGATGAACGATTATCAAAAAAAGAAGTAAAGGGACCCCTCAAAAGGGATTTTGCCAAACTGGACCTCGACGAAGATGGATATCTGACCAAAGAAGAATTGGAAAAGGCTCCAAAACCCAAAAGAAGGGGGCAACGCGACCGAAACAACTAATCCAATTCGCTAAACATGAAACATAGCGATCCAATTTTATCTTTTTTACTGATAGGTCTAGTTGTTTTTATGGCTTGCAGTTCTGATTCGGAGGATGGTTTACCCACTGATGATGTCGAGGATGACGTTATCGCAACCTTGAGTCCAGCATTCGCTGAATTTGATACCGGTGAAACGGATATTTATCTAGAAGGAAATAATGTGGTGATTGAGACTACCGGTTTCCCTAATCACGAAACAGTGTATTGGGGCCCCGGTAGCGATAGGTATCGTGAAGAACCCGATGTCGCCTTAACCCCTAGTATAATTCCCAATTTTGATGGTTTTGCAACACTTACAGTGCCTGCTTCACCAGAATTGGCGACTAGTAGCACCTCGACAAATTTAGGGGCTATTGGTATTGCGGTGAGTGGGGCAGCCATTTTCAATGACCAAGAGGGCAATGGGCCCTTGAGCGATGCGGCCGTAAGTTTGGATTGGACCGGTGGACATATTGGACCGGCAGAGTACCACTATCATTTGGAACCCAAAGCGTGGTCTGATGATGACGATGCGTTGATTGGTATTTTGGCCGACGGATTCTTTATCTACGGCAGAAAGTGTTTTGCGACCGGAGATTATCCTACGGATTTGGATGAATCAGGTGGACATTTCTCTATCACGCAACATTCTGATGAGCCTGTGTACCATTACCATATCGAAAACGAGTTGTACTTAAACCAGTATTATGTCATCTTTCCTGGAGACTATCAAGGCACACCGAATTCCATTAACTAGTGCGCTGATTTTTATAATCTTGGCTTACTACTTCATTCAGCAAAATGATGAAGAAACCACGGTATCATTTGATAGCGAATCAGGAATTGAAGTCGTCAAATCTGATTTGGAATTGCGCCCCACGGAGGGAGAATGGTTCTATAACGGCAAGCCTTTTCAAGGATTTGCCGTTCAGTTCCATGAAAACGGAAATTTGAAAGAAAAAGTAGCCTACGCACAAGGTAAAAAACAGGGCAAGGCGTTTAGGTGGTATGCAGACGGTACCCTTGCCAGTGAGAAAAACTATGTTGCCAACCGTTTGAATGGCAAGTCCACCATGTGGTGGCCGAATGGTAGCAAAAGCAGTGAATCTTTCTACCTGAACCGCCAACGGCATGGAGTGCAGACAAAATGGTATCCGGATAGTACCAAAGCTAGGGTGATGCGATTTAAAAATGGAAGGGAAGAAGGTTTGCAACAAGCCTGGTTACCTACTGGCAAAATGTATGTCAACTATGAAGCCAAAAACGGTCGTTTTTTTGGTTTGAAGCGATCTAATCTATGTTATCAATTGAAGGATGAAGTGGTACAACAATAGTTTAGCGATAATAAGTCTGGGATTGGCTTTCGCCTGTAACTCATCCCCCAAGCAAAAGGAAATGGGCAGTAGAGTGAGCGCTTTACCGTACTATCAAGAGGCCACTTTCACACCTGTTTGGTTCAGCCCTAAAAGTGATTCAGTAAAACAACTCCACAAAATTCCTGCGTTCCAACTGGTGAATCAACTTGGGGATACCATCACGGAGCGTACGTTTGAAAACAAGATTTATGTAACGGATTTCTTCTTTACTTCATGCTTTGGGATTTGTCCCAAAATGACTTCCAATATGTCCAAAGTTCAAGAGGCATTTCTAGAAGACGATGACGTTTTGCTCCTATCCCATTCCGTTACACCAAAGTACGATTCCATACCCGTGTTGGCTCGCTACGCTGAAAACAACAACGTTGTTGCCGATAAGTGGCATTTGGTAACTGGAGTGAGAGAAACCATTTATGATTTAGGGCGCAACGCTTATTTTGTCGAAGAAGACTTGGGCGTAGCCAAAAGCACGGATGACTTTCTACATACCGAAAACTTTGTGCTTGTAGACAAAAACAGAAACATTCGAGGAATCTATAACGGATTGAACAAAACCGCCATAGCTCAGCTGATTGCAGATATCAAGACGCTGAAAAAGGAAAACTAGAAAGTGTATGGGCAAAGTTGGCGGCCCTAAAAAGAGTTTCTTATCTTAAGAGAAACCTTTGCCATGAAAAAACTACTCCTTTTTTTCGGTTTGCTTTGTATACTGAATCTAAAAGCCCAAGGACTGCGGGCGCTTTACAATGAAAGCAAAACAGCTTACGAAACTCAGGATTGGGACAGCTTTAAAAACTTAAATTTAAAAATGTTGGGTATTCACCCATCGCACCCTACGATTCTTTACAATGCCGGTATCGCCTATGGTAAAAAAGGACAACAGGACAGTTTAATGCATTACATCAACAAGGTGCTCAGTTGGAATGCAGAACTTGACTTAGCAGATGCTGATTTAAAAGCCATTGATACCGATAGCACTTTGACACCCCAACTTTCTGCATTGAAGGAGAAATACAATATGAAAATCGAGCATGGTCAAGACCTCATAAAAGTAAAAGGCGGATATCATTTTGAAGACTTGGTTCGTATTGGGGATGACTTTTACTTAACTGATGTATTGAACAAAGCAGTAATTAAAGCAAATACGAATTCATCGGATACCGCATTGGTGAAAAGTTTTTCACTCTCTCCTTTAAGTTTGGTAGCAGACGATGACCAAAAAACAGTATGGATATCGCTAGCGGCTGTATTGCATTCCAGTCAGTATGCAATGGACCATCAATACAAAAGCTATCTGGTCAACCTAGATATAAAAACGGGCCAAGCATTATCTCAAATTACTTTACCCGATTCTTCCATCGTAGGGAGTTTACAACTTGTCAATAACAAAATCTATGCGACCAGTTCAAAAAATCCTGAGGTTTATGTAGTGGACATTAAAAAAGGAGTGTTGGAGCAAACCCATCAAATCGAGGAAGGTTTCAACCTACAAGGCATTGCGTATGACCCTGAAACCGAACGTGTTTTCGTAGCGGACTATATTAAAGGGATTTTTTACGCCCCAATTTCCAATTTAGAGGACCGTACATGGGTCAACACACCAAATTATTTATTAAAAGGATTGGATGGCCTTCAGGTAATCGACTCCAAAACCTTGGTGGCTTCCCAAAACAACTCTCGGCCAAAACGGATTCTTCGAATTCATTTGGATGCCAAGGGTGATAATGCAACAGTTGAATTACTGGAAAACAATATAGAATCCTCTGGTGAACCTACGAACCTGCACATTGATGCTGTAGGAGATGTCTTTTATATTCCAAATAGTGCTTGGACTATGTATTCCGAGGATTTAAAACCAGAAAAGCCGCATCCAGGAGACCAAACGGTCAGACGGATTCGGCTTTCCGACGTCAAAAAATAAGCTGAACTTCGCTGAAATCAGTGTCGTTCAAAACGCTCCTTCCGCTTCTGAAGTTGGCGGTCCAATTCTTCAATGGTATCCACCATCGCCTTTTCAAAATTGTCCATATTGGACTTGGCAAACAAGCGGGGCCCTGGTGCACTAAGTTCAATCTCGCAAATCTTGTTTTCCCCATTCTTTTGATTGGAAAGTTTGAACATCACTTGGGCTCGAATTAGCCATTGATACCGTTTTGCCAATTTGAGCAATCGTTTTTTGAGAAGGGTATTCAACGATTCGCTTTCCGGCATTTTTTGATATTGAATCTCAACAGTCATAACAGAAGAATTAAGTTCCTTAAAGGTATAAACCCATCCTTCCAATAAACATGATTTTTGTCAGCCGTGGTGTCTAATGACTTTTCTCTAGTGAAGCTAGTTTTGGTCCTTTTAAAAGAAAGGAACCCATTAATACAAAAATGATGATAAACAAAAGTCCCGCTAAAAGAAATACGCCAGTAGAAATCTGTTCGAAAAGCAATCCACCTAAAATCAACCCGAACATGCTGGCCATGCTTCCCATACTGTTGCCATAACCTTGTATGGCCCCTTGACTTTTGGCATCACCAGCACGTGCCAGCAAAGCCATGAAACTCGGCCACATAATACCATTTCCAAAAGACAAGAGCGTATTGGCCAAATACATTAATCCAATAGAATCGCGAGATAATAAAACAAAGGCCAAGGCTAGGGTAATGGCACCCAGGGCTATCAATCGTTCATTGGGAACAAACTTTTGCAATCGGCCCAAAATCGGGCCTTGCACAATGACCATAATCAAACTGGAATACGCCAAAAAAATTCCCAGTTCCTTAGCAGACCAACCCAACTCGGTATTCGCATAAATGGGTAGTCCCGCATAAAAAAGACTGAACGCCAAAAAAGTCAAAAAGTAGATTCCATAAAGCAACGGGATGCGGGGTACATGGAGAATGTTTCGAAAGCTATTTTTAAGCCCTTGATTGTCAGCCTCCCCTTCTTGAAAGCAATTCTTATGCTCAACCTGAAAAAACCGCCTCAAAGACCTCAATCGGATCGTACCAACATTTACAACACAGGGTACGGTTTCTTCCAATCGGATTTGAATGATAAAAATGGCAACCAAAGAAATCAAAGCTGCCAGAATCAGGGGTAGTAACTCTCCCATTATGGTAGAAGCCAAAACGCCTGCAAACGCAGGACCTAACACAAAACCCAAACTCGTTGAAGCTCCCATTTTACCAAAATTGGCATTACGGTCTTCATCGGTGGAGATATCCGATAAGTAAGCATTGGCTACGGAAATATTTCCTCCCGTAAAACCATCTACCATACGCGCGAAGAAAATGGTCAACAGCGGTAGCGTCATCACATATGGACTGGTACTGTCCACATTCGAGGACCACAGCTCGGTCTCTGGAAGCACGAAGGCTAGAATAAAAAGCATCCAAGCCAAAAAGGTTCCCAGTTGACTAATGACCAATACCTTTTTACGGCCAATTCGGTCGGAAAGTTTCCCTAAAATCGGGGCACCCAAAAATTGAAAGAAAGGGTAGGTAGCCCCCAAAATACCGTAAATGAATCCGTTACCGCCAAAATCAGTAACAATAAAAATCAAAATGGGAACAACGATACTGTAGCCCAGAATACCAATGAAGTTCACTAGCAAAATGGGAAATATTTTTAGCGGAATCAAGTTCCTGAGTTGCATTATGGAAAGGTATCTCTTCTAAAGATACGGTTTTATTGTCCGAGCTCGAACGCTTCAAATTGCACTAACTCTTCCCCTTGAAAAGTCGCTGTAACTTCAATGGGATTGCAACATACTTCGCAGTCCTCCACATAGGTTTGTTGCGGTATGGAATTATCCAACAAAAAAGAAATTTGCTCCCAACAATAAGGACATTGAAAAAAGTGTTCGTACATCAGCTTTGCACTTTGATAATTCCGGGATTAGAAATCTGTATTCAGCAATTGCCCACTTACTTGCAACATCTGAAGTTCGGCAAGTTTCGCACTGTATTTTGCTTGGCTCTGTGCCAATTCAGCGTTTAAAAGGTTAAGCTGCGCTTGACGAAATTCAATAGAAGTAACCTGGCCCAATTTATAGCGTTCATTGGTTCGGTCGAAGTTGTTTTGATTGGTCTGTAAGTTTTTATCCTGTACATTCAACACAAACAATGCATTGGTATAACTGTCCCAAGCGTTTCGAATATCACGTTCTACTTCCAAAGTGATTTGCTTTTGTAAAAGCTCTTGGTTGGCATATCCGATTTTCACGTTTTTGATGCTGGTTATTGAACGACCACCATCAAATAAATTCCAGGTAAGGTTAACCGAACCGGAAACTCCTGTTGATGTGTTTTGAATCAAGAATGCCAGCGGACTGTTATTGTTCAATTCGTTCCAGCCATATGAACCTGTTAATCCCACTGTGGGCAAGAGCGAGCCTTTCGCTGCCTTGATATCAAATTGGTTGATATTCATTTGACGCTCTACAATTTTTAATCGGACATTATTCAATTTGGCTTCATTGCGCATATTCTCCATTTCCAGACCAGTCACAAAAGTGACTGCTGTATCGGCTGCAAAGGCAGTTTCCAAATCCCGGTTGAGAATGAGATTCAAATCGCGCATGGTGTTGCGCAGTTGTTGTTCTGCGTTTAAGAGGTTGATGCTATCTTGATTGATGTCCACCTCAGCGTTCAACACGTCCAAACCGGTGTTTTGACCATATTCGAATTGATATTGTGCTCTGTCCAATCGGTTTCGGGAAATCTCCAAAGCGGCTTCCAGGTTCTTGGCGTTTTCTGTGAGGCGTGCTGCTTCGTAATACACCGTAAACAATTGGAGTATCGTCGTCTCAATAGTTTGTCGCACCTCCAATTCGGATTGTTGGGTGCGTTCTTTGAAGCTTTTATAGTTATAGTATCGCCCTAATCCATCAAAAAGGGTGTAATCAACATTTACGGAAGCATTATATCGTCGAGTCTCAGCACCATCCGCAGTTCGCGTATCACCACTCGCCAATTGTCCTTCGGTATTTTCTCGATTGATACTCCCCCCCGCTAAGGCTGAAACGGATGGCAAATAGCCTGAGTTCAAAATACTCGCATTGTTCTCATCAATCTTCAAGGTATTTTCTGCCACCTTAATGCCTAGATTGTTTTCCAGAACCAATGCTATGGCATCTTGCTTTGACAATACATTTTGCGCACTAAGAACGGCTGCTGTAAAACACAGGCCAATCAAGAGTAAGGTCTTTCGCATTACACCGTTTCTTCTAAAACTTTTGATTTGGTTGGAGGGTCGGTCAATGAAACTTTTTTCTCGGGCGGACCATAGGTTTCTTCCAACATATGGGTTTCTTCTTTTTGTTCTTTAATGGCGCGCTCTACTTCTTCTCTAGAAACTTTATTCCCCGTCCAAATGCGTTTAGCAGATACTTTCAAAAAGTTTCCAAAGGATAAAAACAAAGGAAGCATGACTAGCGTAAGAACGGTTGCAAAACCAATACCGTAAGCAATTGAAATAGCCATGGGCTTTAAGAACTGGGCCTGTCTACTTTTTTCGAGAAGAAGCGGTGCCAAACCTGCTATCGTGGTCACCGAGGTTAAGAAAATAGCTCTAAACCGGGACCGTCCTGCTTCGTAAATCGCTTCATTAAAGTTCAAGCCATTTCGCAGATTACTGTTGAACTTTCCTATCAATACCAAACCATCATTGACCATAATCCCTATTAAAGCGATGATACCCAACATGGACAATATATTGATAGGGAAACCGTGGATAAAATGACCCCAAGCCACCGCAGTTAAACTGAAAGGCACTAACAGAATCAATAATAAAGGTTGGCTGAAACTTCTAAAGGTAAAGGCAATAGTGACAAAAATGAGGAACAACACGGTAAACCCTACTAATTTCAGAGACCTCAGCAATTTACCTGCTTCCCGATTCTGACCTTCATAAGAAGGCGTTATAGAAGGATACTTGGATTGGATGTCAGGCATTACCTCAGTTCGAACCCATTGCATCGCTTCGGTACCCGTAGTTTCTTTAGGGTTTTTAAGGTCTGCGGATACGCGAATTTCACGCTGGCCATCCAAGTGGTTGATGGCGACCTCCCCGCGTTTAATCGAATACTCAGCGATTTCCTTTAATGGAATGCGTGAACCATTCGGTGCTAAAATCCGCATATCGTCCAAATCGGCGATGGAAGACCGATTGGGACGGTCGTACCGAACCCAAACCCGAATTTCATCAGGGCCTCTTTGAAAACGTTGCGCCTGGGCTCCGAAAAAGGCCGCTCGAACTTGATTCATGACGGTTCTCAAGTCCAATCCCAACAAATAAGCGTTTTCTTTAAGTTCTAACTGTATTTCCTTGATTCCAGCAGGATCATTATCTGAAACATCCTTCAACAGCGTATTGTTCAACATGGCCGTTTTAAGCTCTTCTTTGGCCGCTTTGAGTTCTTGTATATTATTTCCCAAAAGAGACACTGAAACCGGGTCTCCTCCAAAATTTCCACCAGAACCATAAATCAAGCTTTCAACCCCAATCACTGGGCCTACCAATTCACGTAAACGTCCTGTAACCAAATCGGACGCCACTTCATCAGGCCGTTCTTCTCCGGGCAAAAGGTTAATCTCCAAAGTTGCCGACGCAGAACCCGGACCCACTCTTTTCAACATATTTACAAAGAGTTCTTTGTCGTTGTTACCTAAATATTTTTCCGTCAACTCTTGGTTTACGATTTTCGCCTTGTCTTGGATAAGACTAATAATGGAGTCCGTTACCCGTTCATTGGTTCCGTTAGGCATTTCAAGCTCTACAGCGACCCTATCACTGGCAATTCTTGGAAAAAACGCGGTTCGAATAATTCCCCCACCGATGGACCCAAAGGTCAAAATTAGGGCGAATAAAAAGATGGAAAACGTTAGAAACTTATAGTTTAGAGAGAATCTCAGGATTGGGCTGTACAGCTTATCCCGCATCCAAGCCATGGATTGGTCCCCAAGCTTGTTGATTTTTCGCAACTCTGAAAACACTTTGGCAACTCCTGTTTTAGTTTCCTTTTTTTGCGGTTTCAAGGCTTTGGAATGCGCCAAGTGAGCTGGTAAAATAATCAACGCCTCCACTAGTGAAACAACCAAAGTCAAAATCACAATTATGGATACTTCACTGAAGAAATTCCCGATTCGTCCATCTAGAAACAGAAAGATAGAAAATGCCAGAATAGTGGTAATAATGGCCGATAAGATGGGTGGAATCACTTCCATGGTACCATCTATTGCCGCACGGATAGGTGTTTTTCCTTTTTCAAAGTGCTGGTAAATGTTCTCTGCGATAACGATACCATCATCGACCAGAATACCAATTACGATAATCATTCCAAAAAGGGAAAGCACGTTAATCGTCACATTGAACAAGGGTGCAAAGATGAACATCCCCAAAAAGGCCACAGGTAATCCAAAAGCTACCCAGAACGCTAATCTTGTATTTAAGAAAAGGGATAAAAATATCAATACCAAAATCATCCCTACAATGGCATTTTCTTGAAGTAACTCGGTTCGTTGCACCAAGGTTTTGGAACGATCATCAATGATATCCAAGCGAACATTCGTGTATTGAGTGTTGAAGTCTGCGATGTAAGCCTTGACCTTGTCTGACGAACTGATCAAGTCTTCGGTATTGGTGCTGGTCACCGTAATGTCTACGGACAATTCGCCGTTGTAATACAGCATGTTTGGTGTTTCCGAAAACCTGTCCCGTACTACTGCAACATCTTTGAGTCGGACCGTTTTACCTTGGGCATCGGTTCGCACTACGATATTCGAAAGCTCCTTTCCAAAATAAGAGCGATTGTTCGCACGAATCAGATACTCTTCGGTATCCGTTTTGATGTTTCCACCCGTGACTAAAAGATTCGCATTGTTCACTGCTTGTGACACTTCAGCAAATGAAAGGTTATAAGCCAGCAAGCTATTTTCGTTAACCGCTATTTCGATTTCTTCTTCAGGATATCCGGCAATAGTAATTTGGGATATCCCGGAGATAGCTCTTAGGTCGTTCTCTACCTTTCTTGAAATTTCCTTAAGCGTAGTCAAGGGTACATTGCTCCCACTGATGGCAAAGCTGATTGTTGGTCGAACCGCTTCCAATTTGGATACAATTAAGGGTTCCATCTCCGCTGGAAAAGTAGGTACACGGTCTACCGCATTTTTGACCTCCAACAGCATGAAATCAATGTCTTGCCCTTTTTCAATCTCTACATTGATGCTACCCGTATTTTCTCTTGAAGTGGAAGTAACCCGCTCCACTCCTTGCAATCCTTTGAGATTGTCTTCGATTTTAAGTACGATTCCTTCCTCAATCTCCTGCGGCGAAGCACCCGGATACGCAATGGTAATCAATACATTTTCAGAATCCGTTAGTGGAAAAAAGGAGGACTTTAAGGAAAACGCTCCGAGAATCCCAAAGATGAAAAATGCGATAATAATAACATTGACCGCAACATGATACTTTATGAAGTAAGAAATGACTTTTTTCACGGTCTAGTCTTTTGTTTTGCGCTGGGGTCATAAACTTTCACCATCATCCCCACATAAGCTCCCACCAAAGCTTTGCTTACTATGACTTCGTCGTTAGGCACATCCTTAACCACTACGGTTTTCTCAGAAAAATAAATGGGTCGCACTTCAATGGCATCCAACACAGAATCGCGGACCACAAAAAGCCGATTGCCATCCATAAGGAGGGACCTATTGATTTCGATGGCATTCTCCTCGTTTTTGGCTTCCAAGTTGGCTTCCAGGTATTGTCCTTCTTTTAAAGTGTCATCTTTTACTTCGATAAACACGGTTACCGTTTGCGAGCTAGCATCTACCCGTCCATTTACCCGTGTCACCTTCCCTTCATAGGTTTGGGTTTTTTCAAGATTTGAGAGTGTTACGCTTTTGCCTACAGCTAAAAAGTCTCCATAGGTTTTGCTAACCGAAACTTCAAGTTCATATACTCCTGTATTGATGAACTCCCCCAACTTTTGACCACCTCGTACTAAAGTACCTTCGGTTACCATCGCCTCTGCTAAGATTCCAGAGAAAGGTGCCCGAATGACATATTTTGAAAGGCGTTGTTCTAGATTTTTGACATTGTAAAAGTTGGTGATGATTCCCCTACCGGTAATAAAGAAGCGTTCTTTGTCTGAGTCGATGTTCGGTAACTCAGGCGTGCTTTTGGTTAAGTCAAAACCATCGAGATACGTTTGCCATTTGGGATAGATTTCAGGATAATCCAATCGTAAATCCGGCATAATGGCCGTAATCAGATTGTACAAATTGCTCTTCGCAGATTGTACGCTAGCGTAATATTCGTCAGAATCGATTCGGATAAGCAATTCCCCCTGGCGGTACTCTTGACCGGTACGAAATAATTTACCCACTGGGCGAAACACACCCTGCACTTCAGAGAACAATTCTACCCGCTGTTTGGCCTTTAAATTTCCGTTAGCGGGAATCTTTATGGGTACCAAACCATTCTGAACCGTATCCACAAATACGGTTTTAACCATTTTTCCGGGTCGGGGCCTCCTACTCTTTTTGCTACCGGCAATTACCTTGGCGAAATATACCCCAAGCACTATCAAAACAACTCCAACAATGGAGGAAACGATGACCTTACGCATTTCTGGGTGAATTAGTCTCTACAAAGCTATTCGGAACATTACATCCTCAGGTTAAATATTTCATAAATGTTTAACGGAAATTCTAAAAGGTGGAACAAAAAAATGGGGATACACGCCTGTATCCCCAAACCAAACAAACTAAAGTATAACTAACTACTCATTATCGTCATCGTCTTCGAATTTCGTATCGGCCATTCTCGTGCGCTGCAACTGAATGTCGTTGAAGCGTGGTTGAGAGCTGGCGTCGTCACTATCAAATACCAAGAATTGCTGTGAATTCATGGCGCGAAGACCTTCAAAAGAATCAAAGCGATTGTTTTGAAGTTGTAATATTTTTAGGCTGGCTAGTTGAGAGAACTCCAAAGGTATTTCTCCTCCCAACTGGTTGTTGGCCAGCACCAATTCTTTCAATTTATCAAGCTTTCCAATTTCAGCAGGAATATTTCCTTCCAACCCATTTTCAAAAAGGCCTAATGCTTCCAATTTGGCCAGATTTCCAATAGCACTAGGAATACGTCCTCTTAAATTGTTACTTGACAAGTTCAATTCTTTCAAATTCGTCAACTCTCCAAAACCTTCTGGAATATTTCCTGACAAGAAGTTATTGAACATCGAGAATACCTTAAGGTTACTCAGCTGTCCAATCTCCTGAGGAAGATTTCCTTTAATTCGATTCATCTCCAACCTCAAAATTTGAAGGTTTTTGAGATTTGTAAATGAAGTTGGTAATTCACCAGTGATTTTATTGAATGCAAGA
Source organism: uncultured Allomuricauda sp. (assembly GCA_937899065.1). GTDB lineage: Bacteria > Bacteroidota > Bacteroidia > Flavobacteriales > Flavobacteriaceae > Flagellimonas. The sequence continues at coordinate 39,376 of CALBPG010000237.1, forward strand.
TTCAAGTGGGTCAGATGCTGCAACTTTCCGATATCTTGAGGCAAAGTACCTTCTAAGTTGTTGCGGAACAGGTTGATTTGCGTTACGTGATCATTTTCTACAGTAATTCCTTTCCAAGTAGAAACCGGGGCCTTAAGGTCCCAAGCAATGAGCCATTGTGAACCTTTTGTGCTATTGTACAATTCTACGAGTACCTTTTTTTCCTTTTGAGGTACTTCGGCATGCCCCAAAAAGGGTAACATCGCAGCAAGCATCAAGAGTGAAATTCGTTGGAGTTTCGCAGTCATGGTTTTGTTGGTTTATAAGAATTACCCTACAAATCAAAGAATAAAGAAAAAACCTACAAAATTAAAAAGGCTAACTAGGCTGTATTTGTTGTGAACTAAGACAAATCTGTTGTGTGTCCGACGAACGGTTGGCTTTATCCGTTCAATTCATCGATAGTTTCGGATAAGGTTTCCCACTCGGCCATGCATTCCTCAAGGGTTTTCTTTTTACCGTGATAGGCATCGAAAAAACCTTGCTTAGCAATTGTGGTATCGTAATCCATCATCATTTCATGGTCCATGACACCTATTTCCTTTTCGAGCTCCGTGATTTTCTTTTCCAAACTACCCAACTTGTTTTTCAAGGACTTCAACTTCTTTTGGGTAGCGTAATCCGTAGTAGTCTCAGTTTTGGACGAAGGGGCTTGCTTATCCTGCTTGGTCTTTTGTTCTATGCTCCTAAAATCTGCTGCCGCCCTTTGCTCAAGGTAAAAGTCGATATCCCCGAGGTACTCTTTTAGGCTTCCATCTTTAAATTCGAGGACCTTATCTGTTAGCCCCTGAAGAAAATCACGGTCGTGTGATACCAAAATCAAGGTCCCTTCAAAATTCCGCAATGCTTCTTTCAAAACATTTTTGGATTGAATGTCTAGGTGGTTCGTGGGCTCATCCATCACCAAAACATTGAACGGTTGCAATAACATCTTGGCTAAGGCTAAGCGGTTGCGCTCGCCTCCAGAAAGTACTTTCACATATTTGTCTACCTCATCTCCTCGAAAAAGGAATGAACCCAGGATATCGCGTACCTTACTTCGGTTGGATTCATTCGCGGCATCCACCATGGTATCCAAAATGGTTTTGGAACCATCGAGATATTCCGCTTGGTTTTGCGCGAAATAACCAATTTGCACATTATGGCCTATGGTCAATTGCCCTGTATGGTCTAGTTCGCCTACCAGGATTTTGGCCAAGGTGGTCTTGCCTTGACCGTTTTGGCCCACAAAAGCGGTTTTGCTATTGCGTTCCAACAACATGTCCACCCGTTTCAGTACCGTTTTCGACCCATAGGACTTCCCCAAGTCTTCCATCGTCGCGATAACCTTACCTGGATTTACGGATAACGGAAAGCGTACCGACATTACCGCAGTATCTTCTTCCTCGACCTCAATCCGGTCAATACGGTCCAACTTTTTGATAAGGGATTGGGCCATGGAGGCCTTACTGGCCTTCGCACGAAACTTTTCTATCAAGCGCTCGGTTTGCTGTATCTGTTTGTCTTGGTTCTTCTGTGCACTGAGTTGCTGCTGCCGAATTTCACTTTTATACGCCAGATAGGCGGTATAAGGCTTCTTCACATCATAAATACGACCCAATGATATTTCAATGGTTCGATTGGTGACATTATCCAAGAACATTTTATCGTGGGAAACAATGACCACAGCGCCACTGTAAGACCGTAAAAACTGCTCAAGCCATAAAATAGACTCAATATCCAAGTGATTGGTCGGCTCATCCAACAACAGAATATGATGGTTTTGTAAAAGAAGTTTTGCCAACTCAATACGCATACGCCATCCTCCAGAAAACGTATCGGTAAGTTTATCGAACTCTTCCCGTTTAAAACCTAGGCCTTGTAGTACTTTCTCGGTTTCCCCTTGGTACGCATACCCTCCAATGAGCTCATACCGTTGGGTTACTTCCGTTAAGTCTATCATGAGCTGGTTGTACCCCTCACTTTCATAATCGGTACGTTCCGCCAACTGATGATTTATATGTTCGAGTTGGGCTTCCAGCTGCTTAATTTCATGAAAGGCTTGATAGGCTTCATCCAAGACCGTTCGCCCTTGTTCAAAATCAATGTCCTGCTTTAGAAACCCGATGCTGACCTCTTTCTCCAGTGCCAAACTTCCTTCATCGGGCTCCTGCTCTTTTGATAAAATCCGAAGCAAAGTGGACTTCCCCGCACCGTTCTTTCCGATAAGACCTACACGATCACCTGCATTTAGACGAAAGGCGATTGCTTCAAAAAGATATTCTCCTCCAAAAGCGACTGAAAGGTTGTGGATATTAAGCATACTCCAAATAAGAAATCATTATCACAAAATCAGCTTTTGGTATAATTCTCGGCAGTAGCAATCGCTACTATTTTTACCTTTGACAAAAGCACTGCAAATGTTAAAAAAAGGAACTAAACTCTACAGTATTTTAACAGGAACTTGTCCCAGATGCCATGAGGAAAGTATGTATGTAAACAAGAATCCTTATGTTTTAGGAGATTTATTTAAAATGCATGAGCGTTGTTCGCATTGTGGATTGAAATATAAGATTGAGCCTTCTTTTTTCTATGGTTCAATGTACGTAAGCTATGGGGTTGGTGTCGCCTTTGCAGTAGCGGCTTTTGTTATCTCGTTTTTATTTCTTGGATTGAGTTTAGTGAATACTTTCATTGCGATTGTGGTAACCTTAATTGCATTTATGCCCATCATTATTCGCCTTTCGCGAAATATTTGGATTAATTTCTTTATTAAATACGAACCGGATGCAGCACATCAAGGTGCTTCCTCGTAGTGTTTTTGAAAACGGGCAATATCCATTTCTTGATTTAATTCAGCACCTTTCTCTATTCTATCGAAAAGTTGTTGTGCTGCGTAGGGAGCGTTGATTACTTCTCTTGTACCGAAACCGTTCAAACAAAATAGGTTTTTATACTGCGGATGTGTTCCTACCAAGGGGCGTCTGTCTGTAACTGTGGGCCGAATACCTGCTACATGTTTTTTAACCTCAAAATCCGCCTTTAGAAACACCTTCAACTTGGTCAACAATTCGTTTTTGGACGCTTCGGTTGGGACATTGGTCTTGTCTTTCCATTTATAGGTGGCGCCTACGCGATACAAGTCCTCTCCTAAAGGAATAATAAACACAGAGGATTTGATCACGGAAGTCTCTTTCAAATCCGGCGCATGAATGGTCAACAACTCCCCTTTGGTACCATTCAGAGGATTGTTTGCGAAGAATGGATTCTGTTTTAACCCAAAGCCATCTGCATAGACGACCTTTTTTGCTTGTAAAGCTTTATAAGCTACTCCTTCTTCAGAAATATCAAATGCATCATAATCCACAGTTTCACGAAGTAAAGCTCCTGCATCTTCCAAAAAACCCTGATACTTTTCCAATAGGATTTTGGTATCCACCCGTCCGGTATTCAAAACTTGGCCAAGACCAAAGGGCGCATCAATTTGGGGATTCGTATTGGGAAGGATTTCAGGAGATAGAAAATCGGATAAAAAAGGCTTGTCACAGGCTTCAAACCACAAGTTTTGTTCTTCAATAGAAGCGAACCGTCGTAGTACCGGAATTTTATAATCCAACTTTGCGGATAGCAGCTGTTCCATTTCTTCATAAAACGGAAGGGCCTTCTGCAGTTGCTCGGGCGTATTCCACGCTAGTGTATACCGCTTTAGAATTACGGGATTGTACATCCCGCCAGCGACCAAAGAAGCTTGTTGCGAAGTGTCAGTAATCATTTTGAACGAACACCCTTGCTTTCGAAGTACTTCACAAAAGGAGATTCCGGCGAGTCCGCCACCGATGACTAAATAGTCTAGCATTTGGCAAAAATAGGGATCTCTGGTAGATGTTTAAGGTAACCAGTGTTTGTATTGGGGGTGGACACGAATTGCACTAATTATCACGGATGTTGGATGAGGGTTCAGGGGAAAAAGTGGAGGAAAGACGGCAATTTTCCGTTGCTTCATTTTTTTGCCAAAAAAAGAAGCTATTTAGAAAGGGTCGCACTTATCGGATTTGGCTGACTTAGTAAAAATGTATTAAACTTTGGATTTAGCACTAACCCCGTATTAATTATAGCCAGTGTTAGCATTAGTATTTGTGCTCAATTAATTTGTCATTTGGCAAATCGTATTCATATAATCTACCAGTGTCGTTATTATAATATAACCATTGTATAGTTGATGTTTTGTGTTCAAATGAATGACCTATTCCTAAAACTAAATAATCTAAATCATTTCTCTTTCTATCTTCTATTGAGAATTCTAATTGTTTTTTTTCTTTAATCAAATTTTTTATCAATTCATTTTTAGAATTAACAATATAATTCTCAACAATTAAATAAATATCATTTAGAAAAGATTGAGCATAATTCTTGGTATAATAATATTTAATTTCTTTGTTATAGTTCTTTCGGAAATCAGAAACTTTTCCATCTTTAATTTTTTTTGTTGAAATAATCCAGTCGTCTATTTCTTTAGTATCTCCATCACCAGCAATATAAATCAAGTCTTCTTTCCATTCAATCTCGATACTATCTCCTCTTAAGTAACTTCTGTCATCATTGTTGTCATTAATGAAACTATATAATGTATCTCCCTTTTTTGTATTTAACAAAGAATAGTCAAAATTGTCATCATAATTAATGAACTCAAATATGTCTTTTTGTTTCGGTTTGGTTAAAAAACCACTAAAAACATAACCTGTTATTATTTTATTGCTTTCAGATTTACCTTTTACTTTATACCACTCTCCTTTTATAATTTTTCCATTGTCAGTTATATTCAGAAACTTGTTGGTTTTTTTTAATACTTCTACTTTTTCAGCATAAATAAACTTTCCTATTTTATCAGATTGTAAATCAGAATTAATCCTAACATTTAATCCGCTCTTAGCTAAAACCAATAATTCAGTTTGAGCATAAATTGAAGTAACTTGAATAAAAAGTAAAAAGAGTATTTTTTTCATGTTAATGCTAACTTTTAAGATATGGCCCTGTTTTAATGAGCTATATCGAACGATACTAAATCAAGTTCAGCACAGGTAAGTGAAACTCGAGAATTTCAGTTAAAAATACCTACGCGAATTGATGGGTATGGCGTATGGGTTGACCATAGATACGGTACAGTAGTAGCTCAATCGTTTGAACTTCTATAGACAAACAATCAATCAGGAGTCTTCTCGCCGAGTCTTCGACTGCGCTCAGACTGACTTCTCGACTCTACCTACGTCAAAGGCTTTGGCAGAAAATATGCGCTCGAAGTGACATATTAATAATAAAAAACGCCACACTTTCGTGCGGCGTTCTATATTTTGAATTGGAATTCAATCTGGACTAATAGGCCCACATATCTTGCTCCCTATCGCGAATCACTTCTTTGATGCGTTTCGCTTCTAGTAACTGGAACAAGGCATTGTCGAAAACGTAATCGTCTATTTCCCTATCGCCATGTACGTTGTCTTCTTTGTAGATGACTCCGTTGAAGCGGCGAGCATTCAACAATGCGTCAAATGTAATTGGACGGGCCGAATTTCTCTGATTGTAAACCTTGGCTTCATGGAGAATTTGGCGGGCCGCTGGGTACCATACCCAAAACAACTCTACTTTATTCTCACCTGGGTCTACTGATTCATCGTCAATAAAGTTAACGTCTGGAGCTACCGGGGCAATACCCAATAGTCTGTACTTTAACTCTCCTTGTCGCTTGTCGAAATACCAAATACCTTTGATGCGGTATTCTTCAATATCGGCAGCAGACAAATCCCTCTGGTTAATATACTCTGCTGAAATTTGTTCCCCAGCATTAAGTTGATCATAACCATAATCAGTGGTATCGACTTTGCTCAAGGTCGCGGTAAAATCATCAAGAGTTCTTTTTTCCGTGAAATAAGAATCCGTGTAGACTTCGGTCAATTTACCGTTGGCGATGTTTTTCATCAACACGTGGTACAATGATCTTCGGTCAAGACCGATACCAATAGTATCTGTCGGATAGTACAGCGGAAAATTAACCCGTTCATCAAGATCGACAGTCTCCCATACGGTTTTGGACCAAAGGATATCCCTATCATCCACGTAACCATATTCTAGAGGCGCATCGTTGTCTTGGTCGATTTGCTCTTGGGTCTTTTTACCTATATCCTCGGGTAATTTTGCATTGAGGATGTTTGCTTGGGCCATAAGTCCCAGGGGCAAAAAGCTCAGAGCTCCGATTAAAAATGCATTTTTCCAATTCATGATCTATCTATATACTTTATTAGTTTGTAAGCTCAACTACAACAGGAGATACCTTTTTCAACTTGTAGGTACGGTTGTTGGAGATAAAAGCTTTGATATCGAAAATCTGTACGGCGTCACCTCGCTTGGCACGCTTTAATGCAGACTTAGCTCTTCCATCCAATTTGCTACCGTTAACGGTAATCGTAGGTTGACCAGGAACTTTGAATTTGAATCCGCTTACCGCAAGGTTCAAGTCAAAATCGAAGTCTTCCAACATCGCGCTGATGGTAGAAATTTCAAGGTTACGACGAGGCATTTTAATGCTACCTGCTTCACCACGAACGGTTCCACTAGGTCTTGGAATATCCTTGATACGGAACGTAGCAGGTGTGCTGATACGCGTACCGTCAGGCAATACTCCAGATGCATTGATAGTAACTTCACGTCCTGTTCCAGGATTCATAACATACTTGCTACCGCTTCTTTTGCTCAAACCAGGAGCAGAAGCTGTAACCTTGTTGTCAGGAATACCAGGAATGGAAATCGTAATCGGGTTGGAAACTCCACGGTATACCACGTTCATTTTGTCAGCTGCAATTACAGCAGAATTTGGCTTGTTGATTGTAGAGAAGATGTTGTTCACATCTACTGGAATCTCGTTACCATCCTGCATGTACGTCAATTGACCTTTAAGTTCGTGGTCTCCAGCAGCACCTGCACTGATCAAAAGCTTCACTCCACCAGCAACCAATTGATAATCGGTACCTTCGGTCAACTTTCTTCCGTCAAGTGTAATTTCTGCTTTTTCTGGCTTGGCCGTCTTGTCTGTTTTACCAAGTACCAATCCTCCTTGAAACTTTTCGCCAGCATAATAAACAGTTTTATCGCTGTCTAGAATAGTCTCAAAGTTTTTCAAAGAAACGGCGCTCTTAAGGTTACCTTCCAAAAGTCCTTTAAGAACATCTTGCTCAGTAGCCTTAACATCAGCTTGCAACTGGGTCAACTTCGTCAATGAAGCTACCATAGGGAAACCTTCATAGTTGTAGTTCATCCAATCTACTTTTACACCATCTCTTTTACGAGTAACCTTACCGCTTTCGTCACCGGTCTCGAAACGGGTTTGAATCGCAGCTTTTACGTCTTCAAAACCTTCTGCTCCAAGGGCAGCAGTAACTTTTTCACGGTAATCTTCAATATTATCAAGGAATTTCTTCCCTTCAGGCTTCAACCCTTCACCTTGAAAGAACAAATTGTCCAAAAAGTCCGATTTGTCCATTACGACATAGTTCTCAGGGTCTTCTTGATCTTTAAGCATGTCTGCTTTGATACCCCCTAGATAGTCGTAATACTCTTGTGAAAGTTGTTTTACTACTTTGGCTTTCTCATAAAGAGGACCATACTTCAAGTTGTCCTCACCAGCTTTGGTTTCCAAACCTTCAAAGAAAGCTAAGTTGTTTTCGTCTGCTTTTGTATTGGAAGTTTCAAGCTTCGCATTCATTAAGCCGAATGCTGCAAGTACTTCCTTGCTCATATTTAAGGCCAACATCGCGATGAAGATCAGGTACATAAGGTTGATCATCTTCTGACGTGGCGTTGCTTTTCCTGATGCCATGTTTTATCTTCTAATTAGAATTAATAATTAATCTGATTTGGGTTTTGTATGGTACAATTACCACTCCAATTAGTTGCGACTCATCGCAGACAACATGTTACCGTAAACTCCATTCAAAGAAGAAAGGTTGGTAGCCAAAGACTCCATTTGCTCTTTAAGAGCACCGGCGTTTAGTTCAACTTCTTCGTTGATGGAAGCCTGACGGCTAGCACTTTCCAACTGAACTTTGTACAAACTGTTCAAAGACTCCATTTGGGCAGCGGCATGGGAAAGCTCCTCAGAATACTTTTTAGTGTGTTGGATAGCGTCTGTAGTAGGGGCCATGCTTTTAGCAGCTCCTTCAAAGTTACGAATGCTATCACCTAAACTGTTCATCAATTGAGAATCAATGTTGGCTTCCTTAAGCAACTCATCTAATTTCTTGCTTAGGATACCTTCTGCTTCTTTAGCTTCAGCAGCATCGTTCTTCTTTTTCTTTCCTTTGACTTCAGCATTGGCCAACTCTGGGTATACCAAAGACCAATCATATTCGTCATCTACCGGATCGAATGCACTGATCGCGAAGATCAAAGCTTCTGAAATAAGTCCGATAGCTAGAAGCAGACCACCTGTAAGTGGACCAAACTCCCAGTGAAGAATTTTGAACAATGCTCCAATGATTACCACCGAAGCTCCTAGCCCGTAGGCCATGTTGAACAGCTTTTTTGTTGATTTTGACTGTGCCATAATTCTAGTTTTAATTAAGTTATATAAATAAGTATTTGGTTACGGGTAAATACTATAGTGTTCGTTCTCATTTTTAATTGGGCAAAGTGTTTCCTCGTTCGGAATCTTCTTCTCCCATGTAATCCTGCACGGTTCTAAAGCCGATATAGCTTCTTGCAGAATCTCTGTATTCATAATCTCTAGTGCTCACTTGCAAAAAGTAGGCTACATCTTTCCAAGATCCTCCACGGATAACCTTTCTCTGATTCTTGCCAGAACCGATATTCGGGTTCATGGTAGAAAGGTATTCGTAAGCACCTTGATCAAAACTGGAACTGGTCCATTCTGATACGTTCCCTGCCATATTGTACAGGTTGTAGTCGTTTGGTTCGTAAGATTTGGCTTCTACGGTATACAGGGCGGCATCTGCGGCATAATCACCACGTTGTGGCTTGAAGTTGGCCATAAAGCAGCCTGTATCACTAATAACGTAAGGACCTCCCCAAGGGTAAGTACCCCCTTCGATGCCTCCACGTGCTGCATATTCCCACTCAGCTTCCGTTGGCAGTCTAAACTGGTTCACAAATTGTCTACCTCTGCTTTTTTGGTCGTCATTTTTGAACTTGGTTCTCCAATTACAAAAAGCTTTGGCTTGCATCCAATTTACACCAACAACAGGATATTCGCTGTACGCATCATGCCAAAAATAATCATTGTGCATGGGCTCGTTGTAAGAATATTCGAAATCTCGAATCCAAACGGTCGTATCAGGATAAATTTCAAGTTGTTCCTGCTTGATAAAGTCTTTTCTTCTACCTTTTTTGGCACGGGCCGCAGCTTCGATGTCCATCCAGGTATACTTATATTTTAATTTGGTGACGTTTACGGTACGCTGTCCATTATAGCTCTCTTCTTCTGGAACGTAAAGAGAATCCATAACCTCAGCGTAGTATTCGTCGGGATATTCAGAAGTATCCCATACCAAATCCACATCTTTATTTAATGCTCGACCTTCGTAACCTGTTTCACCAAGTCCGGCATAGTTGTCAAGCATGTAACGGTCATAAACTGACATTTTAGTAGTATCCGCATCTTGAAATGCATACTCACCGATACCTTCGTCTTCAGGTCCAATACCCAACTCATCGGCCAGAATAGCCAATTTGGTTCGCGTGATGGAATCTTTGACCCACTCTACGAATTGACGGTACTCACTATTGGTGATTTCCGTATCATCCATATAAAATGAACGAACGGTAACGGTACGGGTTGGCGCGTTCAAGACTTTGGCTTGGTCTTCTTCCGCTTTACCCATCACAAAAGATCCCCTAGGAATCAATTCCATCCCATAAGGTTTCTCGGGATACCATTTTTTCCCTTTTACCCCGACGAGCTCACCCTTTGACCTTGATTTGGAACCGCAGCTAGAGAGTAAAAAAACAAGGGCCAGAGATGAAAAGATTAGCTTTTTCATACTTTAGGTTAAATTTTCGATTTAAGATTTTATAAACTGCGCTACACAATTATGTTACTCCAAAAACTGCTTTTCGCGCAAATTATTGTGTAAAACCTGTTTAAAGTCAAATAAAAATTTTCTAGTTAAAACCCTTTCTGTAGGCTTTAAACCACCGCTCTGGAATTTTTTGGTTACATGCTTCCAAATAGTCCTCTTCGGTGCATGGTAATAACGCTGGCGAGTTTGTTTTAGTATGTTCTGGTAAAATAGAGGGCACTTCTACCCACCACCTTTCGGTAATGTGACTTTTAAAGAATATGAGTTCCTCTGTATCGGTTGGTACTGTAAACTTGGTAAAGTCCTCACTTTTTGATGTAGGCACCTCTTGAATGCGGAAACTTATCCCTTCCAGAAAGTACCAAATAATCTGAGCTACCAATTGAAAACCATGGTTGGTATTGTCGCCTTCATATATTCCAAATAGGGCAACAGTATCGCTCAATCCTGCATAGCGAGCAATGGCACAGATTTCCCTTCCCGTGAACCCATTGGGCGAAAAGCGTTTGCCCATACCCATTTCGCTGGCACGGATTGCCCTTAAGTCAAGACTTACGATATGTGCATTTCGCAAAACGGGTTCAGCCAAAGATATATTTGCGGCAATATCCCCCAAACGATAGGCATCAAAAAACAAGCGATCCATTAAATCGATATCCTCCTGAGCGTTAAAATAGCTTTGATACCCTAGGTTGGAAAAGTTGAAAAGATTGTTCGGCTTGTCCGTAATGATTTTACTCATGTAAGATTGGGAGGAAATAAGCTCGTCATTCTCACCGAAGTCAAAACGACTATCTACACTTACCAAGTTGACCATATTGGTAATCTGGTCAAATGCTCTATAGGTTGGAAAAGTAACATCTTGAGTGGAGCCCAATACCAAAGGAATGATTTTCTCTTCTAAAAGACCGGCCACAATTTCCTTAACCACAAAGTAAGTATCCTCTACAGTTTCTCCCGGATGCACATCGCCCAAGTCAAGAATGGTCAAACCCCAATTCCCGCTCATCAGCCGGTAGAGTTCGATACGGACTTCATCTACATCGAAGGGTTGTGGTCTTTTTTCGTAAGCGTTTCGGGTTTCAAGAACCCCAAACAAAGCGACTGTAGCGTTGGCAAAAACAGGCAGCCCCTTTTTTTCGGTGTGCTTGTGAATGTTTTTTCCTAAAGCTTGCGGTGATAGCAATTCGGTCATTGCTAAAACCTTGTCCTTGACCGGGACCAAAAAATCAAATGCCATATTATTTCTTCGCTTTGGACTTGGCTTTTTTCTTTGGTGTTTTTTTATCAATTAACGCTTGGGCTTCTTCCAATGTGATTTTTGTAGCATCTACATCTTTGGAAAGCTCAACTTTGATTCTTCCTTTTATAATATTGTGTCGGCCCCACCTTGCTTTCTCGATTCGAATTTTCGCTTCAGGCCATTCTTGAACCAATTTTTCAGCTTCCTTCTTCTTCTTCGCTTCAATCAACTCCACAATATCCGTTTGGGAAAGGTTATCAAAATCGTATTTCTTGTTTACGTTAATGAACAGTCCATCCCATTTAATGAAAGGACCAAAACGTCCTTTCCCTTTGGTCACCTCTTTGTCCTCATAGGTTGCTATAGGTGCATCGGCCTTTTCTTTCTCGATGATAAGCTCAACCGCCCTATCCATATCCACTTCAAAGGCACTTTCGCCCTGGGCAAGGGAAATGAATTTCTTGCCAAAACGAACATAAGGACCATAACGGCCTACATTAGCTTCTACTTCTTCTCCTTTGTAAACCCCCAACTTTCTTGGAAGTTCAAAAAGCGCCATGGCTTCTTCAAAGGTTATGGTAGTAATGGATTGCTCGGGAAGCAAACTTGCAAATTGTGGCTTTTCCTCTTCTTCCACGGTTCCAATTTGGACCATAGGTCCAAACCTTCCCAATCTTGCAGATACTTGACGTCCAGATTTGGGGTCGGTACCCAAAACGCGTTCGCCGCTGGCCCTTTCCGCATTTTCTTCTACATCAAGGACATTAGGGTGGAAATCACGATAGAACTCATCCATCATTTTTTTCCAATCCTCGCTCCCTTCAGCAATCTCATCAAAGTTTTCCTCAACGCGGGCGGTAAAATTATAGTCCAATATATTGGTGAAGTGGCTGACCAAGAAATCGTTCACAATCATTCCAATATCAGTCGGAACCATTTTTCCCTTATCGGAGCCTACCATTTCGGATAATTGCTTGTCTTGTATTTTTCCGTCCGCCAAGGTGAGTTGGGCATATTTTCGCTCTGTTCCGTCCACGGTTCCTTTTTCAACATACCCTCTATTTTGAATGGTAGAAATGGTCGGGGCGTAGGTAGACGGTCTTCCAATACCAAGTTCTTCCAATTTTTTCACCAAGGATGCTTCGGTATATCGATACGGTGGTCGAGAGAAACGTTCTGTCGCGGTAATGAATTGGTTGAAAACTTCATCTCCAACTTTCATGGCTGGTAGAATGCCTTCTTGTTCATCTGCGATATCTTCGTCGTCAGTACCTTCTAAGTATACTTTGAGGAACCCGTCGAATTTGACCATTTCACCATTGGCCAAGAAAGATTCTCCATGACTTTCGGTTTGTATGCGAACATTGGTTTTCTCCAATTGCGCATCACTCATTTGCGAAGCTAGGGTACGTTTCCAAATAAGCTCGTACAATCTAGACTGGTCTCTTTCCAAGGAAGGAGACTGCAATTTCATATCGGTAGGGCGTATCGCTTCGTGTGCTTCTTGGGCCCCTTTGGATTTACCGGTATAATTTCGGGTTTGGCTATAGCTTTCCCCATAGTTTTGTACAATCGCATCTTTTGCTGCCTGCAATGCCTCGTTAGACAGGTTGACGCTATCGGTACGCATATAGGTAATCAAACCTGCTTCGTACAAACGTTGTGCGACCTGCATGGTACGGCTCACCGAAAAGTATAGTTTTCGAGACGCCTCTTGTTGCAGGGTAGATGTGGTAAAAGGTGCCGCAGGAGATTTTTTAGCAGGTTTTTTATCCAGACTCCCAACCGTGAACTTGGCGCCAAGATTTTGTTTCAGGAAAGCTTCAGCCGCTGCTTTGTCCGAAAACGTTTTCCCGAGCTTAGAAGTAAATACGTTTCCGTTATCTGTTTTGAATTCGGCTTTGATGCGAAAAGAAGGCTTTGGTGTAAAGGCTTCAATTTCCCGTTCACGTTCAACAATCAAACGCACCGCAACGGATTGCACACGACCCGCAGATAATCCAGGTTTTATTTTTTTCCAAAGTACTGGCGATAGTTCATACCCTACCAAACGGTCTAACACCCTGCGGGCTTGCTGCGCATTGACCAAATCGTAATTAATTTCGCGGGGATTGCTTATCGCTTTTTGAATCGCTGATTTGGTAATCGAATTAAAAACAATTCGTTTGGTTTTGGATTTATCCAACTTGAGCTCTTCGGCCAAATGCCAAGAGATAGCTTCTCCTTCTCGGTCTTCATCACTGGCCAACCAAATTACATCTGCTTTTTGGGCGAGGTCTCTTAGTTTTTTGACCAAAGCCGTTTTCTCTTTGTCAACAATGTATTTTGGGGTAAATCCATTCTCTACGTCAACGCCCAATTCTTTGGACGGGAGGTCGGCAATATGTCCAAAACTAGATTCTACTTGGAAATCCTTCCCCAGAAAACGCTCGATGGTTTTGGCCTTTGCAGGGGACTCAACAATCACTAAATTCTTTGGCATTCCTTTGGCTTTGAGCACACAAAAGTATGGCAATTTTTCGATTTTGATATTTGGTAATCGCAGGGGTAGCAAAAAAAATCCCGCAAAAAGCGGGATTCAATTTATTTTGTTTAACCTCTTAATTCAGTCCTATTTGACTCAATAAGCGGATACCATCTTCAACATATTCGTATTGATAGAGCACCTCATCTCCAACCATAATCAGATGAGATTCCAGTGGGATCACGTCAAACGTAACAATATCTTTAAAATGATTTAATGGGGTTAATTCATTGATATTGGTTTTGTCATACACCTTAAGCCCTGAAGCACCATCGCAGATAAAAAGTTGGTTGTCACGGATGCCCAAACCGTAGGGTTCATCCATAGGGTAGGTAATCGCAAGCTCTGGAGCTTCAATGGTTGAAATGTCAACAATGTAGAGCCCACTTTCAGTCGCCCCGCAATTGTTGCCTCCTCTAAGCGTCACATATGCATAATCGCCATCGACCACAACAGGGTCACAAGCCGTACCGTGTTGAAACTCGGATACCAAAGTAGGTAATGCCGGATTCGTAATGTCATAAATGTACATTCCGCGCATACTGCCCAAGAACAAATGGTTCCCTCGATTGAAAATCGTTTCGATATCAAAGCCTGCAAACACATCATCCAAATCTTGTGGGTTGGCCAAATCTGAGATTCCGAAAACATTGATATTATGACTGTCCACAGCGTACAAATACTCTCCCACAATTTTAAAACGGGCTAGAGAGCCTCCTTCTCCCGTGCCGGAGTCGCTCGCGGTTTCCGCTAACGCAAAATCATCGATGAAACGCTGTTGTTCTACTTCCTCAATCAAACGTCGTTCGGTCTGGATCTCCCATCCAACCAAAACCTCGTTTTCATAATCGTATGATTCATACTCAATAATATCCACTTCAAAAGGATAGACAATGCCTTCGGGAAGTACGTCAACCATTCGATTTACTTGTTGAATGTTATTGATGTCGGAAATATCAAGTACTACCAAATCAGAGAGACTGTCCGCATAGAGATAGTTGTTCTTGACGGATATGTCCACATTACCAGGAATCTCGATAAAAGCAATACGAATGGGTTGGGCAGGATTTGCATTGTCGATAACGTGCACCCCTTTGCTTTTGTCATTAATAAATATGTAATCGTCGTAGGCATATACTTTGCCCGACTCATCAATGGGTTGGGGCGGAACCACCTCGACACTTGCCGCAAAATCGGCCTTGCTCATGATAATAGGCCGAGCCACTTGGTATTCTGCATAGTCGCTGTCGTCTTCGTTGTTGTCGCAAGCCACAAAAGCCAATGCAGTGATGGAAAGTAGAACGCGAATTTTCTTTTTCATGTTTATCTTTTTTGGGTGAATTGTATTGTTTAGATAGAAAAGATTAAACAAAGTTGCGTTCGAAACTCTTAAAAGTGGATGTTAAAAATGTAAAGTTATAGGTCATTTGGATTGAATACAATTTTGTATTTTTCAGCACTCTTCTAAACAACAACTACTATCGTTTCTATTAAAAACACCCTGAACAGCGCTTCTGGGTACAGAATTTATTGAACAAATATTAAAGCGAACACTATTGAGTCTTATTAAAACCCTTCGGAAACGATACAAAAAAATCATTTGGAAAAGTCTGCGATTCTTTAAAAAAGAAGTTACGGTTTCCACCCTTCAAGGCGTTTTCACATTGCCGGCAGGGTCCAAAGACCCGATATCAAAATCACTTTACGTCAACAAAAACTATGAGTTTGGCTTCTTTCAGAAAGTAACCGCCTTTTTGCAAGAGGCAGGGTATTTCAAAAAAGGTGAGGGTGTTATGGTGGATGTTGGCGCGAATAACGGAGTGATTTCGATTGGCGCACTAAACGCTGGTGAGGTAGAAAGTGCTGTTGCGATAGAACCGGATATCAACAACTTTGCTGCGCTCGAGCGGAACATCAAGCAGAATCAACTTGAAGATGCTTTCCAAA
Organism: uncultured Allomuricauda sp.; assembly: GCA_937899065.1. Lineage (GTDB taxonomy): Bacteria > Bacteroidota > Bacteroidia > Flavobacteriales > Flavobacteriaceae > Flagellimonas. The sequence continues at coordinate 55,193 of CALBPG010000237.1, forward strand.
CCTTGAACTACGCCGTGTCGGATAGCGAATCCGTTTTACAGTTGGAAATCAGCACCTCGAATTTGGGAGACCATCGAATCCATAAAAAAACATCGGTCAAAGACTTATTCAAGGAATCCAAAAGAGCGGTAGTGGATATCAAGAGCAACACTTTGGACAATCTTCTTAACGAAGTTGACCCTATATCCATTTCGTTTATTTGGATTGATGTGCAAGGACACGAAGGCTACGTTTTTCAAGGAGCGCCTAAAATCTTATCTGAGGGTATTCCTGTTATCTCAGAAGTTTGGCCATATGGTTTGAAACGGTCGGGAATGACCAATCAACAATTTTGCGAGATTGTCGAAAAGTACTGGTCCCATTACTGGGTACTTCGCAAAAACGATTTTGTACAGTATCCTATCGAGCAGTTCAATGGCTTCCTGGATGAGCTCGGTGAAAAGGGAGATTTCGACAACGTGATTTTCACAGCGTAGCACAAGACTACCATATTGTCTTTATGTGAGTTTAGGGATATCAAATTAAACCTAACTTTCACTGCCAAAATGTCACATTTCTAGATTATGCACTATCTTTGCCCTTGCTTAAGACAAGATGGTGAACGATAACGAAAACGTTGAAAAAGTTATAGACGAAGGTCGTCAAGGTTCTGCACTGACTTTGGAGGATGTGCAAGACAATACCCGCAAACTTTATATTGAAAGTTATGGATGCCAAATGAACTTCTCTGACAGTGAGATTGTGGCGTCTATTCTTTCCAAGGAAGGTTTCAATACTACCCAACAAATGGAAGAGGCCGATTTGGTATTGGTCAACACTTGCTCCATTCGTGAAAAAGCGGAAACGACAGTCCGCAAACGCTTGGAAAAGTTCAATGCAGTCAAAAAGATAAACCCGAATATGAAGGTGGGCGTTTTGGGCTGTATGGCGGAGCGGTTGAAAAGTAAATTTCTAGAAGAAGAAAAAATCGTGGACATGGTTGTTGGACCAGATGCCTACAAGGATTTACCTAATCTCATTCAAGAAATTGACGAGGGCCGTAGCGCCGTAAACGTAATCCTTTCCAAAGATGAAACCTATGGAGATGTAGCGCCTGTGCGATTGAATTCCAATGGTGTAACTGCTTTTGTATCCATCACAAGAGGATGCGACAACATGTGTACCTTTTGCGTGGTGCCGTTTACCCGTGGTCGGGAACGTAGTCGCGACCCACAGTCTATTATTGAAGAAGTCAATGACTTATGGAGCAGAGGCTTTCGGGAAATCACCTTATTGGGTCAAAATGTAGACAGTTATTTATGGTATGGCGGGGGTCTGAAAAAAGACTTCGACAAAGCTTCGGAAATGCAAAAGGCAACTTCGGTGAATTTCGCCCGTCTCCTACATCTAGTGGCTTTGGCCCAACCGAAAATGCGGATTCGTTTCTCTACCTCCAATCCGCAAGACATGACATTGGATGTGATTGAGACCATGGCGCAGCACGAAAACATCTGTAAATACATTCACTTACCGGTTCAGAGTGGTAGCGACCGTATTTTGAAAGCGATGAATCGCTTGCATACAAGGCAAGAGTATTTTGAGCTGATTGATAACATCAAACAAATTATTCCCGAATGCGCCATCAGTCAAGATATGATAACAGGTTTCCCCACTGAAACTGAAGAGGACCATCAAGACACCCTCAGTCTTATGGAGTATGTGAAATATGATTTCGGATTCATGTTCGCCTACTCCGAACGGCCCGGTACTATGGCCGCTAGAAAACTGGAAGATGATGTGCCTGCTGAAGTAAAAAAACGAAGATTGAGAGAAATCATCGACCTACAACAAAAGCACGGTCTGTACCGTACCCAACAGCATCTTGGAAAAGTAGAAGAGGTTTTGATTGAAGGACTTTCTAAAAAATCCGATGCCCACTGGATGGGGCGTAATTCGCAAAACACAGTAGTCGTCTTTCCAAAAGAACAGTATCAGAAAGGTGACTTCGTTAATGTAAAAATCAATGATTGCACCTCCGCCACACTTATCGGCGAAGCGGTCGGATTTTCAAAGAACAACTAGTACATGGAAAGTGTTCAATCCATAAAGCAGCGTTTTGAACTTATTGGAAACGATGTCAAACTGAATCGCGCCCTTGAAAAAGCCATTCAGGTAGCCCCAACGGACATTTCCGTATTGGTTACTGGTGAAAGTGGGGTCGGTAAGGAATCGATTCCCAAAATCATTCATGCGCTGTCGCATCGCAAGCATGCAAAATATATCGCTGTAAACTGTGGGGCCATCCCAGAAGGCACTATTGACAGTGAACTTTTCGGGCACGAAAAAGGGGCTTTTACCGGAGCAACCCAAACCCGAAGCGGCTACTTTGAAGTAGCGGATGGCGGCACCATCTTTTTGGATGAAGTGGGTGAACTCCCACTGACCACTCAAGTGCGTCTCCTTCGTGTTTTGGAAAATGGGGAATTCCTAAAAGTAGGAAGCTCGCAAGTTCAGAAAACCAATGTTCGTATTGTGGCGGCCACCAATGTGAACATGTTTGAAGCCATCGAAAAAGAGAAATTTCGTGAAGACCTCTACTATCGTTTGAGCACGGTTGAAATCAACATCCCTCCCCTACGCGACAGGCAACAGGATATTCATTTGCTGTTTCGCAAATTCGCTTCAGACTTCGGTCAGAAGTACAAAATGCCGACGATTCGCTTGGAAGATTCTGCCATTGCCTTGCTACTGAAATACCGGTGGCCGGGTAACATTCGTCAATTGCGAAACATTGCGGAACAGGTATCCGTACTTGAAGAAAACCGGAGTATTTCAGGCGCTACGTTGGCGAGTTATTTGCCCAATATGCAGAACACCAACCTTCCTGCAGTAATTGGCAACACCAAAAAAGAAGGGGACTTTAGCTCGGAACGTGAAATTCTATACAAGGTATTGTTCGATATGAAAGGGGACTTGAACGACCTAAAAAAACTGACTTTGGAATTGCTCAATAATAATGATACTTCCAAAGTACAAGAGGAGAATCAAAACCTCATTCAAAAAATATACGGAGCCGAAGAAACCGCTCCTTCCCATGAAGAAGAAATCTCAGCAGAAGTATTACACCTGCCACAACCTATTGTTGAAACGGCTCCAACCGCTATTCCAATAAATAAAGAAGACCGCTATCACTTCGCAGAAGAAATCCAAGAAGAAGAGACCCTTTCCCTGCAAGAAAAAGAGATTGAACTCATCAAAAAATCCTTGGAACGCAATCGCGGGAAACGCAAAGCGGCCGCCAGTGAATTGGGAATCTCCGAACGCACCCTTTACAGAAAAATAAAACAGTACGATTTATAAGTCTCAAGAATTCTTAAATTGCAAAGATGGGCAGAAAGCAAGTGATTTTAGGGTTTGTGATGGTAGTATTGTCGAGCTGCGGAGCATATAACTTTTCAGGTGCGGATATCGGTACCGCGGAAAGCTTTCAGGTTAACTTTTTTCAAAACTATGCGGACCAAAATCCTGGTTCAACCATTGTCCCAGGACTGGACCGTGACTTTACTTTGGCCCTCCAAGATTTGATAAACAATTTAACCAGTCTATCCCTAACCGGAAGCAATGGCGACTTAGTTTACGAAGGCGAAATTGTGGAATATCGGGTTACGCCCATGACGGCTACTTCCGACCAACTAACAGCCCAAAACCGATTGACCATGAGCGTCAATGTGCGCTTTTTCAATACAACCAAAGAAGAGGTAGACTTCGAAAAACGGTTTTCATTCTTTTTTGATTTCGATGCCACAGCTTCCTTGACTACGGTGCAACCACAAGCACATGAGGAAATTTTTGAAAGAATAACCCAAGACATCTTCAACGCTTCGTTGGGTAACTGGTAGCAATAATGAACGTAGCGGATTTTCTGAACATATTGCAATAGTCGAACACGATTCTTTCACCCCAGCAAACACGGGAGTTGGAAGACATTGTGAATGAATACCCCTATTTTCAAGCCTCAAGGGCCCTTTATTTGAAGGGATTAAAAAACTTAGACAGTTACAAATACAATGATGTACTAAAAGTAACCGCAGCCTATACTTCGGACCGCGAAGTACTGTTCGATTACATCACTTCCCAACAATTTGTTCAAAACCAGATTGCCGACACCCTTAGTGGACGGTCTCAAAAACTGGAAGAACAGGATATTATTTCTGAGGCTGTCGAGCCCAATCCGGAAACCGAAGTCATGCTCGGAGAACCGGAAGAAGCACCCTACCCGCAAAACATTGACCATGCGGAACAAATCCTTGACCCCCAGCTATTTGCCTCAAAGGAACCTAAACCACTTAAGGAAAATACCCAGGAAGAGGAGCCAGGAAACGAACATGAAGCAAAGGACGATGAGCCTCTCCCCAAAACCAGTAGGTTCGAGAAACACTCCTTTTCTGAATGGTTAGCCCTGACCAATACCACGAAAACAGCGGAAATCACTCCTGAAAAACAAGAACTGGTCAAAAAAAGGAAGTTCGAGCTTTTGGACAAGTTCATTGAGGAAAACCCTAAAATTGTCCCAAAAGCCAAAACCGAAACTAAAATCGACATCAAGGAGTCGGTAAAAATGGATAAAAGTGAACTTATGACCGAAACTTTGGCCAAAGTTTACCTCGAACAAAAGAAGTACAAAAAAGCCATTCAAGCCTTTAAGATATTGAGTTTGAAATATCCAGAAAAAAGTAGTTTCTTTGCGGACCAAATTCAAGCAGTGAAAAAACTGCAAAAAGCTAAGGACAAGTAATAACTTATGGGAACGACGTTTACAATCTTTTTAATTCTCATCATTGTAGTTTGTTTACTGTTGATGTTGGTGATTATGGTGCAAAACCCTAAAGGAGGCGGATTGTCTTCTTCATTTGGAGGGGGAGGTAACCAAGTAGTAGGAGGTGTCAAAAAAACAGGTGACTTTTTGGATAAAAGTACTTGGACCTTGGCAACCTTGCTTATTGTATTGATACTGCTATCGAATGTAGCGTTAAAAGGTAATTTTGGTCAGGCTGATTCTAAATTGTTGAATGGAGATGATATCGAAAATACCGTTCCTGAAACCTTACCTGGTGAACCAGCGGAAGTACCTCCATCAGAAGGAACTTCTAATCCTGCGGACACCCTTCAGTAGTTACCGAAAATGACAAAAAAATAATGAAATGCCAGCTTGAGTGACAAGCTGGCATTTTTGTTTTAACAGTTTGGCAGTTTTTCATTAAATGGCATAATTTCTGTCCTCCCAATCACGAATTTTTAAAATAAATACCTAAAAATTAAAAATATGGCTAAAGTAAACATCAAACCCTTGGCGGATAGGGTACTTATCGAGCCTATGGCGGCCGAGACCAAAACCGCTTCCGGTATCATTATCCCTGATACGGCCAAAGAGAAACCTCAAAAAGGAAAAGTAGTGGCCGTGGGCCCTGGAACCAAAGATGAGGCGCTTACCGTTAAAGTAGGTGATAGCGTTCTTTACGGGAAATATGCCGGTACAGAGCTAAAATTGGAAGGTACCGACTATTTGATGATGCGCGAGAGTGACATTTTAGCAATTGTATAATTAAAAAAATCAACTAAAAATGGCAAAAGACATACAGTTTGACATTGATGCACGCGATGGCCTAAAAAAAGGTGTGGATGCATTGGCAAACGCAGTAAAGGTAACTTTAGGACCTAAAGGTAGAAACGTAATCATCAGCAAATCCTTTGGCGCACCACAAGTAACCAAAGACGGGGTAACCGTTGCAAAAGAAATTGAATTGGAAAACGCCCTTGAAAACATGGGCGCACAAATGGTGAAAGAAGTTGCTTCCAAAACCAATGATTTGGCCGGAGATGGTACCACAACTGCAACTGTTTTGGCACAAGCTATCGTAAAAGAAGGTTTGAAAAACGTTGCTGCTGGGGCCAATCCTATGGATTTGAAAAGAGGTATTGACAAAGCAGTTGAAGCAATTGTAGCCAACTTGGCAAAGCAATCCAAAAAAGTCGGTGACTCTTCAGAAAAAATCAAGCAAGTTGCTGCAATTTCTGCCAACAATGATGGCACCATCGGTGACCTGATTGCTCAAGCCTTTGATAAGGTTGGAAAAGAAGGAGTAATCACCGTAGAGGAGGCCAAAGGAACTGATACTTACGTTGACGTTGTAGAAGGAATGCAGTTTGACCGTGGATACCTATCTCCATACTTTGTTACCGATTCAGAGAAAATGATTGCCGACTTGGACAATCCTTACATCTTGTTGTTCGACAAGAAAATCTCTGCTATGAAAGACTTGCTTCCTGTATTGGAGCCCGTAGCGCAATCAGGTAAACCCCTATTGATTATTGCTGAGGATGTTGACGGAGAAGCTTTGGCTACTTTAGTAGTAAACAAATTGAGAGGTTCTTTGAAAATCGCTGCTGTTAAGGCACCTGGTTTTGGTGACAGAAGAAAAGCCATGTTGGAAGACATCGCTATTTTGACCAATGGGACGGTAATTTCGGAAGAAAGAGGTTTCTCTTTAGAGACTGCCACCGTTGATATGTTGGGAACTTGCGAAAAAGTAACCATCGATAAAGACAACACTACTTTGGTTAACGGTTCTGGTGCTGCGAAAAACATCAAAACACGCGTGAACCAAATCAAATCGCAAATCGAAACGACTACTTCAGACTACGACAAAGAAAAACTACAAGAGCGCTTGGCTAAGTTGGCCGGTGGTGTTGCAGTACTTTATGTCGGTGCACCTTCTGAAGTAGAAATGAAAGAGAAAAAAGACCGTGTGGATGATGCCCTTCACGCTACTAGAGCAGCAGTTGAAGAAGGTATCGTAGCTGGTGGTGGGGTAGCTTTGGTTCGTGCAAAAGCGACACTATCCAAAGTCGAAACAGCCAATGCCGATGAAGACACCGGATTGCAAATCGTAGCCCGAGCAATTGAGTCTCCCTTGCGTACCATTGTTGAAAATGCTGGCGGGGAAGGTTCTGTTGTGGTTTCCAAAGTATTGGAAGGAAAAGGAGATTTCGGATACGATGCCAAGTCTGACAAGTATGTTGAAATGATGAAAGAAGGTATCATTGACCCCAAGAAAGTAACACGTGTTGCTTTGGAAAATGCTGCTTCCGTATCCGGTATGATTTTGACAACCGAATGCGCTTTGACCGATATCAAGGAAGATGCTCCGGCAATGCCTCCTATGGGTGGCGGCGGAATGCCAGGCATGATGTAATCAGTCATTACCATTTATATAATAAGAGAACGCCTGTGAAAAATTCACGGGCGTTTTTTATATCAGCATCTTTTAGCAACATCTTTCTTTCAAATTTGTAGTTTGGATGTTCCTTGATGCCCTCCGTCTAATAGTTTCTCGCAGCGAATTTTAATTGGCTAATTTTTGGTAAAATTCCTTTTCAATGAAGCTTTTAAGACGCGTTGCACCGATTATGGTCTTGCTTTTGGCCATGTTGTTCATCGCCAACTCGCCAAAAAAACAAAAGGAGCAACCCATTGTGGTCATGGCCTATTATGTGCCTGAAAAGGAGTATCGTCCTGACCTTCTACCACTGAACCAATTGACCCATATTATCTTTTCCTTTACACATGTGATTGATGGGGAGATGAAATTCCGGGATACGGAAAACAAGAAGAAGCTACACCAGTTAGTAGCCCAACGCAAAAACCATCCACATCTTAAAGTAATGATTGCTTGTGGGGGATGGGGCGCTGATGGTTTCTCCGATATGGCCTCTACTTCAGAAAATCGAAAAAAGTTCGTCGAGAGTGTCGTTGCTTTTAATAAAGAATTTAAGTTGGACGGGGTGGATATTGACTGGGAATACCCTGCCATCCCCGCCGCTGGCACGGGGGCACGACCTGAAGACAAACAGAACTTCACACTACTTATGCAGGAACTTCGCGCAGCGCTCAATACGCTGGACCGAAAGCAAATCCTCACTTTTGCCTCTGCCGGATGGAAACGCTACTACAAAAACGTTGAACTGGAAAGCGTAATGAAAGTGGTAGATTATATGAACATCATGACCTATGACCAAGTGGGTCCTTCCTCCCCATTTACCGGACATCATACCGCTTTAGGACACATAGCGGAAAAGGATATTGCAGATACCCCTGCGGCAGAATTCATCAACGCATATCGAAAATCCAAACAGGACAAAGACCGGGATTATGGTCCAAGGTCGGCTGAAAAAATTGTTCGGTTTTGCCTCGACCAAGGAATAAAAGCAGAACAACTTGTAATTGGTGCCGCATTCTATGGAAGGGCTTGGAAGGGCGTTCCACCAAACAACAATGGTCTCTACGAAAAAAACTCAGGAGCTCACATTGGGTGGAGCGCGTACTATCAAATCCGAAAAGAATTTGAATCGGATAAGACCTATAAGAGACATTGGGATTCCATAGCAAAAGCCCCTTATCTCTACAATGCGAAAGACAGTATTTTCATCAGTTATGATGATTCCGTTTCCGTTCGGTTAAAAACCAAATATACCATCAACAAAAAATTGGGAGGTATTATGTTCTGGCAATTGGGAAACGATACCAAAGACGAAAACAGTCTTTTACAGTCCATTTATAATGCTTCTATCAAAAATTGAAACAATCCCCTCAATAGCTAGAACAACATCCAAAATGCCATCACCAACATGACGGCATTTTCAATGAATGTGGCCTCGGTCATTGGCAAATTCAGCGCCGTACCCAGACAAGCGCAGCGAATAATTTTTTTATCCAATAAGGCTTTGGTCACCCCAACAGTTGTGATGCCTAAAACCAAAATAGTAATCCAAAGGGCAAGCGTTACTTGAAATCGCATCAAAAAGCAGAGTCCTAGTGCTAGCTCCAAAAATGGATATACCCATCCATATACGGGAACGACCTTAGCTAAAGGGTCGTACATTCTAAAACTCTCTGGAAAGCCTTTTAAATCCAAAAACTTGAAAAAACTGAACACCACATAAAACAGACCCATAAAGTCCATCATGGCGTTCTGGATATTCCAAGTCTTAAAATTTAATAAAAAAGCTGCGCCGAAGAGGTACGCAAAAATGAGGAACAAGGGTTTAAGCTGTCGCCATTTTGATGTTTCCTTGACATCCTTGGTCTCAGAAGTTATCGCATCATTTACCGCAATGGTATATTTGGATGGCAGAACCTCTGAGAGTAAATCCAAAGGAATATCATGCTGCATCTTCAGCCTACCTTCACCCTTATCCAGGTCGAAAGCAACGTTTTCCGCACCATTGACCTGTTCCAATTTTCCTTGAACAGAAGCTACACATCCGTTACAAGTCATTCCCGTAATGGTATAGGTACGTTCCATTAGTGCTTTCTATGATGTTCGTTGTTCGGGTCGCGGTATTTACAGCAAGGATCAATTTTATCATACGCCTCCTGCGGCGCCTTTAATTCCTTGGTATCATGACCCACACTTGCGACAGCAGACTTAATTTCCATTACATTGGTCTTGTTTTCATCAATAACAAGTGATAATTCATGGGTTGGTATATCCCAAGCGGCAAACTTCACTCCTTTTACTTTTAAGGCTGCTTTCTCAATTCGGTTTTTGCACATTGCGCATACCCCATCTACCTCAAAAGTTAATTTCTTGTTCTTCTTCTGAGCAGAAAGCCCAACGGAAAATAGCATCAAAGCCAAAATCAAAAAATACTGTTTCATGTTCGAAAATTAATAGGTTTTTATGTTTTAAATCGAAAACCCACATAGACCATTTGCCCTAAAATAGGGGCAAACACGATTGTGGTGTCAAAATTTGTTCCAAAGGGATCATTCGCTCCGAGTATCGGATTACTTTGGCGCGTACCTGTCAGGTTCTCGCCCCCAAGGTAAATTTCAAAAGCATTGGAAAACACTTTGGTTACTTGGGCATTCATCAAACTATAGCCTTCCGCGAAATCTCCGAGCTGCAGCTCCTCGGGATTGGCCACCGTGCTGGGCAAACGTTGCCTACCCAAAATGTTCAAGGTATAATCAAAACGCCATTGGGCGCCATTTTCTTTAGGCTGGGTATTGTAGCCCACGTTTGCAAAATAGCGATGTTGCGCTTGTAACGGTTTTTGCAATTGCCCTGTTTGATAGGTCGTTTGTACATCATAATACTTATATGCCATGCGCAATTCAACATTGGGAAGAACTTCATGGTTCACTTCTGCTTGAAAACTATTTGCAAAACTATCTCCCTCTAGATTTGAAAAACGGACTTCTCTCGCATTTTCCCAATCAACCACAACCTGATTCTCAAAATCTGTGCGATAAAAATCCAGTGACAAGGACCCGGGACGATTCCAAAGGGAAAACCTTTGCAAAAAGCCAAAACCAAAGTTCAGGGCCTTTTCAGCGTCAAATCCGTAAACATTCCCGCCATTTCCATTGAGCACTAAACTTCGGGAAGAGGCAAATAACCGTTGATTTTCGGCAAAAATATTTGCTGCACGCCTTCCCAATCCAAAAGAACCCCGCAGACTTGCTTTTTCCCATGGCGTATAGCGCACATGAAGCCTTGGGGTGAAAAATGTCCCCAAGCGATTATGAGCGTCCAAACGTGCGCCGGCAGTCAAGCTCAATTTTTCCAAATTGGTGTAGCTATATTCAAAGAAGGCTCCCGCCGAACGGTCCGTCCGATTGAACAATTCGGTATTTACCTGTTCATCATAGTTATCATACGCAAATGAAATTCCAGTTTTGAATTTGTGCTGGGTGCTCCCAATAATTGAACTAAAAAGCAAATTGGAATACACACTTTCATGGTCAATATTGTATTGATTCAACCCATAGTAGGACTCTTGGGAATGATTGCTATAAGACGCTTGGAAACCAAAGCTTTGAAAGGGTAGCTCAGGAAATACATAGCCCAATTTTACGGAGCCATCAAAACGCTGGGTATCAATTTCGCTGCCCCAAGCGTTGGTGGTAAACCTGTCTGTATTGGGATTAAACCCCGTTTCCCCCAACTGCTTCTCATCATTCAAGAATCGAACATTGATGAAACTTACCAAGCCTTTTTCAGGATTTTGGTATTGCCATCGATTGGAAATATTGATTTGATTGGCTAAAGGAATATCCAAAAATCCGTCATCATTATTGTCCACTTCGACCTTCCTTTGGTTTCCGTGTAGGTATAAACCAGTACTCCAGTGCGGTGATACTTTGGTATTAAAATGCGTGTTTAATTCCAAACGCCCATTCAAATTGCCATAGCCGTTAACAAACAAAGGGACATCCGTCATCGGTTTTTGTAGTTCCGTATTGATTTGTCCGGAGATGCTTTCAAATCCATTGACCACACTCCCAGCCCCTTTGGTGATTTGAATGCTTTCTACCCATGTGCCAGGGGTGTAGGTTAATCCGAAGGCCTGTGACGCACCTCGCACCATGGGAATATTCTCTTGGGTAATGAGCAAATACGGACTGGTCAATCCCAACATTTGTATTTGCCGTGTCCCTGTCAACGCATCGTTGAAATTGACATCAATGGCAGGATTGGTTTCAAAACTTTCGGAAAGATTACAACAAGCTGCCTTGAGCAATTCGGCACTGTTTATAGTGACCACATTTTGGGCCGAAAAAAGTGCTTTTTCAACAGCATCTTTCTTTTGCTCAACAACAACCTCATCGAGTTGATTAGTTGGTGACAACCAATGTCGAATGGGTCTTGGTGCATCAATAGTCAGCGTATCTGACCGAAAACCCACAAAACTGATGATTAACTTATTGTATTTGTCATCATAGGGTATTGAAAAGGACCCATCGGTGCTGGTGATGGTTCCTATGGCGGAATTGAGCCAATACACATTGGCCCCAGACAGCGGAACGTTGTTATTATTAGGGTTGGCTTCCATAACAGTCCCCTCAAGCTTTTGTTGAGCGGTTACAATAATAGGTAGCCAAAGAAGTATTATTAGAAGTTTTTTCATGTAAATTGAATCTTTAATAATGTACAAAACACTATGCCCGAGCTCTTTTGAGTCGGGTTTTCAAATAAGATTCAATACATCAAATCAAGAATACTTGGTGCAAGACCTGAAAATCCTTCGCAGGATTGGGGGGTGGATATTCAACATAAACAGGACGGGCTTCAGAAAGCGGCTTTAAACTATTTATGTAAGTGCTAGCGTATGTGAACAGAAACAGTTGCTGGCTTAAATCCAACTCAAACCACTTAACTGTCAAATCATCTTGGCCCTGTAACGTAAAAGATTCATCGTCGCAACAAGACATTTTGGACATCGCCCCTGAAGCAGCATCTTCGAACGTACCACAAGAATCAGCATGAGAAAACCAGGCCACATCCATAACCCGTCCCATACAAAGGTGTTTGTCCACCGTCCAAGAAATGGTAGAGGCTACCATTAGAGTGGAAAGAAGTACAATCATTATGTTACGAAACATCAGCTTCATAGTACAAAGGTAAAAATTTATCCTCTATCCCTTCCCATCATACTGATAATCACTATTTTGACTATACGCACAATGGTGCTGGAATTAACTTTTTTTAAACAGTAAAAGCGGAGCCCGGATTGTATCTTTTAGAAAAAATCATATGCTGCGAACTTTACTTTTCTCCACTCTCTTCATGAGTCAACTTGTTTTTTCACAAGACCTTCAAAACCATTTTCTGAAGAACATTTACGCTGACTATTTTGAGTTGTATCGCGAATCCATCTTCGTTCATACCAATAAAACCCAATACCTACCCGGAGAAACAGTTTGGTTTACAGCCCATTTTTATGATAGGCAAAATGACCTTCCTCTTCTAACAAATACAAACCTATATAGCTCTCTCTTCGATGCGAATGGACAAAAACTCACATCAGCGGTACTTTCTGTTGCTGATGGAATGGCTTCCGGAAATTTTGAGCTTCCTAAAGACTTGAAAGGCCAAAAAGTATTTCTGAAAAGTGAAACGACGTGGATGCAAAACTTTATCGAAGACGATTCTTCCGTAATCACCCTACAAATCGCACAAACGGAAGACACCGATATTGAAAACATTCAAAAAAATAGAAAAAAAGAGAGGATAACCCTTATGCCAGAGGGAGGGCACCTGGTCTCTGACACGCAAAATACGGTTGGTTTTGTCATTCAAGGCGATGCGTCTATATCGGACATCCGGCTTCTGGAAGAGCGCAAAAATGTTGTCCTCAGTCGAATTTCCGCAAGCGGTTCTGGAATTGGTAAGTTTGAGTTCGTTCCTGCATCGGACAAAAGCTACTCCGTTGAAGTCACTTTCAGCAACGGTACGGTGGTAAAGGCTACACTCCCCAAAGCCAAGCCAATTGGGGTAGTCTTGTCGACAAATAACCTTTTTCCAGATAAAGTAGTTCTAGACATTAAGACCAATACTTCCACGTTGGAACACATTGGCGGCCGCGATTATTTTGTTGCTATTCATAGAGACGGTGTTCTGGCGCTGAAAGTTCTTAAAATGAGTCAAAACCAACAATCCTTGGCCATTCCGAAAAACAAACTTCGGTTAGGAATGAACATCATCACCATTTTCGACCATGACTTAAATCCGATTCTTGAACGTCTTATTTTCAATCAGGCCCAACTTAAAATCGCCGAGACAACGGTAAAAAGGGAAAGGAAACAGACTACCAAAGATTCCATTCGGTTAAAAATTCAGCTGTACGCCAAAACCCATCCCCGAGCACGGATGAGTATATCTGCCTTGCCATTAGGTACTGAATCGATGAACCCAGAGCAATCAGTCTTAACCCAATTTTTGATTGCGCCTTACGTCAAGAATTCAAAGTCAGATTTCAAGAAGTATTTGGATAATTTGGAAGACCGAGTGATTCAATATCAGTTGGATAATGTACTGCTGACGCACGGATGGAGTCGGTACGATTGGTCCGACATTTTCATCAATACCCCAGAAGTTCTTTCTGAAGCGAACCATGGATTTTCGATATCGGGTGAAATTGAAACACCCATAACGCAAAAAAACCAAGAATTGGTGCTCTACCAAAAATCCAAACCTCATATCTATCAAACCACGATTGAAGATGCTCGATTCGTTTTCGACAATACGCTGGTCAATAAAGACGAATCGATTTATATCACTTTAATAAACGACCAAAACAAGACCCAAGAACCTCGTTTTTCGGCCAGTGTAGACCCTTTACAATTCACGTTTGATGAGTCGCTTTCTGAGAACTTTTGGAAGGAAGTTGAACTTTATTCAGAGGATTGGGATGACTATCGCATAGCATCTGAACCTATAAACACTGCTAGTTTCTTCCTCGACCCAAATACCATCACCTTGGAAGGTGTAACGGTTACGGAGCAAAGAATAGAACAAAAATTGGTGCATCGCCCCGCACAAGCCTCGACAGCGCTTTTTGATGCTGTAAAAGTTACTGAAGACATCATCAAAAAGACTCCAACAGTTCAGCAGTTGCTACAGAGTCTTTCCTATCGAACCCTAACCACAAGTGATGGCAGACCCATGATTTTACCACAAACCTCTAAACCAGGGGTTGGCCCACCAGTAATTGTGGTGGATAACATCACGGTATTCAATCCATCAAGGGGAATATCCAATATGCCGCCCAATTTGTTAAACTCATTGACCGCAGGAATTGACGAGATTTATTACACGCACCAGCCCATTGAAACGGGTTACCGCCCCGTGATTTATATATATCGAAAAGATGGCAGCTACACCAATGAAAAACCAGAAGAACGTTTTGCCAAGTTTATTGCCAACGAAGGCTTTCAGCGACCCAAGCAGTATGTCAATCCAGAGTATGTGTCCTACACTGATGACCGTTTTCAAGCCCACGGTATCATACATTGGGCCAATCAAGTTGTTACCAATACCGAAGGTGAAGCGTATGTGACCATCCCAACCTTACAACAAGAAGGCGCCTCGATTTATATAGAAGGTATTGCTGAAGACGGTAGTTTGATTTCTGAAGTGAAATCGGTAAGCTTTCAATAACTTTATCGACTTTTGAGATACATTTTTTAAAGAGTTCATGACAAATTTTGACAGTTTACGAAAGCAGGTTTCGCAAACCCTTGAAAATAATTCACTTAGCACGAATGAGCGTTTACAAGAAATATGTGAAACGCTCAAAACCAAAGTACCTTACTATGATTGGGTTGGGTTTTATTTCAAAAACGGTGAAAAGCAAGAGTTAAAGTTAGGACCTTATGCCGGCGCACCCACAGACCATACCATAATTCCTTTTGGGAAAGGCATTTGTGGACAAGTTGCGGTAAGCAATGAAAATTTTGTGGTTCCCGATGTGAGAGCACAGGACAATTATATTGCTTGTAGTATTTCGGTAAAGTCGGAGATTGTGGTGCCACTTTTTATCAATGGCGAAAATGTGGGGCAAATCGATATCGACTCTGAAACGCCAGACCCTTTCACGGACGCGGATGAGCGCTTTTTGGAATTCGTAAACAAAGGTGTTGCCCAAATTCTTTAAAACTCACAGGCTATTGTTGATAACACGACCTGCATTTTGCTAACAAAAAAATTACATTTGTGGGCTTAAGAAACTGATTTTAAGACTCAAATGAACAGCGTCAAAAAAGCTCAAAGTGCCCTGGTTTCCGTTTTCCATAAAGACGGTTTGGAACCCATCGTAAAAAAACTCCACGAACTCGATATCACCTTGTATTCCACCGGAGGAACTGAAAAGTTCATTCGCGATTTGGGTATTCCCGTGGTACCCGTAGAAGAAGTAACCAGTTACCCTTCCATTCTAGGAGGACGCGTAAAAACCTTACATCCCAAAATTTTTGGCGGAATCTTAAACCGTCAAGAAGACAGTGGCGATGTGGCTCAAATGACTGAATTTGAAATTCCACAATTGGATATTGTTATTGTGGATCTATATCCTTTCGAAAAAACCGTTGCCAGCGGAGCTTCTGAACAAGACATTATTGAAAAAATCGATATTGGTGGAATTTCCTTGATACGTGCTGCAGCCAAGAATTACAAAGACGTCATTTGCGTTTCCTCAATGGGAGATTATGGAGCTTTCTTGCAACTAATGACCGATGAAAAAGGTTCAACCAGTCTTGATGACCGAAAGAAATTTGCAGCTAAGGCTTTTAACATCTCCTCACACTATGATACCGCCATCTATAATTACTTCAATCAACACGAAGAGGCGGTTCTCAAAATCAGCGAGCAAAACGGAAAAGTATTACGTTATGGAGAAAACCCACATCAAAAAGGATTCTTCTTCGGAGATTTCGAAGCGATGTTCACCAAACTGCATGGTAAAGAACTTTCCTATAATAATTTACTAGATGTTGATGCCGCAGTAAACCTGATGGAAGAGTTCAAAACCGATTCTCCAACCTTTGCCATTTTAAAACATAATAATGCCTGTGGTCTTGCCACCCGAAATACCATCAAAGAAGCCTATGTTGACGCTTTGGCGGGAGACCCGGTTTCGGCTTTCGGTGGTATTTTGATTTCCAATACAGAAATTGATGCGCCTACCGCTGAAGAAATCCACAAACTCTTTTGTGAAGTAGTGATTGCCCCATCTTTCGCAGATGAAGCGCTTAATATTCTCAAGGGCAAAAAGAACCGTATTCTCCTTGTGCAAAATGAGGTCGAAATGCCAAAAACAACTATTCGAACTTGTTTGAATGGGGCTTTGGTGCAAGAAAAAGACCTGAAAACGGATACCGCAGAAGACCTGTCCAACGCTACAAAAAAACATCCGGCGGCAGACGAAGTAGCCGACTTACTTTTAGACTCCAAAATCTGTAAGCACACCAAAAGCAACACAATTGTTTTGGCTAAAAACCGACAGCTTTTGGCTAGTGGTACAGGACAGACCTCACGGGTGGATGCCTTGAACCAAGCGGTCCATAAAGCGAACTCTTTTGGATTCAAGCTAGAAGGGGCTGCAATGGCTAGTGACGCATTCTTCCCCTTTCCGGACTGCGTTGAAATTGCGCACAAGGCGGGTATCACAAGTGTTATCCAACCGGTAGGTTCCATCAAGGACCAATTGAGTATTGACTTTTGTGATGAAAACAACATGGCCATGGTAATGACTGGTACGCGGCATTTTAAGCATTAATTTTAGTACTTTAGCCGATAATTTTTAATCAACTTAAATAACTAACGGTTTTTATGGGATTCTTTGATTTCATGACCGAGGAGATTGCAATTGACCTCGGAACTGCAAATACCCTCATCATCCATTTGGACAAAGTTGTTGTAGACAGTCCTTCCATCGTAGCGCGAGACCGGGTCACTGGAAAAATCATCGCTGTGGGAAGGGAAGCCAATATGATGCAAGGAAAAACCCACGAAAACATCAAAACCATCCGACCGCTGAAAGATGGTGTTATCGCAGATTTCGATGCTTCGGAAAAGATGATAAACATGTTTATCAAGAACATTCCCGCATTGAAAAAGAAATGGTTCCCGCCCGCCTTGCGCATGGTTATCTGTATTCCCTCGGGTATCACCGAAGTAGAGATGCGTGCCGTTCGAGAATCCGCGGAGCGTGTAAATGGTAAAGAAGTTTACCTCATCCATGAACCTATGGCGGCGGCAATTGGTATTGGTCTAGACATCATGCAACCCAAAGGAAACATGATTGTCGACATTGGAGGGGGCACCACCGAAATCGCGGTTATCGCTTTAGGTGGAATCGTCTGCGACAAATCCGTGAAAATTGCAGGTGACGTGTTCACCAACGATATCATTTATTACATGCGTACCCAGCACAACCTTTATGTTGGGGAAAGTACCGCAGAAGCCATCAAAATCGAAATTGGTTCGGCTACTGAAGATTTAAAATCGCCTCCAGAAGACAAGAGCATCCAAGGAAGGGATTTGCTTACTGGAAAACCCAAACAAGTGCAAGTATCCTACCGGGAAATTGCCAAAGCCCTTGATAAAAGTATCCTTCGTGTGGAAGATGCTGTTATGGAAACCCTGTCACAAACGCCACCTGAACTTGCTGCGGATATCTACAACACCGGAATTTATCTTGCTGGTGGAGGTTCTATGCTGCGTGGTTTAGACCGAAGACTTTCGCAAAAAACGGACTTACCGGTTTATATCGCCGAGGACCCCTTAAGAGCTGTTGTACGGGGAACCGGTATCGCACTAAAAAACCTAGAACGCTACAAAAGTATCCTTATCAAGTAATCGATGGGCATGGGATAGCGTAGTGTCTGCCTAATCAAACTGCAGGATGCAAAGGATAATCAATTTTATCTTAAATAACCGAAACACGTTCTTGTATGCGTTGCTTTCGTTTATTGCGTTGCTACTGACCGTTCGTTCCCATTCCTATCATCAATCCAAATTTTTTAATTCTTCACGCTGGGTTTCGGGTAAAATCTATGGAACTGCCGCCAATATTTCAGGCTACTTTTCCTTGAAAGAAGAGAACCAGAAGTTGGCCGATGAGAACCAGCGACTCCGAAAATTGTTATTTAACGCCCAAACAGGAGAGGAACAAGTTTTAGATTCCAGTTTGCTTCCATTTCAAGTTGCTCAGGCCAAAGTCATTAAAAACAGTTTTAGCGCCCCGCGGAACTACCTCACCATAAACAAGGGAGATAATGATGGGGTGACACAGGATATGGGCGTCATTACGTCCAAAGGAATTTTGGGCATTGTGGAGAATATCTCGGGTCAATTTGCCACCGTGCAAAGTATTCTCAACACCAAATCGAGTATTAACGCCAAAATAAAAAACACGGATTACTTTGGTTCGTTGGAGTGGGATGCTTCAGACCATACCGTTGTGCAATTGGTAGACATTCCGAGATTGGTGCCCTTGGTGGTGGGAGATACTATTGTTACCGGGGCCATGTCCAGCATTTTCCCAGAGAACATTCCCATAGGAACCATCAAGCGTTATGATTTGAATGCCTCGAAAAGTTATTACAATATTGATGTGGCCTTGTTCAACGATATGGCTAATGTCCGATGGGTTTACCTCGTACAGAATCACAACAAAGCTGAAATTGACCAATTAGAAGCACAAACGGAAGATGAATAATCCAATTGTTTTAAATGCCTTTCGGTTCGTGCTTTTGCTTTTGGCGCAAGTGCTCATTTTTAATGGGCTTAATTTTATGGGGACCATCAACCCTATGGTTTATGTGATTTTTTTGTATTGGTATCCAATCAAAGAAAACAGAGCCGTTTTTTTGTTGGTTGCTTTCCTGTTGGGCCTGCTCATTGATATTTTTTCAGATTCACTAGCCCTGCATACTTTGGCAATCTTGACCGCCGCTTTTGCGCGTCCCTTTATCATGCGCTTTTGTTTTGGAGTGAATTACGAATTCCAGAATTTCACTTTTAAAAACACTACCAAAATCCAAAGAATCACCTATTTGGCTTTGTTAATTGTGCTGCATCACACGATTTTCTTTTGCTTTGAAATTTTAAGTTTCTCACATATCCTGTTAATTTTGAAGAAAATCCTATCAACGAGCCTACTTACAATATTTTTGTGCACCTTATTTAGCTCACTTTTCAGTCCCAAAAGCGAATAAATTCAAGGTTGATTACGTTAGATTATTAAAGAACTCATTTTAATTCCATAGATGAAAAAACTATTGCTATCCTCGGTTGTGGTGCTCATCGGTTTCACTTTTATAAGTAGACTTACCTATTTGCAGCTTTTCAGCTTTAGTCCAAACCAAATTTTGGAGGATCCAGCAATCAAAAAAGTGTACGACTATCCAGAGCGTGGCTACATCTATGACCGGAATGGAGAACTAATGGTCGGAAACCAGGCGGCCTATGATGTGATGGTGATTCCAAGGGAAGTTAAGCCGCTCGACACTTTGGAGTTTTGCAGCCTTTTGGGAATTGACAAGACGACTTTTGTTTCAAAAATGAAAAAAGCGCGGGTATATTCCCCGCGACTGCCCTCCGTATTGGTTCCACAACTTTCCAAGGCGGATTATGCGCGGTTACAGGAGAAAATGAGGCATTTTGAAGGATTTTATATTCAAAAGCGCTCGTTACGATATTATGCAACCCACAGCGCGGCCAACGTTTTGGGATACATCAGTGAGGTGAATGAACGGGATTTGACCAACAATCCCTATTATGTTGCCGGAGAGCTCAAGGGAAGAACTGGCATTGAAAAACAATATGAAGAAATCCTTAGAGGGCGAAAAGGAGTAAAACATATTCAAAAGGATCGCTTTAATCGAGATATTGGGCCGTACAAAAGCGGAAAACTGGACACCTTGCCACAACAAGGAAAGGAAATCCATATTACCATTGATAAAGCCCTCCAGGAATACGGAGAGCGACTGATGCACGGAAAGCGAGGTGGCATAGTAGCCATTGAACCAAAAAGCGGTGAAATCTTGACCATGATTTCGGGTCCAACGTACGACCCTGCACTTTTGGTAGGCCGGGAACGTTCCAGGAATTACACCAAGTTGCACTACGACTCTATCTCCAAACCGACTTGGGACCGATCCATTTTGGCTGAACCTTCTCCCGGTTCTCCTTTTAAAATCATGAATGCCTTGGTGGCCATGCAAGAAGGAGTTATTCAACCTAGCACTACTTTTCGGTGTTACAATGGGTTTTACGTAGGGAGCACCAAGAGAGGTTGCCACTGCGGTGGTGGCATTCGAGATATGAATTCAGGTATCTACAAATCATGTAATGCCTACTTCGCCGGAACCTTTCGAAAGATTTATAACAAGTTCCCTACATCCGATGAAGGCATGGATGTTTGGGAAAACCATATGAAAAGTTTCGGGCTGGGTTCTTATTTGGGTACGGATTTGCCTACCGGCCGACCCGGTCGTATTCCAGACAAAGCCTATTATGATAGAGCCTACGGAGACAATCGCTGGGCTTCTTCCTACATTATTTCCAACTCTATTGGGCAAGGTGAGGTAGCTGCAACGCCATTACAGCTTGCCAATATGACCGCCGCAGTTGCGAACAAGGGCCACTTTTTTACCCCCCATGTCATTAAAAACATAAGCGGCGGTATGGGCATTGATGCAAAATATACAGAGCCACGATACACCACCATAGATCGCGCACACTTCGAACCGGTAATCCAAGGGATGGCCAATGTGTACAAATATGGTACGGCCCGTTGGTTGCAAATACCAGGTATTGATATTGCTGGAAAAACGGGTACAGTAGAAAACTTTGTGCGAATTGATGGAAAGCGCATGCAATTGACAGACCATTCGGTGTTTGTAGCATTTGCTCCTGTAGAAAATCCGAAAATCGCTTTGGCCGTGTATATTGAAAATGGTTATTATGGCGCACGTTACGCTGGTCATATAGCATCCCTGCTTATCGAAAAATATATCAACGGTGAAATCACCCGAAAGGATTTGGAAAAACGAATGCTGGAGAAAACGTTGGAACATGAGTATGCCAAACCTTTTACCGGAGAACCTTTCAAGATAAACGAATATGTCTGGTAGAGGACTGGTCAAGCGAATTGACTGGCTTACAGTTACCCTTTTTCTTCTTTTAATTGTTGCAGGCTGGGTTAATATCTATTCTACCAGCATGACAGACACTGAAGCATCGCTGTTGGATTTTTCTACCCTGTATGGCAAGCAATTGGTCTTT
>CALBPG010000238.1 GCA_937899065.1 uncultured Allomuricauda sp.
AATCTGATAATCAATTTTGGAATCCCATGAACCGCCTTCCCAGAATCTATCTGCAATGATTTTCTGTTCTATCGCGGGTTCGGTTACCCCCTTTCGGTCACCAATATCGTACACTACGTATTCCTTGGCGACGTAGTCTGCATATTTATCGGTGTTGTTGGTAAACCAAAGGTCTTGGTAGAAGTTTCTTGCAATTTCCTTGTTGATTTCTTCAACAGAAATTTGAGATGCTACCACAGTAAGGCTATCGGATTGTGCTAAAAGAGGAATAGCGAACAAACTGAAAATCCCTGTCAGTATGATTGTTTTCATCGTGATTTGTTTTGGTTGATTGCCTTGAAATTACACGGCAAGGATGTGAGGGGCTTGCACCTATCTCCCAAAAACTATCAGATATGTAACAACCATGAAAAACCCTTTAGAACAAGGCTTTTTCATCTGTTTGAATCGCGATGAGGGGGCCGTTAAGCGGTTGAAGAGTGTTTTGAAGGACTCGTTCCAAACTTTTGCTTAAAGCATTGGGTGAAGTATGAGGTACTATTAAAACCGCAACTATAGGCTACTTCAGAAACATTCAACCCATTTTGGGAAAGTAAGTCTGCAGCGCGTTGAAGTCGTATATCACGAATGAATTCGCTGGCGGAGAAATTGGTCAAGGCTTTGAGCTTTCGGTGGAGTTGCATGCGACTCATGCCCATATCTTTTTGAAAGGTTTCCACGGTGTATTCTGAGTTCGACAAATTGATATCTACTACTTCCAACGCTTTTTTAATGAAGGTTTCTTCAGGGGATTTGACTTTTATTTTGGAAGGCGCCAATCGCAAGGTTTGCTCATATTTCGACCTCAATTTTTCACGTTGAACGATGAGGTTCTGTATTCTAACCTTCAGCTCTTCATTGTCGAAAGGTTTGGTCAAGAAATCATCCACACCAGTTTTGAGGCCTTCGAGCTTTGTATTACGGTCTGCTTTTGCCGTTAACAGGATGATAGGGATATGGCTGGTTTTCTCGTTTGCTTTTAAAGTGTTACTCAATTCAACTCCATCTACTTCGGGCATCATCAAATCTGAGATAATAATATCGGGAATGATTTCCAAGGCATCCTCAATACCCAGCTTACCGTTTGAAGATTGCTTTACGGTAAATTCGTCTTTGAGCAAGGAACGCATGTGGTTACTCAAATCAGGATTGTCCTCAACAATCAGAACAATTTTGTCGGAAGATGCTATTTCTGTCTTCTCCTCATCTAAAGTAACGACTGCTGGTTTTGAAATCGATACATCTTTTTCTTCTATGTCCTCCTGGATTTCTTTGGGTTGGTAGATCGATTTTTTGATTGGAAAATGAAATGTAAACGTAGCTCCGGCGCCCTTTTCGCTTTCTACAGCTATATCGCCGCGATGCAAAAGGGCCAATTCTTTAGATAGGGTCAATCCAACCCCTGTGCCAGCGGCATCGGGCGTATTGGTTTGGTTCTGGTGAAAACGCTTGAAAATGAGCTTTTGGTCTTCTTGGGAAATCCCGTTCCCGGTATCTTGAATTGCAATAGACACCCCTTGTTGGTTCTGAAAGGCTTTAATCATCACTTTTCCTTTTTTTGAGGTAAACTTAAAGGCGTTGGAAAGTAGGTTGTTTAAAACCTTCTGTACCTTATCTTCATCAAAATAGGCTAGTTCGGGAGCATCATTCAGGTCTCTAACGAACTCAATATTGTGAGCAACGGCAAGGGATTCGAAGGAAGCGCAAACAACTTTTAAGACTGATTTCAAATCCCCTTCGGTCACTCTTAAGGAAAGTTTTCCAGCTTCCAGTTTGGAAAGGTCCAACAATTGGTTGGGCAAGTTGGTGAGTACTTTTGCATTTCTATGAATAATGGAAAGGGCCTGCGCTGTTTCGGTATCATTTTTTTTGCCCATGAGTTCCTGTAGGGGACTTAGAATTAAGGTTAGCGGCGTTCTGAACTCATGGGAGATATTGGTAAAGAAGTTCGTTTTTAGGGAATCCAAGGCCTTAAGTTTCGCGTTTGCACGTGTTTTCAGTTGGTAACGGTTGTACACGACACCTATGATTACCAAGAGAAGAAAGGCACCTAGTAGCAGATAATTCCGAAGACTTGTTTGTTTTTGGATTTTCAGTGAGGCAATCTCATTTTCCGCGCCAAGTAGTTCGATTTGTTGCTGCTTTTGTTCGTTTTGGTATTTCTCCTCCATTTCCGCAATGTTCTTGGCAGAGTTCGCAGAAAGGAGACTATCGTCCCTAGCTTTAACTTCCTGTAGGTATTCAAACGCCTTTTTGAAGTCTTTGGTAGTAGCATACAGGTCACTAAGCCTTGACATGACCCAAGTTTGCATGTTGCTTTCTTCGAGAGCATCAAACATGGATTTTGCTTCCAAAAAATATTTTTCCGCATTGGGATAATCCTTCTTTTTATAATACGCTAACGCTAATTGATAGGTGGAATGGGCCTCAGTAGAACGCGAATTGATTTCATTTGCGATGGCTAAGGCTTTTTTATATTTCGCTATGGCTTCATCAAACTCTCCTAGTTCTACGTGGACTTTGGCCAGATATTGTTGTGTATAAGCCATCATAGTCTTATCGTTGACGGCTTCAAAATGGGTTAGTGCCAGCCCAAACAATCTTCTGGCCTCGGCAAATTCTTTCAAGTTTGTTTTTAAAAGGCCCATTTCAGACTGAACCAAGGCAATCATACGCTTATCCTTTATGGCCTTTGCAGCCTCTAGGGCTTTTTGGTAATATTCATCGGTCTTTTGGTAATTCCCTAACAGGTCGTAGGTACTTCCAATGTTAAGGAAAGACTTTGCCCTTTTTCTAAGGTCCGAAGCATTGTATTCCAACGCTTTCCTATCAAATCCAATTGATTTTTCATAATCATTCCGGAAATAGGCGGTATTTGATAGAATCGTGTAGAATTGTATCAAGCTCAAAGAATCCATAGGGGTCTTTTTCGCTAGCGCTATCCCTAAAAAAGCGACGGAATCTGCTTCATTTAGGCGTTGGAGTGATGAAAAGGCACTTCCCATGCCAATATATGACTCGGTAATTCCTGGTCTTTGGTCCAGTTTCTCACCGATTTTTTGGGCTTTTTGATATGTTATCAGTGCGCTGTCTTGGTAGCCCGTGGTTTCAAAGTATTCCCCTTTGGCTAAGAGCGCATTGAGCAAACCTTTTTTAAAATCCAAGGTTGCAGAAAGATTTAGGGATTCCTCCAGATATTCTCGTGCTTTATCCTGTTCTTCAAATTTTAACGATTCGTACAACTGTAAAAGGGTAGCTACTTTGCTAGTGTCGGCAGCTTGGGTTTTCAGCACAGCTAGTAAGGAGTCTGGTCTGCTCTGTGCGGAGAGCATGCAAGTGAAGCCTAGAAAGAGGCAGATAAAGTGTGTGGTGTTCATCCCCAGTTTGGTCATATGGTTGTCCTTTGATAGCTTAAATCACCTGGCGTTTCAGCTAAGCTAGGGGAATGGTATCGGGGATGTATCTAAAGTAGTGATATTACATTGATAAATCCAAATATTAGCTTAGAAGACCCTATTCAATCGATACCATAGGATTCAAGGTCCAACGAAAGATGGAAAAGAAATTTAAAACAAACCACTTGTGCGGTGTGCCCTGGTACATTTAAATTAAAAGTGCAAGCCTGGTTTTTACTCCTGTCTGAAGAAAGTTCCTCTAAAACCTTGAGTGATTTTTGAACCCTGACCACTAAGTGAGAAAATGCCAATGCCTTCAATGGTAAGGCGGCTTTCGCCAATTTCGGCCTCTAAATCGCGGTAGCTTGTATCATCAGAAAACAGGGCTTGAAGGGTATTTTCTTCAATTCTAAAAATACCGGAATTCATAAATCCATCTTCATCTGGTGGAACTTCAAAATCAAATACAAATCGCCCATCGCTCATCACTTCCAACGTAACTGAACCGCCGTTGCCAATTACGCTGAGGTCTCCCAATGAACTGTTAGATTCTTGGAAGAAAAAGGTTTCTGCCTGCCAAGTATCTACCAAAAGGTCGAAATCCAATACAGGGTCCTCCTCTTGTGCCATTTCATCCATTTGGTCTCCGCCACCATCATCGGAGCTACATCCCAAGACGAACAAAGCTGTACAAAAGAGGAAAGCTATGGAATAGATTTTCGCATTGGTTTTTAAAAAAGTGAAAGTAACCGTTTTCATTTTAAGGTATTTAAAGGGTTGGATGGATGTTAATCTTTGTAATAAGATACTTACTTCTTGTTAAAATTATGGCAAGTGTTCGGTTTTTAACATTTTCCTGCCTTTCAATAGATTAAACATATTTGTCTCTTTTTCAGCCGGAATTTTGCATTTTTTTGATGCTAAATGGAATGTTTAAAGTGAAAATCATCTTTCAATTTATTAATACATATGAAAATAGAATTATCGTGTAAAATCTTCGATTTCCTTAAAGATTTCCACGGAAATACGCTTACCTAAAGTGTGCATTTCGGACATTTGATGAGGATTGCTGTCTTTCCAAAAAACTTCCCAATCTTCGAAGGAGTCCCATCTCGCTACGGTTTTAATTATTTGTGGATTTGAATATTCCTGAATCATAAAGCTGCCTCTGGCGCCCTTTACATTTTCATGAATGGAATTTGTAGTTTTTTTCCAGATGCTGATGAAGGCTTCCTGATTTGGTTCAGACACCTCCCAACTATAAACGATACGTATCATGATTGTGCATTAAACGTGTATGAAAGTACAACTTGGTTCGAAAACAGTGTTTCTTTTACAAGCTTCTATTTGAACGCTGTTGAAGGTAATCCGAAGGAGTAACGCCCATTTCTCTTTTAAAAATCCGATAAAAAGTTGCTCTTGAATTGAAGCCTGCCTTTTCATACAGACCGTCCATGCTGTACTTTGCAAAGCTTTCATCTTTCGAAATCTTCAAGAACTCCTCTACTTTCAATTTATTGACGAATTCATTAATGGTTCTGTCGAAATCCCTTTTTATAAACAATCTAAAATTCCTTTCAGAAAGTTGGTGTTTAGAAAGCGAGGTTTTAATATCGAAATCACTTTGCAAAAACACCCTTTGAGCGATTAGTTGTTCTTCAATGTATTGGTTAATCTTTGATTCATCTTTTATGCTATCAAATTGGTGATGAATGGTATTTCCGAAGATGAGTTTTTGTATGCCTCGAATTTCCGAAAGGGCAAAAAGTAGCAGCACACAGCTGGAGACAATATTGAGTGGATGCCAGAAGTACCGAAACGACAAGGTGTAATACTCTTGACTATCGAAATTCAAAAAGGGCAACACCACTATTTCTATATGCCCTAAAAAATGCTTCATAAAGAAAAATCCGAAAACAAATAGATATCGCTTACTAGCCTGAATTTTCAGTCTGGGTTTTTGTTCATGGAATAAACGTACTATTAAGAATGTATAGCCGAGTAGCAGGATGAAACCCAAGGCGCGAATCGAATTGATAATGTATAGAAAGTTTTCAGCGAAAAAATCCTTAAACCCAAATTTTACTATCAAATACACACATGAGACAAAAAGGGGAAGCAGCAAATGTTTGACAAATGTTCTTAAGGGTACTCCTTTTTCCATTCGTCCTATGTAGAACAAATAGAACAAAGGGAATAGCGCTAAGTCTTTATATCCACTTAATATGAAGTTTGCTAGAGGGCTATCTCTGAAAAGAGGAAAATATAGGTTATACAACCAACCAGCGCCAATGATGAAACAAATACAGCCCAATGCCACATTCTTACTCTTCAAAAAACACCAGAAGCCTACGAAAAGAAGTTGGCAGCTAAGGCATAGTAAGAAACCATTGATTAATGTATCAGGAAGGTAAGGGTTCAAGGTTCTTTTCTCATTTCGTGATATGAAACAAATTTATTGAAAAAATGTGTGGGTAAATTTTGGGAATACGGGAGTTTTAAGCTTCGATTAGAACTTAGACAATGGATAAGACAAAAAACACGAACAACTTAAATCATTTCATCATAACCAACCTCTGTTTTTTTATCAGTTTTGGCACTTTGGCGCAAATTTCACCCAATAATGGAAACAAGACCTCAGTATCCCAAGCCATTTCAGAACTACCGAAAACGGTGCCTAGCATGCATCATGAAGTAATGGTTTTTGGAACCTTTCATTTTGATAGAGACAACGACGGAAGCGATGTAGTTGGAAAGTATACCATGGAAGTGAAATCGGAAGAAAATCAAAAAAGGTTGGATTCCTTAATTGAAAATATTGCAAAACGTTTTCAACACACGAAAGTAGTTATTGAACTGCGACCCCATCACCAGAAATTTATTGATTCGTTGTATGAAGCCTATTTATCAGGGGAATATGTGTTGGGAAAAAACGAAGTATTTCAACTCGGTTTTCGCATGGCTAATAAGCTGAAACTCCAAAAAGTATACTGCATCGACAATCGACCACCCCAACCTGAAACGGTTTTGGCCATAGATGATTGGGAAGTTTATGCTCGACAAATGGGACATGAATCGCTCTGGCATGAATATGATGCGACCAATAACGCCCACAATACATACATGGACAATCTTAAAATTCAAATGGGACTCCTTGAGTATTTGAAACTGGTCAATAGTCAAGCCCTTTCCGAAAGGAACAAACAGTTTTGGGTAACGGGCCTTGTAAACCTGGGAGTAGGGGATTCATACATTGGTGCGGATCTGACCGGAAATTGGTTTAGAAGAAATACAAGAATCTTTGCCAATACCAGGCATATCTGTGAAACCAATAATGAAAGGGTTTTTATGGTTTATGGGTATGGCCATAAATGGATTTTGGAAGAACTTTTCAAAGCATCGCCCGAGTTTACGGTAAAACCAGCCTTTTAAACGGTAGAAATAATGACATTTGAACACGTTGCCATCTGGACAGATAATCTTGAACAATTAAAAGACTATTATTCCCATTATTTTGGCGGGAAACCCAACCAAAAATATGTGAATACTGATAAATCATTTGAAAGCTATTTTTTGACTTTTGCCTCTGGGGCAAGATTGGAACTAATGACTATGCCTAATATCCCTTCCAATAAGAATGATACTATCGTAAGACAACATAATGGGATTATTCATTTGGCCTTTGGCGTAGACACGATACTTGCCGTTGACGAAAAAGCGGAACAACTGTATAATGATGGATATCAAATATTAAGTGGCCCAAGAAAAACAGGGGATGGGTATTACGAATTTGAAACCCTAGACCCTGACAATAATAGATTGGAAGTAACTACAACCTACTGAGCATTTAAAATCATTTACATGAACAATCACAAAATTTATCATCAACTACACATACAAGCTACACCTGATAAAGTTTTTGCCGCGATTTCGGAACCTTCACATTTAGAGAATTGGTGGCCTTTACGCTGCTCAGGAACTCCAATGAAAGATGCGATTTACAACTTTAATTTCACCGAGGCCTATAATTGGTTTGGACAAGTGACCGATATTGTAGAAAACCAATATTTTAAAATTAAGATGACGGAATCTGATTCCGAATGGAATCCAACTTCACTTAGTTTTCAGTTGAAAACGCAAGAGGTAGGAACTTTACTTGAGTTTTGTCACAAGGGTTGGAAGGCAAACACTTCAGAGTTTAGAAAGACCTCCTTTTGCTGGGCACAATTACTTTTCGGGCTAAAACAATACTTGGAAAAGGGTGTTGTTATCCCGTTTGAAGAAAGAAGTTAAGATTACCCTTGTCGAGGATAATATTGAGCTATCCCTGTGAAACCTTGTTCATGTAAATTAAGAAGCCATAGCTAACTTGTGTTTTTTGCATAAGCAAACCTTTTGACATCCTTAGAAACCTACTGTTCTCAAGATTTTCCAAACATAAAATCTTCACTGATGCTTTGTGAAATAGCTTTGCTGATTTTACAATACTATCTTTTTTGTATTACTTTACTCTTGCAAGTGAATTCAATAATTGTTGATGTTAAGAACCATTCAAATCATTGCTTTACTGCAAGGCATTTTTTTAATATTTATCTTATTTCAGCGTAAAAAAGAATACAAAAAGGTCAATTTTTGGCTTTTATTGGGATGTATCATGTCGGTCATACTCTACGCTATCGGCGACGATGATTATAACCTTTTTGTAAGTGATTCCGATTGGTTTTTGTTTCATGACACCTTGATTATTACTTTTTTCTTTTTATTCGTTCGGTACTATAAGTCTGGTAAGGAGGAGTTTGACAAAAAAGACCTATGGTTCTTTACTCCATATTTGGTAATAGCTGGTTTTAAGGCTTTAGATACTTATATGCCTATAGAAAAAGGGGTAATTCTAGAGGTAGCTCATGGATTTGTGGAGTTGATATTCTTAGGCATGGTCTTATACACCATTTATGATATTGTAAAAAGGAAAAAAGAAAAATGGCTACTAACCTTTATCGTTCCCTTAACGGTTATTTTTATTATCGATGAGGTAACATTCTTTATCACAAACTCATACGAATCACCTTATTTTTTGGATAGCTATGGCATTATACTCGCCGCCGTATTCTTGTTTTATTATGTCTTGTATAAGCTTATCGTAACTCCTCAGGAAATACTTCCAAAGTCCAATGATGCCAAGTATAAAACCTCTAGTCTTAATACAAAGGATATTGAAAGGCATAAATCATATTTGTTGCGCTTGATGACCGAAGAAAAACTCTTTAAAAACAACAAACTTACCGTTAATGATGTCGCAAAGCAGCTAAATATCCCAAGACAACATTTGTCTGAAATATTGAACGTCCACATGAAAACGGGGTTTCAGGATTTTCTCAATCAATATCGCGTAGAAGAATTTATGGCGTGCTTGCAAAACGAGACCTATAGCAACTACACACTTTTGGGTATTGCGAATGAAGTAGGTTTTAGCTCGAAGTCATCTTTTAATACCACCTTTAAAAAGCTCAAAGGAATGACACCAAGTCAATATAAAAAACACTTGGGTTAATCTCTTCTTTTCACTTCAATAACACCTCTTTTATCCAGAAAAAGGCATAAAACGTGCAGAATGCGCATTCCGGACGTTATTCATTTCATTTTGGTTACTTCTCTAAATTACTGAAAAACAGTTGGTAATGGGCATTTTTGATTAAATAAGTACAACAAGAGTATTCTGAACCTACTTCACTTCCAGGCCGCTCACCACAACCCTACTTTTGGTTTGAAATTAAAGTTCAGACGATTAAAAAATGAAGCGGTTAAGGTCATATATAACACCAAGGAATCTGTTGATTTTCAATCTGATTTTGCTGACGCTCTTTTTATTGTTTGGCTAATTCTATGACAAAATACGCTCAAGAATACAACAAGTACTTTATGAAAGAAATATTGATTTTTGCGGTCTTTTTCGCATCCTTTTTGGGCTCTGCTCAGGAGAAATTCACAATAAGTGGTACCCTTAAAGGACAGGCCGATGGAGAAACCCTTTTGGGTGCCACCATTTGGTTCAAAGGAACCTCTATAGGCACTACTACCAATGCGTATGGTTTCTATTCATTGACCGCCCCAAAGGGAGATTATACATTGGTGATTTCATATCTAGGGTATCAAACCATTGAGGAACCAATTACACTAGACAAAAACACGAAGTTTGATTTTGAATTGGTAGAAACAGCAGGGCAATTGGATGAAGTGGTTGTTACCGCCGAAGAATCGAAGAAGGTCAACCTTCGTACACCGCAAATGAGTGTGGCCAAACTCTCAAACCAGACCATTAAACAAATACCGGCGGTATTGGGAGAAGTAGATGTAATCAAGTCTTTGCAACTGCTGCCGGGGGTAACCAATGCAGGTGAAGGGGCATCAGGCTTTAATGTTAGGGGTGGGGCAGAGGACCAGAATTTGGTATTGTTGGACGAGGCCATTATCTATAATGCCTCTCACTTGTTCGGTTTCTTTTCTGTCTTTAACACAGATGCCATCAAGGATATTAAATTGTATAAAGGGGGAATCCCTGCCCGTTTTGGAGGTCGTGCTTCTTCGGTTTTGGATGTTAGGCAAAAAGATGGCAATAGTAAAAACTTTAAACTCTCTGGTGGCATTGGCGCTATCTCAAGTCGGTTGGCTGTTGAAGGTCCAGCCTTCAAAGACAAAGGTTCCTTTCTTTTTGCAGGGCGTGCCTCTTATGCCAACATATTTTTAGCATTAGCGGGCAATGAAAATCGTGCCGGTTTTTATGACCTTAACCTAAAGACCAATTACGAGCTTAATGACAAAAACAAGCTATTCCTTTCTGGTTATTTTGGGAATGACAATTTTGAACTATCCAATTTCTTCACCAATTCTTATGGAAACCTATCCGGAAACTTGCGTTGGAATCATATTTTCAATGACAGGTTGTTTTCCAATCTCTCCATAATATACAGTCGCTACAACTATGCGCTTGAAATCAATGCCGAGGGAATAGATTGGAAGTCTGATATAGACAATTACAATCTTAAATACGACCTCGGATATTATTTGAATGATAAACTACGATTGGATTTTGGAGCAAGTGGCATCTACTACAATTTCAATCCTGGCGAGTTGAACCCGCTTGACGAAACCTCTGGTATAAATCCCTTAAAATTAGACGATAAATACGCATTTGAAGCTGGTGTCTATACAGGATTAGAGCATAAAATATCAGATAAGCTGACGGTTCAATATGGGTTGCGCTACAGTTATTTCAATCGTTTGGGACAGCAAACCTTAAACAATTATGAAAATGACCTGCCCGTTGTGTACAATTCGCAATTGGATATTTACGAACGTGCCGAACCAATAAGTGAAACCCAATTTGGGAGCGGAAAAAGCATTGCCAGTTTCGGAAATTTCGAACCGAGATTGGCTTTGTCCTACCAGCTCAATGATAAATCTGCTTTTAAGGCAAGCTACAACCGTATGGCGCAATACCTGCATCTAATTTCCAATACCACTTCGGCTACACCTCTAGATGTTTGGGCACCTAGCGGTAAATTTTTAGACCCTCAGATTGCCGACCAATTTGCCGTTGGCTATTTCAGGAATTTTAAGGACAATATGTTTTCCATTGAAGCGGAAACCTATTATAAAACCATAGATAATCGGGTGGATTACATTGATGGCGCAGATTTAATTGCCCAAAATACTATTGAAACCGAAATTCTTGTGGGTGAATCCAGAGCTTATGGATTGGAATTGTTGCTTAGAAAAAACCAAGGAAAATTCACAGGTTGGTTGGCGTATACACTTTCAAAATCAGAACAACGCACACCAGGAGGCACTGCAGGTGGCCTGGGTATCAACAATGGAAATTGGTACAGCACCCCTTGGGACAGAACGCATGACATTTCATTTACAGGAAGCTATAAGCTAAACGACAAATGGCGTTTTAGTAGCAATTTTGCTTTCCAAACAGGAAGACCAGTTACCTATCCCAATGGACAATTTCAGTATAATGGTTTGTCGATTCCAACCTATTCTGAACGCAATGCTGATAGACTACCGGCGTATCATAGACTAGATGTTTCTGCTACACTAACCCCTTGGAAAAACAAAGGGCGAAAGTGGCAGGGTGAATGGGTATTTGGTATCTACAATATTTACAATCGTAGAAATGCCGCGTCCATAACCTTTGGACAGAATGAAACCTCTGGTCTAAATGAAGCTACACGTACCGCTATTTTCGGAATTATTCCTTCAGTTACTTACAATTTTAAATTTTAGAACGATGCACAAAACATATAAACATAACCTCTTAGTATTGATAGTATTGGGCTTTTTTATTTCATGTACTGACACAGTAGATGTAGATGTCACGGATGCTGGCGCCAGACTGGTAATCGAGGCCTCCATAAACTGGGAAAAAGGTACTTCCGGACAATCGCAAACCATTAAATTGAGTGAATCCACCGCTTTCTTTGACAACAATCTAGATGTCCCTGCAATAGGCGCCGTAGTAGTTGTGACAAAGGATGATGACGGCATGCAATTTATCTTTGAAGACCAAAACAATGGCAACTACACCACAAATGAATTCCTACCTGAAATAGATCAATCCTATACCTTGGAGATTCAATATAATGGACAAACCTATACCGCAACAGAAACCCTAAGGTCAGTAACCGAAATTAATAGTATTGAACAAACCATTGAAGGTGCCGGGGATGAGGAGGAAATTCAAATAAAAGTTTTTTTTGATGACCCTTTTGCTGTGGAAAACTACTATTTGGGCGAATTCAATTCGTCGGTAAACCCCTTATTGACATTAACCTCTTTAAGCGATGAGTTTACTGATGGCAATGAGAACTTTATCGAGTTTGATAACGAAGAATTGGTTGCCGGAGCCACCGTTGGTGTGAATATTTATGGTATTTCCGAAGCCTATTACAATTTTATAACCATTCTTATCGAACAGTCTGGCGAGACGGATGGTCCCTTTCAGACCACACCAGTGCAATTGAAAGGCAACTGCATAAACCCCAACAATCCGGATGAAGAAGTCCTAGGCTATTTCAGATTGGGTGAAGTGGTGAGAACTACCTATACCATCGAATAAAATCCAATCATGAAGAAAGTACTTTTCCTTTTGATACTATTGAGCATGATAGCCTGTCAAACCACAATAGAACCGGCGACAAATGAACTTATCATTCCAGAGCTTATTGATAGCCGAAAATCAAATCACGACATACAACTAACACTTCAAAAGGGGCATCATGAGTTTTATCCGAATGTAAAAAGTGAAACCAAAGGGTTCAATGGAAACTACTTGGGGCCAACCATTAGAATGTATAACAATGATAGTACACGTGTGCGCTTTACCAATTCCATTGGAGAAACAACCACAGTACATGGACACGGATTGCATGTTGAGGGAAAAATTGATGGTGGACCTCAGAACAAGATTTTGCCAAACACTACCTGGGATATTACAATTCCTGTTCCCCAACAAGCTTCCACCAACTGGTATCATCCGCAATTAATGGGCAAAACGGCGCATCATGTTCACGCAGGCTTAGCGGGCTTGTATATCATTGAAGATAAAAACTCAATGGCACTACCACTGCCAAAAACATATGGTGAGGATGATATTCCTTTGATTATCCAAGACCGGGATTTTTTTGAAGGCAAAATGAAAAAATACAAAGTCTCTATGGATGAAATCATGGACGGCAAACGCGAAGAAACATTGGTTGTTAATGGTACGGTAAATCCATTTGTGGAAGTCCCTAAAGGTTGGTTGCGCTTACGTTTGTTAAATGCTTCTAATGCACGCTTTTATGATTTTTATTTAGAAAGTGAACAGCCTTTTTATAAAATAGCAACTGAAGGCGGTTTTTTGGAAGAACCAGTGGAAATAACCCATTTAAAAA
Organism: uncultured Allomuricauda sp.; assembly: GCA_937899065.1. Taxonomy (GTDB): domain Bacteria; phylum Bacteroidota; class Bacteroidia; order Flavobacteriales; family Flavobacteriaceae; genus Flagellimonas. The sequence continues at coordinate 13,373 of CALBPG010000238.1, forward strand.
TGGCACCCGGGGAACGAAATGAAATCATGATTGATATGTCTAGTGGAGTTACACAAGAGCTAATGGCAACTTTTTTACCTGCGGATAACGAGGATATTTCAATTTTTCCATCCAAAAAAAGAGTTCTTGAAATCAGAGTTGATGATACACAAATTGCCCAAGGAAAATTACCTGCATCCTTGAATGAAATCCATTATTGGGAGAAGGAAGAAGCAATCAAAACAAGAGTATTTGAACTCAATATGGACATGGAGGATACATCAGAACAAATGAATGGCATGGATATCAGTACCATGTTCGATATTAATGGCAAATCCATGAATATGATGCGTATTGACGAGGAAGTAAAAAAAGGAACCATCGAGGTCTGGAAAATTCGAGGTGATATGATGGAACATCCATTTCACATGCATGGAACTTCCTTTTTAATACTGTCTCAAGGTGGAAAGCTACCCAAACCAGCGGACAGAGGTTGGAAGGATGTTGTTATTGTGGATGACAATTGGACTGAAATCATTCTAAAATTCGATTATGACGCCACAGAGCAATATCCATACATGTACCATTGCCATATACTTGAACATGAGGATGCGGGAATGATGGGACAGTTTACGGTAAAGTGATTTTTTGTTCGATATGTGCTTTTAAACACGGCTTTTGAAGCAAAAGAAAGCGAAGCTATTGTATTGCACATCAATGGTTCAAAAAATTCCATAAAAAAATCTCAATCAATTGTTTTTCTATTAATTGAGATTTATAAAGCGGAGGAAGAGGGATTCGACCCCCCGGAGGTGTGACCCTCAACAGTTTTCAAGACTGCCGCATTCGACCACTCTGCCATTCCTCCTTTAAACTTTTGCGGGCTGGCCGCCGAAGCCTTTGCGTTTGCGGGTGCAAATATAACAAGCTTTTTTATTTCTGTGAAAGTTTGCGATACTTAATTTATTCTGACTCGTATTCCTTTCGGGGGTGCTACTTTTGACCTATGGAGGAGTGGTATCATTATGTATTATTAGTTGTAGTTGGTTTTGCTGTTGGGTTCATCAATACCATGGCGGGAGGAGGGTCTTTACTCTCATTACCAACCTTGATTTTTTTGGGATTGCCTCCTGCAGTTGCTAATGGAACGAACCGAGTGGCTATTGTGATACAAACGGCCATGGCCACGGCAGGTTTTCGAAGTAAGGGTGTTTCAACTTTCCCATTTAACCTGTATTTGGGAATATCCGCTTTTTTTGGTTCTATTATCGGTGCTTGGATTGCCGTGGATGTTAAGGGTGAAACCTTTAATCGCATTCTGGCCATGGTAATGCTAGCGGTTGTATTGATAATTCTGTTCAAACCTAAAATGCGAATGGAAGAGATGCAAGAAAGGCTTACCGGGAAATACTTGTGGCTGGGGATTTTCGTATTTTTCTTTTTTGGGATTTATGGGGGATTTATTAACGCAGGTCTTGGATTTCTCATGATTCTCTTTATGCATTTTGTCAATCGCATGAATTTGGTACGCGTAAATGCCACCAAAGTTTTCGTGGTGTTTGTATACATGCTATCTGCCTTAGCGGTTTTTGTATGGAATGATAAGGTAGATTGGAAACTAGGACTTATTTTGGCCATCGGAAATGGAAGTGGTGCCTGGTTCGCGAGTAGGTTTTCCGTAAAAAAAGGAGAAGGATATATCAAGACTTTTTTGGTAGTAATGGTGGTCAATATGGCCATTAAACTTTGTTTTATTTAGCAACATAAGCATATGCCTGGATTTGAATTATTTGGAGATTTAGAACGTGCTTCGGTAAACGAGGTGTTGGATACCGGAGTACTCATGCGCTATGGTTTTGATGGCATGCGGAAGGATAGATGGAAGGCTTTGGAGTTGGAACAAAAGTTGGCGACCCGAATGCAAACCCAATATGCCCATTTGACCAGTAGTGGCACATCCGCTCTGACGGTTGCTTTAGCTTGTATGGGAATAGGGGCAGGGGACGAGGTCATTATGCCCACGTTTACTTTTGTAGCAAGTTTTGAATCGATTTTAGCCGTAGGGGCTGTTCCAATTTTGGTGGATATTGACGAGACCTTGACCTTGAATCCAGAAGCGGTTCAAAATGCTATTACGCCTAAAACCAAAGCCATAATGCCAGTACATATGTGCGGCTCTATGGCTGATTTGGATGCATTGAAGGCAATTTGCGAGGAAAACAATCTGTTGTTACTTGAGGATGCTTGCCAAGCCATTGGTGGGACTTATAAGGGACAACCTTTAGGTAGCATTGGTGATGCTGGATGTTTCTCTTTTGATTATGTCAAGACCATCACGTGCGGAGAAGGTGGTGGACTTATTACCAGTTCCAAGGATATCTATGAGAGGGCACACATGTACTCAGACCATGGCCATGACCATATTGGAAAAGATAGGGGAGCGGAGGCACATCCTTTTTTAGGCTATAATTTTCGGATATCTGAGCTCAACGCTGCCGTGGGTTTGGCACAATTGGCCCGTTTGGATGATTTTTTGGCAATCCAAGAAAACCACTACGGCATACTACGAAGTGCTTTGGAAGGTATTGAAGGACTCTCTTTTCGTAAAGTTCCTGATGGAGGTGTGGAAAACTATTCCTTCCTGAATTTTTTCATGGCCTCGGAAACGCAAGCCAAAAAAGTACATGCTGCTTTAAGCGCCGTGGGAATCGATGCTTGTTTCTATTGGTACGATAACAATTGGCACTATTATCGCAAATGGCAACATCTATTACAAGAACAAAGCCTTTTCAAATTACCTGAGGAGGTTCGGCTACGAATGAAGGACAATTCAGAGAATGATTTTAGTCTTTCCGACCAATGGATGGGCCGAAACATCTCCTGTTTGGTAAAAATCGGATGGGAGGCCGAAGCGGTGCATCAGCGTGCTCAACTAATGCGCTCAACCATTCAGGCTGCGATTTAATAGGTTACGTACTCGACAATTTCCAATCCATACCCAACCATGCCCACTCTTGGGGTTTGTCGCGAATTGGTTAACAAGCGAATCTTGGAAATATTGAGGTCGTGCAATATTTGAGCGCCAATACCAAAATCCTTGGCGTCCATTTCAATTTTTGGGGCCTTGAAAATTCCATCTTTTTGAAGTAGCTTGAATTCACTTAAACGGTTGAGCAAATTGCTGGTAGGATGGCCCTGGTTGATGAAAATCATGGCCCCTTTTTTGGCAGTATTCAACGCTTCGAACATCTTCGTTAAGGTTTCGTCGGGATTACTGGTCAACGTACCCAGAATATCATTGTTTACCCAAGTGGAATTGATTCGGGTCAAAACCGATTCACCCAGCTTCCAACTTCCTTTAGTCAATGCAATGTGCACTTGGTCATTAGTGGTTTGTTGATACGCCCGTAATTTGAATTCCCCAAAACGGGTAACGATATCGAAAGACTCTTTTCGCTCAATGAGGCTATCGTGCTCCATGCGATAGGCTACCAAATCTTCTATAGAAACGATTTTCAAATCAAAGCGTTTGGCAACTTCTTTCAATTCAGGAAGTCTTGCCATGCTGCCGTCCTCGTTCATGATTTCTACGATGACCCCAGCGGGTTGTAGTCCGGCCAAGCGCGCAAAGTCAATAGCAGCTTCCGTATGCCCCGTTCGACGCAAAACCCCACCTTCCTTGGCAATTAGGGGGAAGATATGTCCTGGACGAGCTAAATCGTGTGCTTTGGTATTTTTGTTCGTAAGGGATAAAAGGGTTTTAGCCCTATCCGAGGCTGAAATTCCTGTGGTAACGCCTTCACCTCTTAAATCCACTGAAACCGTGAAAGCCGTCTCTAAAGGGTCGGAATTATGGGAAACCATTTTGTTTAGCCCCAAGGTTTTGCATCGTCCTTCCGTAAGCGGCGCACAAATGAGCCCTCGTCCATGTTTGGCCATGAAATTGACCATTTCTGGGGTGATTTTTTCAGTGGCAGCAACAAAATCTCCTTCATTTTCACGGTTTTCATCATCTACTACGATGATTACCTTGCCGTTTTTAATATCTGCAATCGCCTCTGGAATGGTGTTCAATGCTATCTTCTGTTCTTTTACCATCATAATTCGTTACTCTTGCTCCGCTTTTTTCTTCTTCTTGAAAAGGTTTTTGAAAAAGTCAATCAAACCACCAATGCCCACTAGACTTCTATCCGTAGTGGCCCGTTTGGTCAACACAATGCCCAAAGGTAACATGATAAGCGTAGAAAGCCATGCCCCAACAGAAGGATGAATGTTTCCTTCTTTCGCATAATTACCAGCAAAAACCCCTATAAAATAATAAGTCAAAAACAGGATAATTGCAATAACCATGGGCAAACCCAATCCACCTTTTCGAATAATAGCTCCTAATGGAGCGCCCACGAAAAATAGAATAATGCATGAAAAAGCCAAGGCATACTTCTGATGTAGTGAAAGAATATGGCTATTGTAAAACTTAAAACGTTTTTGGAGCTCTTCTTTTTTGGCTTCAACAGTAGTGAGGATTCCATTTACAGAAGTATGGGCATTGTTCAAAATTTGGATTTGCTGCCAATCGGGTAAGGCCTCGATAATCTCTTCAGGACTTAACACGGCCACCGCTACCGTATCTTTTTCAATTGTAGTTTGTGCTAGGGTATCTTGAATCTGGGTAACGGATATGGGTGATTTTTTAGTCGAATCTTTCGCAGCCACTACTGGGAAAGCACCCATGCGCCTTGTGATGTTCTTGGAAAAGGCATCAACTTTTTTGAGGTTGTCATCCCGCAAGGAATCGATGTCCTTGATGAGTCGAGATACATTCTTCATTTTGTTGGTGGTGATATTTCCATCTTCTTCCAAATCTTGATTGTTGAGCTCAGAAACATCAATATTGATGGTATAGGTTTCGAACTTCGACTTGGCAAAAGGATGTTTCCGATTTTCATTGTTATTTTT
>CALBPG010000239.1 GCA_937899065.1 uncultured Allomuricauda sp.
CGCGCGACTTTTACGTTAGCCCCTGCTATGATGGGGATATCAAATTCCCTTGCCATTCTTTCGGCACCGTAGGCCACGGCTGTTTCTTGGTTCAAAAAGCTGGTAAAATGCACCAATTGTGATCGTCTTGGAGACTGATCACTTCCAAAAATCACCGCAAATTGCTCTTCTTTTTGTGTTTTCATTTTGTGAAGAATCGAATCAATGCGCAACATATGCAGTCCATATTTGGAGCGGCTATCGGTAATCTTTTTGTTCCAAAACGCATTTTTTAAGGGTGAATACAGTGCCATGGGCGTATGTTTGATTTGTCCCGCTACGGCCAGCGCAAATAACTCCCAATTGTTGTAATGCCCTCCAACCAAAATAACACTTTGTCCTTTGTTGAAATAGCGTTCCAATACTTCGGGATTAGTGATTTTTATCCGCTTTTTGGCTGCTGCTTCTGAAATGGTAAAGTTCTTGACGCTTTCTACAATGAGGTCACAAAAGTGACGGTAAAACGCTTTTTCAACTTCAAGTATCTCAGCAAATGATTTTTTGGGGAAAGACTGTATCAAATTTTGTCTCACCACGGCCTTTCGATACCCAAATATTCGGTAAATAATGTAGTACATCACATTGGAAATGCCATGTAGTACAGAAAGGGGTAAATGCGATGTTGGTACAAGCAACAAATGGTAGATAAGTTTGTTCATGATGGTGTGCAGTACCAACAGCAAAAGCCCTTGGGGTAATTATTTTTTGGTGAGTAATAGAATAACAAATGATTGGTTTTTCAGGAAAGGCTTCATTGCGCAGCTTCCTAGGCGATGCAATGTATGGTTTAATTTTCGTTGTCGTTACGCTTTAATTTAATCTTCCCATAGTTTATTCAAGTGTGCTGAGACCTCCTCACATCCAGGGACAAATATTTTGGATACAAAACCTTCATTCTCCTCCCTATACTTTTGAAACATGCTTGAACCATTATTTTTCGAATGCGTCACATTAGCAATTCTATCACAAAACTTTATGAACGAGGCATGCTTTGTCTCCCGGATGCCTTTATAATATTTATCATTTGCCCTTTCAGCTCTGGTGCGTCCTTTTTCATTGGTTAAGGCGTAAGCCAGTTCCGCAATGGTTTGATTGGTCGCTTTTTTTACATCATTGTACGTTTCCCTTGCGTCTTCAATAATGTCGTGAACCCAACAGGCGGCCAAAACATTTTCTTGCTCACTAGCTTCTACGGAATGGATGAATTTTTGAGCGGCTTCGAAGACCATATTTAGATGAAAATCATAATCGTATTGGTCATATTTCTGATTTACAGCTTTATGCTTTTCAATGGCATATGCTTTCGCTTTTTCTACAATATTCATAAGTGGTTACGTTCTTCTTTTCAAATATGCACAAAAGTCTTGACCTATGACTTTGTAGTGGAGCTATGGTTTATAGCCATTGTTGTGCATAGTAATTTTACAGTGATTTGTATTTTCCATCATCATCAACCAAGTATAATTCTTCTAAAATCCACTTATTGTTAGATAGCGTAAAATGGTATTCATAATCGTGAGTAAGGAAACTAAACTTTTTATTTATAAACTTCGTTTTTACAATTGCTTTTGTAGACTCAATATTTTCAGAAATAACTTGTTCTTGCTCTGGGCAATGGTTGGATTCACTTCCGTATGAAAGTCCTTGATATTTTTTTTCAGGACTACAGAATTTTAAAATTAAGTCATCATACATTTTTTCAATTTCATAGTCAGATTTTCCATTATCGGACCAACGGCTACATGCAAAATCATTCCACTCTTTATAACCTTTAATGAATTCCTTAGTCAATTCAGTTGGATTTGTCATTGTATTAATTTCTTTGTTCTGGGCATATGAGTTAGTCAAGAGCAATAATATTCCTAAAACTGTAAATAATCTCATATAATCACTTTTATTTGCTTAACGGTCAAGGCTATGAACCGTTGCTTGGTTTAGCACTTATCCGCCGTTGGCGGAACACACAAAGCTGAAAATTCCTAGGGAATTTTAAGGATTAGCCCTGTAATGGCAATTGTTTATAGCCATTGATTTAGCTTGTTTTTTTCAATTTTATTCTTTCTAATTGACAATTTCAAAAATAGAGCGCAAACTACTAGTAGTAAAACTATGGACAAAATAGAATCCTCTATGCCAAAGTCACTTCCTATTAGTAAAATAGGACCATCAAAATTGGAATTAATTATATGTTGTTCTTCTGTCCCGGAGAGATTAGAACCATAAAACGGCTGTGCGAAGTTCCACCCTAAATGAAAGGCAAAAGGTAACCATAGCCGTTTTGTATAAGTGTACATTATGCTATGAGCAAACCCAAAAGTCAATAACAGTAGAACAGAAAGTAATGTAACATTGTCATTAAGCAAATGTGGTACAGTAAAAATTATTGATATTATCAACAACGCTAAATACGTCCCTAACCATTTTTCTATAATCCTGTATATAATTAGTCTGAAAAAAACTTCTTCGATTAAGGCTGCAATTACTAAAAATGAAAATGGTAATAATAGATATGAAAAACCCGAAATACTATCAACTGTGTAGTATCCTAATACATAAAGGGTTAATATAACCAACGATAAAACTAAAAACCCGAATAGAAAACCACCAAACAATTCTGTTTTTAAGTTTGTTTTGGACAGTTCTTTAATTTCTCTTTTTTCATACACTTTAAAAAAATAGTAGTAGGTAAATAGCAGAACAATGACAGAAACATAATTTACTATCGTATCACCAATTGCTTTACTGGCGATTAAGCTGTTCACTAATGGCTTAGAAATTAAGTTTTGGATTCCGATAAGTACTCCAAGACATATTGAAATACCTAAAACGATTTTGATTAAAGGAAAATGAATTACTTTTTTTAAGGTAAGTTTCATTAATAAATTTCAGGTTGGTTAATAAGCTGCAAAGGTCTCATATAACCGTCAGTTAGGGTTTTTGACTAGCTGCAGTTGGTTTATACATTGTTGTAAATGTGCTTTTCAAGGTAAATCGATAAAATAAAACTTAAAAGCTTCCTTGTAAAAGTTACTTTTTATTAAGATCACATGTTCTATCTCTCTTTGCTCAATTTATGAAACACAAGTTTTCTCGTTTGTATAACAAAATTTTTGGTTTATGAGCAGTAATCCACTAAACAAAACAAGGTTTTTAATAATGTATTGACCCAATAATGTAGGGATGAAAATTTCTGAGAAAATCTCAGAGGGAAAAAGCAGCATTGGGGAAAATGTCATAACAAGATGTCCCAAAGCTAGTGGTACAATCATTTTTTGAAAGATATTTCCAATTAAAAAGAGTCCAAAAGTTGTTTCAATAATAGCCAGGACTAAGTAGTTTACCTCGCTAGGAACTACACCCAAAGTCAGTTTGTCCATTGTCCGTTGTGCAATAATTTCAGCAGGGCTGGTATTCGGAAAGAATTTAAGAATTCCGAACCAAAGAAAGACAGTGCCTATGGCAATCCTAACAAATACTACTGAGCCCTTGGCCAATAGTATTTTACCTTTGTGAATCAGTTCCATTCGTCTTTTGCTTTTAAGAAATCATTTTGAAAATTTTCTGTATGCCACATTAACATCAACATTCGATGGGCAAGTTGTCTTGCCGCTTCTTCATCACTTGGGTAATGCACACCCATAATTTCTCTTGAGAGCCCAATTTCATAGGCCAGTTTCACAAAATCACCTCGTCTATCAGGTATCAACTCGCCAAAAGTATATGCCTGTATATATGCCCATAAGGTATGCCCGCTTGCGAAGGATGGTGAACTTATGGTTTTGAGAGGCTGTAGTTCTAACTCCAATTGATATGGTCTTGCTCTAACCAAATGATACTTTACTGCAAACTCCATTAATCGCATATCATTCATGATACCTTGCAAAAGTTTTGATGTTTCTGGATAATTTTCAAAAGAGTAAGTTTGGCCCATTATCTCTTTACTTTCGAAAAAGAGGTTTTCAAGATTCTTCTTGTAACTCGGATGTGTTGGGACATAGTTGGCATCTGGCCAATATCCAATTTTTGCTAAAGCCAACACCCTTTCCGTTTGTTGCTTTGTTCTTTTTTTCTGTAATTCTAAAAGAAAGTCGAGTTCCGCTCTTGTCTGTTCGGAACTATTAGCGGGAAATTCTAAAGCCTTTACTAAAAAGTCCACTTGGTTTGTAGTGAGGTAGATGGGCTTTGTTAAAGCGAACAGTATAGTATTGTTCCTGTATTTTTTTGGCGGGTAAACAATAGTATCCATCCAAGCATGAGATTGCCTCTGTTCACCTGAAAGTTTTTCGAGCTGGGCATAATGGTTTACGCTGGGTTCTATTTCATGGATAGTTGAAATAGTCAAGTTTTGGGCAAGTATGGAATTAAGTCCAATAGTGAAGGAAATGAGTCCAAAAAATAGCTTTTTTCTGTTTGTCATGATTATAACATTTAAGATTTATGACCAAGACTGAAAACAGTATAAAAAGACGCAAAAATTATTGATTATTTTTTGAAATTTTTGCCTGAAGGGGTTTACAGGAATCTTTAAGTTGAATGTCTTTAAGGCCTTTTGTGCCTTCCATATTCACTTGGAAGCAGGTAAAAATTTCATTTTTTAAGAGTTCTCGAGCCCTTTGTATTCTGCTTTTGGTTGCGGTTAGGGACAAGTCCAATTTATCTGCGATATCTTGTTGTTTTAATTTTTCTATGTCTGACATACGTAGCGGCACTCCATATTTTTCAGGTAAAAAGCCAATTAGAGCTGATACAAATGGTTCGATTTCGAGATAGACATTATCTTCTGTTTTTTCTTGGATTTCTTTTTCCAAATCAACATATTTTGCATCTTTTTTTAGATAATCAATGGTGGTGTTATGAGCAATTTGGAAAAGCCAAGACCTCACGTTTTTTATTTGAACATCTGAACAGCAAGAATCGATTACTTTCATCAAAACAAGTTGGTTAATTTCGTTCGCAAGTTCTAAATCCTTTGTCTTTTTGAAAATGTAGCCTTGCAATCCATCCTTGAACTGTAACCAGATACCGGATGCCTGCCTATATTTTTTAATTTTCATTAAGTCTGGGTTCTTTTTTAAGCTTGTAGCTAACGGTCTCTTATAACCGTCAGTTACGGGTCAATATGCGTTAATTTTCGGTTTAGCACGGACTTTAACAATTCCGAGTGGATTTGGACAGCTTGTCCGTCTTTGGTGGATAGTCGAATCCGCCGTAATTGCGGTTATACATTGTTACACCACGTTTTTTAATCCAATTTCATATTTATCCGCAGTTTTTCTATCGAAAACTATAGTCAAATGGTCAGCCATTCCGTTTATATTTCCATCTCTAATTTCTATAGCAGAAATCCACATTTCTTTTCCATTCTCAAATTCAATTCGAACATCTTGCGGATAGTAATTCCGTTTGTCCTCGTTAATCAAACTCCAATATGACCAACAACTTTCAATTCCGCTGATTTTTACTCCGATTAGCTCAGCCCATTTTTGGTTACTATTCACATTACATTTTTTCACTCCATTTTCAGCACTGAATTCAGTCAATATGTTCCCTTTGCGAAATTTGACATCATATTGGGTGAACTCATTTCCCCAAACAAAATAGAATTTAATTTTGTCAGAAGTAACTAATTCAATTCCGTAGTCCAATGAGTGATATTCGGTTTCATTCCACGTTGGCTCTCCGTAATCTATTTCGTAGTAGTTTACGTTCGCAATCGACTTTCCAATTAATTCTCTTATCGGTTTTTCGTACGTATTAATTTCTATTTCGAATGTGTTTTCAATGCTATGCACAACGGTCTCGGCCATGGCCTCGTGGCCAGTACCAGAAAGTTTTGAATAAATTGAAGTTAGGGAAAAATGACCAAGCGTTAGCTATGGGCTATAGCCATTGTTGTAGCCAGTTATTATATGTAGTATACAGTTTGTATTCATCTATTTTTGCAATCAATCTGTCGTCAAATATTCATTCTTGTAACTTAGTAATTCACTAATCAGTTTTGCTTCATTAAGATAATTCTGAATTTTATCTTTTCCCCAGCAAACTTTATTGTTTTTTAGTAAATTTCTTGTGTCATTGTTTTTTGGTAAATAGGTTTTACCTCCAAGTGAATGATTCAAATTCGATATTATTCTCTTTCATAAAGATGCCAAATTTCGAATATGCATCATTTTCGTTAAATCGATTTTTAATTTCTTTTAAAAGAATTTTTTTTTTGTTAAAATCAATATTAAAAAGGTCGGCTATTTTCTTTACTTGGTTATCCTTAACAGTATATTTATATTCATAATCCGAATCTCCGATTAATTCGTTTACTTTTTTACCTATGTCATAACCATCGAAAATCAAGTCGTTTTTTTCATTAAAATATACTTTCATAGAAATTTTAATATTAGGACTTTCAAATTCGTAAAGCGTAATTTTCTCCATATTGGTTTTTAATTGGCTACAACGGTCTTGGCTATGATTTCGTTGCGGCGATTTCCGGAAGGAAATTGTCGGTAAGAAATCGGGCCGGTTAATGGTTATTTATTTTAAAGTTAATGAGAATCTAGCAATGAATTATAGCCATTGTTGGCAATAGTTTTATTTCACTTCGATTATAATTTTTTTAATCGCATTAATTACCAAGTCCGGCTCTTTTAGTTGTATAAAATGTCCGCTTTTTTCAGTTGAAATTAGTTCCATTTGAGGTACCTGCCGTTGAAAATCCCGATATAATCTTTTTTGAATTTCGATTAATTTTACTTCAAAAGGGTCATCTTCGTCGAATTTATTTGACTCTAGTAAGGTAATTGGAATATCAGTTTTTATTGAAATGGTTTTCAGTGTAGAATCGTGTTGCGGATATGCATTTACCTCCATTTGAAAACCCTTCGGTACTAACTTAAGTTGAGCGGTTAGTGTACTATCCGCAATCATAACTTCATGTGGAGTCTGGACTTTTCTAAGTTCCTGCTCAAGAAATTCACTTCCAGGGTCAATCAATACAAGCCCAGCCAAGTTTTTTGGATAACGATGAAGAAAATAACGAGCTACATAACCTCCCATGGAATGACCAACAAAAATCATTGGAACGCCAATCACGTTCTCTTTTTCCAATAATTCTTTTAATTCTTCGGATATGTTTTCGAGGGTTCTTGGAGAATCCGTGAGCTCCGATTTTCCAATTCCTAGTTTGTCATATGAGATTGTTTTTGTGATTTTGGAAATTTCCTTTTGAACAATTTCAAAGTCTTTTAAATCACTTCCACCGCCACTGATAAAAACAATTACAGGTTCTCCCTCTCCCCATGTCAAAACGTGCTGTTGTCTACCTTGAATTTCAACAAAATGACTATTGCGTTCAGTTTCACAGGAAACTAAAGCAAATAAGGTCCAAAACAGCAACAGTATTGAAAGCTTCTTCATTCTAAATGTTTTTGTCAAATTGTTGCCAACGGTCTCGGCTATGATTTCGTTGCGGGGTTGAAATGCGTAGCATTTCCCCCGTATGAAATCCAGCCGCGTTAATGGTCAACAGGTTTAAAGTTACCAAGAAAGCCGCAATGAATTATAGCCATTGTTGCCAACGTTTTTACTTTTCAGAGTTGCATTTCATGGAGTTCTTTCTAGTTTTAAATTCAGTCCAAAACTCTTCTGATTCATTAACATCAAAGTCACTTTTAATTCGTTCCAAGCGTTGAGTTATTCCAAACTGTTTGTCCTTTATATTTTCCGGGAATTTAAGCTCTATTCTGTTCCATCCAATATATTTTATTTTGGCCCTTGCATTGTCCCTCCATTCTCCGAACGTCTCAAAATATAGAGTATCGTTCAAGATTTCAATTTTTCTCCATTCGGATAATCTAACCCATTCGTTTTCTGAAGCCATTCGCATAAAGCCTCTTTTGAAATAGACTTCCGCATATTGTCCATCGATACAGATAGAATAATTACCATCTAGTTTATGTTCATTCTGACAACTAAATAGTAAACTAGAAATTAATACGACAGTGTGGAATTTCAGTCTCATCGAATGTCGGCTAACGGTCTTGTATAACCGTCAGTTACGGGTTAATATGCGTTAATTTAGCTTTAGCAATTCCGAGTTGATTCGGACAGCCTGTCTGCCTCTGGAGGATTACTTAAAGCCATTGTTAGCAGCTGCTTTTAGTCAAATTCAATTTTCTCATTATTACGTTCAGCCCAATCAGTAATCAGTTCCTTAATTCTTGATTTATCCTCTTTTTTTAATTCCAATTTGGTAGGTAAGCACCAATGAGTTTCAGACTCAAACCATAATCTTATTCCACTAACCTCTAATTCCCACTCAAATTCTATTAGTTTTCCATTTTCTACAAAGTAGATATATCCATTTCTTCCTTTATTTGAGAAATGTATTCCGTTTTCAGTCAGCAATTTTTCAATTCCGTCTTTTTTTCTTCGTTCCGTTTTCCATTCCTGATTTAGTTTTTCGGAAATATATACTTGAAAATGATTTTCACTGACTTTATAGGTTGTCCAACCGAAAGGTAACTTGTAGTCCAAACCTTTTAGAGTCTTTTTCGACTGCTTTTTACAATAGGAAGCGACTTTTTCCTTTCCCATTTAATTAGAAGCGCTGCCTAATTCTGTCCAGAATTCTTCTGAAAAATAATGCTGGGTTTCATCTGCTAATTCAACAAGACTTTCCAGAGCAAGTCCAAATTCATTAGTTTCATAAAACACAATACTGTTTTGAAATTGTCTATGGTTCTTATAGAATTCAGGAATGTAGTCAATCATTCGCTTTACTATCTTTTTAGGCGATGACCCGACTTGTTTTTTCTTTATGAAGCGAAATATTCCCAATGTTCTTTTAAGTTGCTGCCAATGGTCTCGGCTATGATTTCGTTGTGGAGTCATCCGCAGGATTATTCCGCCGAAATCCAGCCGTTTGATTTATACTTTTATTTTGGTGTGGTACAAAACCATAATGAATTATAGCCATTGTTAGGCAAAGTATTTATTTTTCAAAGTCCGATAAAACAAAATCAAAGCTTTTAATCACTTCTTCCAATTTTTGTTTTGTTTCGGCACTCTCTTTCAATTCAGGTTTTAAACTCTTTTTGATGATTTCATAGTCAAGTTCAAAATATTGTTTAAATCCGATTGTAATTATCTGTGACATTAACAATTCACAATGCGATTTTAATCTATCAATGTCAATTCGAAAAATATCTTTTTCTATTCTGATTTTTTCATTCCGATTTGCATACAAAAAATCCGAATGAATAGGTTCTTTTACAGGAAACCCATCCCAATGTTTAATACAGTTCGAGATGTAGTTTATTCTACTTGTTATTGCAAACTTGTCGTGCGATTTGAAAATATTTATTTTGTATTTCTTTTTACAATATTCCTCAATGCTTAAAAGATTATTTTCTTCATTAACCTCTTTTAGTAAGAAGTTTGTAGCATTAATCAAAGCTTTTAAATTATACTCATATTTATGGAAAAGTCCTACGTAACCAAGTCGTACAGTTTCGTATAGATTTTCCTTTAGTTGGTCTCTAGAAATATTTAATAGATGTTTGTATTTAGACTTTGAAATTTGAGTCCAACTGTCCGCAATTGATTTATTTGCAGAAGGAATATAATAATTCAGGAATAAGGTTTGAAAATTTTCCATTTCAGACGTTGATTTGATTATCAAGTCAAACAGTTTTTTTCCTTCTTCCGAATCTTGAAGTTTATCAAAGTCTTTTACTTTGGCAAAATTATCCGCTAACCTTTCAACGAGTAGGTCGATTGGGTTGTATTTCGGATTTGCTTTTTTCATATTTTGCCTAACGGTCTCGGCTATGGACCTGTGGCCAGCGCCAGACAGTTTTTAGTTAATTGAAGTTAGGAAAAAATGGCCAAGCGATGGTCATGGGCTATAGCCCTTGTTGTGTGCAGTATTTTATAAACCGTTTAAGCTTTTCCATGTGTCCATCGTTGTAGGATTTTCATTTTTCACGGAATAAATACGCAATATAAATTCTAGTTGTTCCGGAGATAATAAAACAAACATTCCATCATTTTTAGAGTTTACAGGTAAAAATTGCTCGACTGAATTTTGCCTCCTTAATTCAGCGTTCAACATTTCAATAAAGTTCACATAGGCAATTGCCCAATCCAAGTCGGAAAATTGTCCTTCAAATGCTATGTATTCATTTCCGTTTAGTTCAATTGTGTGTTTCCAACTATTTTGGTCTTGTTTGCTTCTTTCGTTTGCGAATTCTAATTCAAGTCCAAGTTTTTCAAAAGTCGGTTTTACTTGGGTTAAATATTCTGTTAATCCACCAATCTCAAAAAGTTCTTCCAAATCTATCCAATGGTAACGATTATCCATAAAACTCAGAGTTTCTCCACGCAATGGTCCTTGAAAGAAATGTAAGTTCGTGTAAGTCTTTTGAAAGTCGGCTTTAACCGTATCTAATTCAGATTCGTCGGTAAGATTGAAATAACCCAATTTTTCTAATTCCGCTACGACTTCTTTTCCACTCAATTTCCTTTGAACAGTTTTTTCTGGATTTGGATTTTTGATTTTAGAAACAGCACTGTCTTTTTTGGAATTACAAGCCAAAAAAGTGAAAAGAAACGTGATTAGAAAAAGATACTTCATTGGTTTTTTCAATTGCACATAATGGTCCCAGCTATGGCCTCGCGGCCCGTACCAGACGTTTTTTAGTCAATTCAAGTTAGGAAAAAATGGCCAAGCGATAGAGGTTGGTTAAAGTCCTTGTTGGCAAATATTACTTAATCAACCCACTCACCACAAAACTCCCCTAGCGTCATCTCAAACCCAGCGGCTATTTTCATTAGGGTGAGCAGTCTTGGGTTGGTTTTTCCATTTTCAATCATATAGAGTTGGGTGCGTCCAATGTCGCAGTGAAAGGCGAAAGACTTTTGGTCAAAACCCCGTTCCAGGCGTAAGGTCTTAATACGCTGCCCCAGCTTAAGAAGATATCGTTGCTCCTTCAAGTTCACAATACCAATTCCCTTAATCAAATCCCTCACTAAATAATTCCTCCAAGGTCATATCAAAAGCTTGGGCAATTTTCAACAAGCTCGTGTATCGGATATCCGTGCCGGTTTCATAGCGACCATATTGTGACCTCGGAATGCCATGGTCAAAGGCAAAATTTTCGTAGCTCTTGTATCCTTTTTGAATACGAAGCGATTTTATTCGCTTGGCTAATTTTTGGACTTCAAGTGATTTATGCATGAGGTTAAAGAAATCAACAGAGCCATTAATTAGCCACCATTAATTAATGGCTTTTTAAAATTGTTTTGTATGTTTGAAGTGTGCAATACCAAATCTTTTGATTTCACAAATGGTACAGGAAAAACAGAACGAGCAGCTGCTCGAGTTTATAAAAGACACCTACGGCTCCGCCGAAGGCTTAGTTGACCATTTGCACTTGGCCATTGAAATGCTCTTCTACCTTGAAGACGATACGTTTGATAAACGGGAAATTCAAGCGGTAGTTTCGGCCCTAAAGGGCATCATTGGTGTTTTGCAAGCACAAAAGGTCTAAACTTTCAACTCCAAAGACTGCTGGGGGTAAGATGCTATAAATTCAAATAGAGAGGGGGCTATCCAGGCTCTGCTTCCGAACCGCTTTCTAGCTTTAAGAGGCCGCGAAAGGCATCTTCTACGGTATTGCCTTCGTACAACACCTTGTATACTTCTTCCGAAATGGGCATGTGTACGTTATGGTCTCGCGAGAGTTCCATTACCACCTTTGCAGTTTTTACCCCTTCAGCTACTTCTGACATTTCGGCTATGATTTCGTCTATTTTTTTGCCTTTTCCCAACTGAAAACCAACATGTCGGTTTCTACTTTTGGGGCTGCTACAAGTCGCTACCAAATCGCCCATACCGGCCAAACCGGAAAAGGTCCTGCGTTTGCCCCCCATGGCTGTGCCCAGACGCGTGAGTTCCGAAAGGCCCCGGGTAATCACGGCGGCTCGGGTATTGTCTCCCGCATTGGCGCCATCTCCCATCCCGGTGGCTATCGCCATGATGTTTTTTAACGCGCCACCTAATTCGCAGCCAATCACATCCGTATTGGTGTACACCCGAAAAAGCCCACAATTGAAAACACTTTGCAGTTTTTTGGCAATAATCTCATCGACCATGGCGATAACGGCTGCTGCTGCTTGCCCATTATGGATTTCCTTGGCCAAATTGGGTCCCGTAAGCACACCTGCAGGATGGCCCGGTAAAATCTCGCTGATAACCTCGGTCATGCGTTTTTTGGTGCCCATTTCCAAACCTTTTGAGAGACTGACCACGGGTATCCAAGGCCGTATGTGCGGTTTAGCCGTCTCCAATACTTGCCTAAAATTCTGCGAGGGAATCCCCATGACCAAGAGGTCGGCATCTTTAACGGTATCGGCGATAGAGGCCGAGGCCTTTAGGTTTTTGTTGAGCAAGGCGCCGGGCAGGTATTTGGAATTGGTGCGTTGTTCGTTGATTTCTTTTACGGTTTCCTCGTTTCGGGCCCAAAGGGTCGTATCTGCATTGCGCGCGGTAAGCGAGGCCACGGTCGTGCCCCATGAGCCGCCACCCAATAATCCTACTTTTAATGGCATGCTGGTGTTGTTTAGTATCGGTCCGGTGCTTGGTGCACCTCCGTCCCGAGTTAGTTATTTAATTCCGCAACGAAAAGGTCGCGTACCTCTTCGATGTATTGGTTTAAGTTTTTCAATTTCCAAAGTCCAGTTTCCACAGGGTCCAGTACCACTACTTCAATATGCGTAGGGCGCAACATGGGTGAACCTTTCGATACCGCTTTATAGGCATTTTTGATGACGATAGGCACAATGGGCACTCCAGCTTGTATGGCCAAATGGAAAGCCCCTTTTTTGAAGGGTCCCAATTCGGGTGTACCGCTTCGGGTTCCTTCGGGGGCGATGGCTACGGAAATCCCATTTTTTAAAGCTTCCACCGCAGGTTTCATCGCCTCAATGGCCTTGGCTTTGTTACTTCGGTCAATGTAGATGGCGCCCAAGGCTTTGAAGATGGGTCCGATGGGTGTGCGTTCCAGTTCTTTTTTGGCGACCCCGGTAAAGTCATTGCGAAGCAATTTCATGATGATAAAGAAATCCGCTGCACTTTGGTGGTTGAAGCAAAACACTGCCGGACGGAAATCCGTCAAGTTTCGTTTTCCTTTTACGGAAATTTGAAGTCCTGCAAAGCGGGTACCCAAATCTCCTATACTGGCAAAGGTGGCATTGGCCCCTTTCTGTTTGGATAGGGTTGCCAAGCCCGTCAGTGCGCCTTTTACTGCTGAGGGATAAATACTGGCTACAGCTAAACTCGTACGAAGTCCGTTCACGATGGGCTTTTCACCCGGTTCTTCAAAACGAAGTATGGGCCAATCATTCTCAAAAGCAACTTGTGAAAGCCTGTTGTCAGGATTGGTCGCTACGGGTTTTCCTACAATCTTAAAGAGTGGGTAGTCGTCAAAACTATCGGAGTAAAAATAACTTTTGGAAAGGTCGATGTCGTTGGCTTTGGCAAACGTTCTTGCCGCTCTGGCCTTACCTTCACCCCAGCACATTTCGGAAATACGGCCGGTAAACTTCCCGTTTTTGACTTCCATTCGGGTACCGTATACTTCGGTAATCCCCAAATTCTTCGCCACAGGATTGATTTGGTACATGGTTGCTGCGGAAATAATCACCACGCGATGGCCTTTCTCCATATGCTTTTTGACCAGCTCTCTAGATTCTGGATAAATCGTATGTGTCAAAAATTCGTCGAAAACCTCTTGCCCCAGGGTGGCGAAAACCTTTTCAGGAATCCCTTTTACCCCCATCGCGGCAAGTTTGGTCAGTATTTCAAAATCGCGGTTCCCGAAAGAGAACACCAAAGCTGTCATGAATTGGGTGAGGTATTCGGTTGCCGTGGTTTCGCCACTGAGTAAACGGGTACGCATAAAGCGTTTGGCCGAAAAGTCATTAATGAGCGTTCGGTCCAAATCGAAATACGCGGCAATGTGCGGGCCTTCCTCTTCTTGCTCCAAATCTTTTTTGGAGCGCGTCGGTTTCGCAGTAGGAACCAAGTTGTTCTGACTGGCCATGCGACCCAAGCTTCTTTTGCTGGGTTCTACTTCAATTTCTTTCAAGTAGGCCAAACGGGCGGTAAGGTCATCCAATTGGGCCATCCAATCTTCCAGCCCTTTGGTATTGAGTTTTTGATTCTTGAGTCCTAAACCTGCATTTTCCGCGAAGCGATAGGCATTCTGCAAAAAGGGTTTGGCCACACTACCCAAACGGGTGATTTTGCTTTGCCAATGCAGTTCCTTGCCCTTGAACATGCAGAGTTGCAAGAAGTCATCTTCGGTAAAAGGGTAATCCTCATCCCAATTGTTGAGGGTATGGCATACTACTTTATCGGCTTCAATGTAGGAGAGCAACAAAGCACGAGAGATAAAGAGGTCTTGTTTTTTCAGGATTTCAGCGACGTCTCGTTTCGGGTCGGCAAGGATTTCGCGCCAGTTTTTATCGAAACGTTGCAGTTCTTCTTCAATTTCGGCACTGAACTTGGCTTTGTTCGTGTAGAAGAATTCAAACTTAAAAAGGTTGCGCAATCGCATAATTTCTTCCCAGAAATGTACGATGCGCTCCGACGAAGTATCATCCTTGATTTTTACCAAGGCCATCTCCACAAAAGCGGAATGATAGAAATGTCCCGCAGCCATATTGGCGTAATAAGTAGCCACCAGATATTCTGAAGAAATAATGCTGTATTGTGCCTTTTGGCCCGCTCTGCTTTTCTGAACGATATGGGCTCCCTGTAATAAGTTCAATGCTTTTTGCACGCTCACCGCGATAGGATTTCCACGGTCGATTAGGGAATCGGCTTGTTTTTTGCCGACATATTCCATTAGTTTTTTGACCTTGAATTCGATTTCCTTTTTGGTCAAAGCGAAATCGTTCTAAAGTACATTGGAAATCAGCGAAACGGAGGATACAGGAGTGATTTGCGTCATTTGATTGATGACGTCAAAGGCAAAATACGGGAGGGTATCCTTGCTCTTATAACTGTCATCGTTAAATTGAGGCACCACTACATTGTGGGTTTCGTCAATTTCAACTGGGTCGCCAAAACGGATGGCAGCTCGCCCAAAATTGTTGCCCAAGCTGCGCACATACTTGAGTCCTTCAGCTAGGTCTTCCGATTTTTTCTGGGCACCCTTGGCTTGCTCCGTCATTTCCTTGACGTCGGGGATGAGGTCGTAGGCAATCGAAACCGGAACATATTTTACCGCCTTGGTGCTCTGCTTCTCCGCATCCATGATGTATTTTAAAATACCCATTTGCGGATGCAATATTTTCCCCGTTCGGGAACGGGTACCTTCAATGTTCCAAGTAAGGTGGTCGCCATGGTCAATGATGCTGGCGATGTAATGTCTTAGCGCAATTTTGTAAACAGGATTGTCCTTAAAACTGCGTCGAATGAAAATGAGACCTGCACTATTGCCCAATTGCTTTAACCCGGGAAACGCCAGATTGATACCCCCAAACGAATAGGGGACGGGCATCCCAAAACGGGATAGGGTCGAAATCAAAACCAACGTATCCAAATAGGTTTTGTGGGTCATGATAAAGGCCACGGAGTTCATCCGCATGAGCTGCATCAATTTTTTGATGCCCTTGGGGTCTACATCTATCTTTTCGTTATAAGCCCTCGATAGGATGTAGTCAAAACTTTTTACGGAAGCGATTTTGGCGAGCGGATGTTGCCGTGCATGAAGTTCCTTGATGTATTCGGCTGCCTCTTTTTGAACCTTTTTAAGGTCTAACTTATGGTCCTTGGCCGTTTGCTTTAGCGCTTCTTGAAATCCCGAATCATTAATTATGCTGTCCATGCGTATCGAATAGGCCTGACACCTAATTTAAGAAAAACAAACTTCTCCGTTTTTTGTTCCAGTAAAAAGGATAGAGTATGCGTTCTATATTGGTAGTTGAATCCTTTATGGTCATGCCATTGATGTTGGCGCTCAAGGCGTTAGCGGTAATCATCAACACGCTTACGTTGGCCCCAAGCCCCGAATGGCTTCCGTACACTTCAATGTTTTTGATGTCGTCCCGATACGTTTCTGCCTCCATGCAATGCTTCCAGGGGAGCAGCCCATCGGTTTTGGTGTAAATGCAAGTAATCGGCACATTGGGGATAGGTTCCAATTCTTCGATAAATCGTTTATTGCGTTCCTTTAAGGACTTCCCTCGAAAGAATTCTAGAATGCCGCTAACTGGAGTTTTCATGTCCATCACGCCCCAAACGGGTGACCCAATCGTCACGATTTGTTCTACTTGGTCTGGATGGCGATTCGCCATGATTTTGGCAAAAATGCCACCGCCACTCCAACCAACGAGGTTCACTTTTTGGCCATGTTCTTGATAGATGTCAAATAGCTTTTCTTCCAATCGCGGAATGTAATGCGACTTGATCATGTTGAAGCCTTGTTCCCATTTATAGGTTTTGAAGCCTAGTGAAGTCAAATACCGACGTACAAAAGAAGTGGAATAGTCATCCCCTAAATAGGGAGGGATGAGCAATACGGGTCGGCCTTCTCCCTTGATGCGTTTCGGGATAAAGGGATAAATGCAATAAATGGAAGACCACTCAATCAACGACCGGCTCTCCAACACAATATTGAAAAGCGGAGGTTGTGGTATTTTTTGGTTGATCAGTTCGATTTCATGTTCAAACTTCTCCAAAATATCCATGGATAGCTCCTTTGCTTCCGCCTTCTCATTCCCAACCACATCGTGAGTGATGTTTCTGAGCAAAGTCAGTATGGTGAAGTATTCTCTGCTCGGACCAAGTTCATCACAAATACGAACACATTCGTTGAACAGGAATTTGATGTCTTCGTCAATCTTTTCCAAGGCTTTCACCTCTGGAAGCATTTGGGAGGCATAGGGATGAACCCCAAAATTATCCGTGATGATTTTACGAATGACTTTAAGAGACAAGCCATTCAGTATGCCCAAAAGGGTAACGAATTTGGTAAAGGTGAGATATAATTGTTGTTTGTCTTCCATCTGTTGTTTAAGGAATATGGGTGTTCAGCCACGTGAGGATGTCTTCTTCGACTTCCTTGCTGTTTTTCTCGTTCAGCATTTCATGTCTGCCCCCTTCATATAAATTGAAAGTGAGTTCGGTATTACCGTACTTTCTATAATTTTCTGCTACCTGGGTTACTCCTTTGCCCATTTCGCCCACAGGGTCTTTATCGCCTGAAAACATCAAAATAGGCAGTTCATCAGGCGTGTCGGCAAAGGCGCTGGTCTTGTTCAGTTCTTTGGAGTTGGTTAAAATATCAGCAAAAACACCAATAGAAAAATTCTCGATGCGATAGGGGTCTGCTTCAAAAGCATCTACCTCGGCGTCGTCACTACTTATCCAATCCAGTTTGGTGCGGTTGGGTTTGAATTTCTTGTTGAACTCGTCGAAAAAGAAAGAACGTAAGGTTTCGTTACTGCGTTCCCGACCCCGAAATACACTAACTACTTTGGTGCTGGCCAGTCCAAAATGCCCCAATCCTTTGATAAAATTCGCCGTACCAGATAAAATCAAGGCATCAATGCCTTCACCATGTTCTAAAACATACTTTCTGCTCAACAGCGAACCCATACTGTGTCCAAATAAAATGAAACGTGCATCAGGGTTTTCCGTTCGCATGAGCTGGGTAAGCTCGTGCATGTCCGATACCACATCTTCAAAGTAATCGGTGCCCTCATAATACCCATAGAGCCGTTTGATTTCGGCTGTTTTGCCATGCGCCCTATGGTCGTTGGCGTAAACGGTAAACCCTTCTTTTTGTAAGCGATGGGCAATTCGGTCATAGCGACCGGCATGTTCCCCTACACCATGCGCAATTTGGATGACACCCCTACTTTTTTGGGAGTCATAAGCCTCCCATTTATAGTAGCAGATGATTTCGCCATCCGCGGCCGTAAAGGTGTTCGTCTTGAAATGCATGCTTATCGTGCTAAAAAGGCCTTAAGGAATTTGGTGAATTTCCCCTTGTCCGTTGCCGTACCCGTCATTTTCAACCGTTGTTGGATATTTAATTCTTCTAAAAGAAGCTTCTTTTTGAAAAGGGCAT
>CALBPG010000240.1 GCA_937899065.1 uncultured Allomuricauda sp.
GCTTGGTGTAATCTATCTACCTGACAAGTTTGGCAGTTGGCCTAGGCGATACGTCCGCAAAGTCCTAAAAAAAGAAACTTAGATGGATTTACTTCCAGATTGCGCTGGCAAGCGCATTTCATTCAGAAGTTTGAGATGGAAGACCGAATGGAATTTGAATCGGTAAACCGGGGGTATCAAAAAATGCACAAAGAGGAGAATCCAACTTATTTGAAACATTTTGAATCAGGAACTACAGGGTTTCCTTTAGTAGATGCTGTGGTGCGTTGTTTGCGGCAAACCGGTTACGTCAACTTTCGCATGCGTGCCATGTTGGTTTCTTTTGCGACCCATCAACTTTGGCTGCCCTGGCAATCCATTGCTAAGTTTTTAGCGCGATGTTTTCTGGATTTTGAACCGGGAATCCATTATCCCCAAATTCAAATGCAAGCTGGGGTCACCGGAATCAACCAAATCCGGATTTATAATCCTACCAAAAATGGATTGGACCATGACCCTGAAGGTGTTTTTGTCCGAAAATGGGTGCCTGAATTGCAAAGTGTCCCGAATGCATTTATACATGAACCATGGAAAATGTCCTTGATGGAGCAGCAGCTGGTTGGTTTCGAATTGGGAACCAATTATCCATATCCTATTATCGATTTCAAGACCACCCGAAAAAGAGCGAGTGACATGTTGTGGTCGATGCGAAAAGATACTGATGTCAAAAAAGAGAATTGGAGAATCTTGGCCAAGCACACTTTGGAAGACCGAAATAATTTTGATTGAATTCACAGATTGATGAGCGATACGAAAGACAAAAAAGAATCCCCAAAAAAACCTGACAACGTGGTTTTTGATGAAAAGGAGCAATCCTACACTGCGGCTTTAAAACCCTATGCGACCAATGTGGGGTCACCCAAAATAGTTCCGACGAATCTTTCGCCTTGGAAAAATCAGAATGTACGCAAGGTTAACCATGCCTTTACCGCGGAGTTCGACGAGATTCGTCAGCAATACCAAAATATGATGGAGCGGTACGAATACAACAACTTGGTGTATGGCGCTAAATTTAGTTTTCAACCCAATGTTGGCGAAGTGTATCATTTGTACAAGAACAAAAAGAATGAATCTTTTTTATCGATTCTTGCTCCTTCAGAATGCAATTTTGAGTTTTTGGGAAGCTTTCGTTTAGGGTCTGATTATCAATGGGAAAAAATGGGAACGGAATGAAACTGACACTACAACTTGCGGCGATCTACAACATTCTATGGGGTGCCTGGGTAGTGCTTTTTCCGAATCATTTTTTTGATTTGGTGGGCATGGAACGCCTGAATCAACCTATGGTCTGGCAGGGGATGGGTATGATTGTTGGAGTTTATGGTTTGGGTTATTGGTGGGCTTCTTTTGACCCCTTACGGCACTGGCCCATTGTAGCAGTGGGATTTCTGGGCAAGATATTTGGACCACTAGGCTTTTTCTTCAACTATTTGCAAGAGCTAGTGCCTTTCGAGTTTATCTATACCCTGATAACAAATGATTTTATATGGTGGATTCCGTTCTTTTTGATTTTGAAGAAGGTCCATCAAGAGAAAAAATGGGCCTTGACGAATGAAAAAGCTTAGTCTTTACCTCATGGCGGCCTTTTACGCCTATGCAGGGGCCATCCATTTTATCATTCCCGAGTGATATGGGCCGTTGATTCCAGATTATCTTCCGTTTCCAGAGTTCATTAATAGCCTATCTGGAATTTTGGAAATAGTAGCTGCGATGGGATTGCTATTTTGGAAAACCCGGAGATGGTCCGTCTTTCTTATTTTGGCGATGTTGATTGCATTTATTCCTTCCCACATGTATTTTATCCAAATCGGTTCTTGTGTGCCGGATGGATTGTGTATTCCACCTTGGGGCGCATGGGTTCGGTTGTTGGTGGTTCATCCAATATTGATGCTCTGGGCGTATTGGCATCGCACTGCGTAGAAAAAGTGCTGTTTTTACATTATCGGATGGACAAGAAAGGTCGGTTTCTTATTTTTGCAGCATGATTGGAACCATTTGTAGAAAAGCACATTTCAATGCGGCTCATCGCTTGCATAATCCCAATTGGAGCGATGAAAAAAACATTGAAGTTTTTGGAAAGTGCAATAGTCCGAATTACCACGGCCATAATTTTGAATTAGAGGTTCGTATCCGTGGTGAAGTGGATAAGGATACCGGTTTTGTTATGGACTTGGGAGCGCTGGGACGACTTATCAAAAATGAAGTGGAAGAGCGTTTCGACCATAAAAACTTAAATGAAGATTGCCCAGAGTTCGAAAACCTATTTCCTACTACGGAGTATTTCGTAAAAGTGATTTATGATATTCTCAAGCCACATTTGAAAACAACGCATTTACTGCACATCACGCTTCACGAAACGCAAAAAAATTCAGCGGAATACGGAGATTGGTAACTTTTTCCGATATTGCGGCACTTTTGTCAATGGGATATTAGCTCAGTTGGTTTAGAGCGCTGTCTTGACAGGGCAGAGGTCACTGGTTCGAATCCAGTATATCCCACTTTACCACCCCAGCGAACAGCTCTGGGACTTTCCAAACCAAGCCACTCGATTTCTCGCAAAAACCTTATAAATCCCATCACGAATCCCTCTGGGAATGGATAAGCAGGCCAAAGCGGTCCATTTGAATTGTGGAACTTGTGCAATGAGTTTGAAAAAGGCATCAGAGTCTTTGGAAAAGGTATCTCCCTCAAAAAGAATTACCGAATCCATCTCTGTGGTGGACAAACCATTTTCTCGTAAAAGATGTTGTCCTATTGAAGATTGAAATGGAACCCAATTTACCCGTTCATTAGGAATTGTGCGAGTTAATTTGTCTACAACCCCATTGCAGAGGTTGCACTCACCATCAAAAATCACAATCGGAGTATTCAAATTCGTTGTTTCCATGGTACTTAGTTCGTAAGCCCATGAACTGCATTTCAAAAGAATCGTTGAAAAACCGCTTTTTAGGAAAGATTTATGATTCTGATTCGAAGCTAGTTAGGATTCTTTCCAACGCCATTCCTCGACTCCCTTTGATTAGAATACCCCATGATGTTTCTGAAATTGGAGGTGAAAACGCTTCTTGAAAAGCCTCAAATGAATTGTATTGGGGATGGCTGGTATTTGCTCCTGAGAAATGTTCTCCGACCAAGTGGACCATGTCAAATTCCAAACTACGGGCAAGGTCAGCAATGGCCTGATGCTCTTTGGCGGAGTCTTCTCCCAATTCGAACATATCTCCCAAAATGAGCATGGTTTTTTCAAAATTCATGGCCTTGAAATTTTCCAACGCCGCTTTCATGCTACTTGGGTTGGCATTGTAGGCATCCATAACCAAAGTATGGGCTCCCTTTTGTACCAATTGCGAACGATTGTTGTCCGGCAGATAGGCTTCAATTCCCGCTTTGATGTCCGCTACGGGAACATTAAAGTATTTTCCAATAACAATAGCTGCACAGCAGTTTGGGAAATTGTATTCCCCCATTAATTGCGAATGTATTTGAATGTCTTCTAGCGCAATATGTAGTGTTGGTTGTTTTTGTACCAGATGAATAGGGTAGAACTGACTATCACTTTCACTGAAACCAAATTTTTTAATGTAAGCTGCTAGCTTCTCCTTCTGTATGGGGTCATCCGCATTGAAAAAAACATGTTTGTCATGCGCCAGCAAATAATCATACAGTTCACTTTTACCTTTGATAACACCTTCTACGCCTCCGAAGCCTTCTAGGTGTGCTTTGCCAAAATTCGTGATGTATCCAAAATCGGGTTCAGCGATGGAACATAAAAATGCAATTTCTTTTTGATGGTTGGCTCCCATCTCAACTACACCTATTTCCGTGTCCTTGGTCATGGAAAGTAGGGTGAGGGGAACTCCAATATGGTTGTTGAGGTTTCCTTTGGTTGCTACTGTTTGGTATTTCGTTTTGAGAACGGCGTGAATCAACTCCTTGGTTGTGGTTTTCCCGTTGGAACCCGTCAATGCAACTATGGGGAGTTTCAGATAGCGACGGTGAAAAATGGCCAAGTGTTGCAAAGTCTCCAAAACATTATCAACCAGTAGCGTTTGTTCGTTGGTTTGATACGCAACTTCATCAATAACCACATAGCTTGCCCCTTTTTCCAGCGCTTGTGCTGCATAGGTATTCCCATTGAAATTTGGTCCCTTTAGAGCAAAAAAGATACACCCAGGTTCAATTTTTCTGGAATCTGTGGAAACCTTGGGGTTCTCCAAAAAGTAGGAGTGAAGTTGTGCAATATCCATAAATCGAATATAAAAAAAGCCTTGACCAACGGCCAAGGCTTTTTCATTTTTATCGTTTACGGTTTACTTACGTGACTTTTTATGTCGAACCGTTTTGTTTTTCGATTTTGATTTCGAACCTACTCTTGACATGGCACAACGGAAACCAATGTCATCAGTAGCCATGTATTCTGGCAAGTAACGTCTTTGAGCAGGGTCTAACCAGAAGGCTCTATCTCTCCAAGAACCACCTTTATATACACGTACCTCATCATTAATCAAGGAAGTTCTGTAGTTAGAGGTGTCGTATTGTCTCAATACTTTACCCGTAGAATCGCGCTCTACTTTGTGCTTTGGAGAATCATACATTTTACGGTTGTCATCCTCATCGCTAAAGCGCTGGAAGAAACGAGAAGAACCTGGGTCACCATCACGGTACCCTCTGTTATCACTAGATGAGAAGTTGGTTCTCAAATAGGTTTCTTCTTCATCAACCGGAACTTCTTTGATTTCACCTGGTAAATTCAAGGCCACAACCTTTCCATTTGGTAACGTATCATAGACGATGGAATCTCTAAGGATGGTTACTTTTCCATCTTCGCCAATCGCTTTTTTCAAGAAGATGTTACCGCGGTAGTAGTTGAAGTCACTGATTTCGTCATCTACAATGGGACGGTATACATCCGCTACCCATTCAGAAACGTTTCCAGCCATGTCATACAATCCAAAATCGTTTGGCTTATAAGACTTTACTTCTCCGGTGATATCAGCACCATCATCGGACCATCCCGCGATTCCGCCGTAATCTCCTTTTGCTTGCTTAAAGTTAGCCAATTGGTCACCGCGACCTACGCGTTGTCCATTACGGGTATAATCACCTTCCCATGGATATTTTTTTCTACCACGGTAGTTATTGTACTCTCTTGAACCGATAAGCGCTTGTGCAGCATACTCCCATTCGGTTTCAGTGGGTAGTCTATATTCAGGCATCAAAACACCACTGCTTCTTTTAGCGAAATTGCTGATAGAATCTTTTTTCTGCTTGCCTTGAAGGGAATCAATCTGACCTCCATAAACGGATTCAGGATTGTTCAAATAGGCCTCGGTACTAAAAGTTCCACCGATTTCCCCATTCAGGGCCTTGTACTTGGCGTCTTTGGCGATGTATCCTTCGCGCTCCAACATGCTTTCGTTTACCCTATCGGTACGCCATTCAGCATATTGGGTAGCTTGAATCCAGTTTACTCCAACTACAGGGTACTCCGCATACGCAGGGTGTCTCAGGTAATTGTTGGTCATGGTTTCATTAAAACCAAGTCGGTTACGCCATACCAAGGTATCAGGCAAAGCACCGTTATAAATGTTTTTGTAATTCGGGTTTTCTGGCGGATAAACACTTTTAATGTAATCAAGGTATTCTAGGTACATTAAATTGGTTACCTCGGTTTCATCCATATAAAAGGACTGCACGTGCTGTTGCGTTGGCGTATTGTTCCAATCGTGCATGATATCATCCTGTACTTTCCCTTTCGTAAAAGTACCCCCTTCGATAAATACTGTTCCTGGAGGAGTTTCCTGCTCCTTAAAATCGGAGTTATATTGGAAACCGCCTTCTTTGGCGTTAATATTCCAACCCGTGGCTCTCGAAACGTTCTTAGATCCGGAAGATGATGAGTTCTTACAACTCGCAACGCTTCCGACCACTACTACGCTAGAAAGTACAACTTTGATAAGATGTTTTTTCATAATTTGGGATTGAGTGCTTTTAATTCAAGGGTTCAGCCCTAAACCTAACTTCAATTTGATTTTGATTTCACGAATGTTAAACGCACTTTCATCCATTATATTTTGTTGCTGAAACTAAATAATGGACAAAAAATGTTTTGCATTCATTGTACTTAACGACCACAACATCGAATTAGTATGATAGCTTGCGGTTTTAACGTCGGTATTATTTACCTTTCCTCCCGAAAAATGCACCGAAAAAGAATGAAAACTTTAACGTTCAACAAAAAACCACATAGGTATATAAGATTTTGTTGAATTGGTCGTTTACTGTGTAGAGTTATATGACCTGAAAAAAGTTAAGGGTGTTATTGCCCCAACATTTTTAACGCTAAAAACCTAGAATGAAAAAGTTACTTCTTGTTCTTACCGTTTTGTTGATTGCTAACGTACATGCTCAACAAGAACGCGCAATTACCACAGCTGTTCCCTTTTTGACCTTTGCGGCCGATGCACGTGCCGCGGGTATGGGAGATATGGGGGTTGCTACCACTTTCGATGTCTTTTCGCAACAATGGAATGCCGCCAAGTATGCTTTTGCAACCCAAAAAAGCGGTGTCGGAGTGAGCTACACGCCTTATTTGGAAAGTATAGTCAACGACGTTTCCTTATTGAACGCTAGTTTTTACAACAAAATCAGTGATAGAGGTGCTTTTGCCTTTAGTCTCCGGTATTTTGGATTAGGTGAAATTGAATTGCGCCAGACGATTGATGAAGACGCAACTTTAGTGCAGCCAAACGAATTTGCCATTGATGGGTCCTATGCTTTGAAATTGAGCGAGACCTTCTCCATGT
Organism: uncultured Allomuricauda sp.; assembly: GCA_937899065.1. Classification (GTDB taxonomy): domain Bacteria; phylum Bacteroidota; class Bacteroidia; order Flavobacteriales; family Flavobacteriaceae; genus Flagellimonas. The sequence continues at coordinate 6,846 of CALBPG010000240.1, forward strand.
CGGTGGCTGGACGCTTCATCAGTTCCAACCTGAGATTTCAT
>CALBPG010000241.1 GCA_937899065.1 uncultured Allomuricauda sp.
CAAAGAGAAGGGCGTTTCCACCCTTCAACCCCGAAAAATTTGGTTTGACGAGGTGGTCAACCGTTTAAACGTAGACGGTAGGGGAGAACTACTGGGTGCTTTCAAAGGAGAGGATAGGTTGTTGACCATTGACCAAAAAGGAAAGGTAAAAACCTTAGTGCCTGATTTGTTGAGTCGCTTTAACGATGACTTGGTGGTTCTTGAAAAATGGAATCCCCAAAAGCCCATATCAGTAATTCATTTTGAAGGAGAAAAAGAACGATACTACGTGAAGCGGTTTTTGATAGATAATCCTGGGAAGGAAGAAATGGTGATTAGCGAACATCCAAAATCGTACATGGAATTGGTATCAACCGACTGGCGTCCCCAAGTGGAAATAGAATTCTCGAAACCCAGGGGCAAAGAGGCCAAGCCTAATCAAATCATTGATTTGGAAAGTTTTATTTCGGTAAAGGGTATTCGAGCTTTGGGCAACCAACTCACTTCGGAAAAAGTCAAAAACCTAAGCACCTTGGAACCCTTGCCCTATGAAGAGCCAGAGTCCAAAAAAGTAGAGGAACTCGAGGTTGTTGACGAAGAATCAATAGAGCCCAGCAATAACTCTATAGAATCAAACGATGACGATTCTCCTCAGCCTACTTTGTTTTAGAAACTTTTCTGCTTACATTACGTTCAAACACCAAACCCACTAACTATTTTTCATCCTTATGGATTTAACTAACCCTTTGGTTTACGGCGTCCCCGTATTCATAGCATTTATTTTATTCGAACTGGCCTATAGCCATCATCACGGAGACCATGATTTGTACAACTGGAAAGATTTGGCAGCCAGTGGTTTTATGGGCGTCGGTTCCGCACTAATAGGCCCTTTATTCAAAGTGATTTTTGCGATAGTATTGTTTGAGGGAGTTTATGCAGTTTGCAATCCTTTGGTGGATGGAGTCCATCAAAATGTTTTGGGATACGAGTCTTTTGGCTACGCCTGGTACATATGGTTGTTATGCCAACTTGCAGATGATTTCACCTACTACTGGTTCCATCGCGCGAACCACGAGATTCGAATATTATGGGCTGCACACATCGTGCATCATTCTTCCGATAATTTCAATTTGGGGACCGCTGTTCGTAACGGATGGTTCACCATTTTGTACAAACCACTTTTTTACATGTGGATGCCCGCCATCGGTTTCCCGCCTGAGATGGTTGTGGTGTGTCTAGGTATAGAGGCTTTATGGCAATTTCAATTGCATTCCGTTTATGTTCCTAAGCTTGGCTTTTTGGAGAAGATTTTCAATACGCACACTATGCACCAAGTACATCATGCTCAGAATGTGGAGTATTTGGATAAAAATCATGGAGGCTTCTTGAATATTTTTGACAAAGTTTTCGGTACTTGGAAAGAGTTGGATGACGATATTGATGTTAAGTACGGGGTCATTCACTCGCCGAATTCCTATAATCCAGTGGTGATTTTGACCCATGAGTTCAAGGATATTTGGAACGATTTCAAAAAGGCCAAAAAATGGTCACATAAGTGGATGTATGTTTTCGGCCCTCCAGGCTGGAGCCACGACGGAAGTACACTTACTGTTAAGCAGCAACAGGAACAGTTTGCCGAGCAAAAGAAAATGCACCCAAAAATAGCCTTTCAAAGACCGAACTAAATTCGAAATTATAGCATTTAGTTTTCGCTGGCGGCAGCTTTCTTTTTGTTCTTCTTCATGCGCAAATCAAAGAACTCTACCATTAAGGAAAAGGTAATGGCGAAGTAAAGGTACCCTTTTGGAATAGCCCCGATTTCATTGTCAAATACCACTAAATGCGAAAGGTGCGCCGCTTCGGTAATAAGCATGAACCCGATTAGAATCAAAAAAGAAAGCCCCAAGATTTGTACTGAAGGGTGGCGGTTCACAAACTCGCCAACTGGATTGGCGAACAGCATCATGATTACTACTGAAATGACAACAGCCGTTACCATAAGTACCAATGCATCTGTAGGGTTGGGGGATATACCATTGGTCATCCCGATAGCCGTTAGTATGGAGTCAAAAGAGAAAACAATATTAATGACCGTGATTTGAACAATGGCGTTGGTCAGTGAAGAAGAACGCGATTTGGTTACTTCGCGTTCGTCATGTCCACGGTCTTCAATTTTTTCATGAATCTCCTTGGTACTTTTGTAGAGTAGAAAAAGCCCCCCTGCAAAGAGAATCAGAGCTTGCCAACTTATTCCGCCAGTAATCCAGTCGTAATCCAAAACCATAAAGGGTTTCTTCATTTTGGTAAGCCAGGTAATTCCAAAGAGTAAAAGGATACGCATCCCCATGGCGAGTACTAATCCTAGGTTAGTTGCTTTTTTCCGGTCTTGTTTTTCAAGTTTTCCGGCAGCAATGGAAATAAAAATAATGTTGTCAATCCCCAAAATGATTTCCAAAAAGGTTAGGGTCAAAAGCGCCATCCAGGCGTCGGGACTAGTAAAAATTTCGAACATGGTTAGTGTATTTGAAATGCGGTTCCTCTGAATTTTTTTGACTCTCCCACCGCTCCATACTCAAAGGTATATGAAGAATCGGTCGTGGTGAGTATTTTAATATGAATTGATTTTTCCTCTGCTTTACTTTTTGGATTCTTGTTTTTGAGAATATACTCGCAATTATTTATCCAGCGAATTTCTGAGGTATCTCGTTGCCCTTCGAAAGATTCCACTTCCATTTTTTCAAAGCGCTCGAAAGTAGTTTTTATAGTTTTTCCAGAAATCTCAGTAGTGAACTCAAATTTTCCAGTTATAAAATTGTCACAGTTTCTTTCTGGTGGAGGACTGCACTGTGCCAGCAAGAACAAAACAAATAGGGCTAAAAAATACTTTAACATAAATGCAAGGTACAGCCTTTAAGATTTAAACGAAATAGCTTTATTCATTTTTTGGGCTCAAATACCTCCATGCTTCCGTCATTGTAAAAAAGAATCGTTTTGACCAATTGTCGCGACTCATTTAAAGTGCTCGCTTTTTTCAAACTTAGATTTGGAACTGCTTTGGTTTGCACTTTGGGATTTTGGAAAGAGGGGGTAGAGGAGGTGGGAAAATCGCTCTGACCTTTCAGAAACCAATCCAAGCTTACCTCTGAGAAAGTATTCACCACTTTCATGACAAAATCAAGACTTGGCTTGTTCCGCCCATTCAAGATATGGGATACGCTAGACCGCTGGACACCCAATGCATCGGCCAAGCCGGAAGTGGTCATTTCCCGATGTTCCATGATAACTTGTAATCTTTGAATCAGAGCTTCCTTCACAATTGTAAAATTACAATTCCATCGCTTAGAAAATACATTCGAGCGAGAATTTCAGGTGAATAAACCAATCTTTTTTTAACGTTTTAAATAAAATAATATAATTTAAAATATTGAAATACAATTAATTATATATTAAATTATACATCTGTGAATTATATTTTAAAATACGTTTACAATTATATCAATTTTTATTTTAAGATGTTACACTTGTAAATAATGCATCGCTTATTTTTAGGGTATGATACACCCTTATCCTACTTATAAAGTACCTACAGTAGAAGGTCGTTACATTACGTTAAGTGACCTTGACTCTTTTCGAGAAGCATATCCCAAAGTCTCATGGGCAATCCTTGGGAAATCAGTGGAAGGACAAAATATCTATGGTGTTTTCTTGGGCGAAGGAGAACGAAAGATATTGGCATGGTCCCAAATGCATGGAAACGAATCGACGACTACAAAAGCGGTTTTAGACCTGTTCCATTTTTTGGTTTCGGATAATGCTTTGGCACAAGAGATCTATTCCCAATGTCAAATTTTGGTGTTGCCGATGGTAAATCCTGATGGGGCCAAAAAGTATACTCGGGTCAATGCAAATGCCGTTGATTTGAATAGAGACGCTAAGGAACGGACTCAGCCTGAAAGTGAGGTTCTGCGTTACGTATACGATTCATTCAAGCCAGACTTTTGTTTTAATCTGCATGACCAAAGGACCTTGTTTAGTGCAGGAAGGCATCCCAAACCCGCCACCGTATCCTTTTTATCGCCTTCAGAGGATGAAGCACGAACGATTACCGATACACGAAAAATCGCAATGGCTTTGATTTCGGCTATGGCTGATAAACTAAGTAGTGAAATTCCTGGTCAGGTCGGCCGATATGATGATGCATTCAATGAAAATTGCATTGGTGATTCACTGCAAATGGCGGGGACACCAACCATATTGTTCGAGGCGGGTCATTTTCCTGAGGACTATGAACGTGAGCAAACCAGAAAGTACATTTTCGAGGCAATGTTGGAAGCACTTCGCGTCATAGCACAAGACCAGTTGGAAGACCAGGCTTGGGAAAACTATTTTGATATTCCAGAAAATGAAAAATTGTTCTACGATATGATTTTGAAGAATCCCAGTGTGCTTTATACCAAATTAGAAAATAGCGATGTTATTGGAATTCGATATGAGGAACAATTAAAGCGAAAGAAAATACATTTTGTGCCTAAGTGCGAAAAATTGGAACCAGACCATGGGTATTTCGCACACAAGGTTCTGGATTGTTCTGAAACTTCTGATTTGGAGGATTTAAAAAAGAACAAACCCTTCTTCAAAGCATTGACCAAACAACTTGATACTTTGCCGATTTGAGTCTTAGCTTGCATTTTTTTCAAAAAAAATGCGGTTTTATTACGTTAATTTTTCCGAATCACTATTTTTGTTACAAATACTACCATTATGAGCAAAGTGAAACTTGATGAAATTGACCACCAGATATTGGATATGTTGATTGACAATACCCGTACTCCATTTACGGATATTGCCAAAAAACTTTTGATATCTGCGGGTACTGTTCATGTTAGGGTAAAAAAGATGGAAGAGTCCGGAATCATCAAAGGCTCTTCATTAACGCTAGACTACGTAAAATTGGGATACTCCTTTATCGCATATGTGGGTATTTTTCTGGAAAAAACACACCAAACCAAGTTCGTTTTGGAGCGTTTGAATCAAATACCTTATGTAACCGTAGCGCATATCACCACAGGCAAGTTCAATATCTTTTGTAAAATTCGCGCAAGAGACACCACACATGCGAAGAATATCATCTTCAAGATTGATGATATCGATGGTATAAGCAGAACAGAAACCATGATTTCTTTGGAAGAGAGCATCAACGACAAAAAACGATTGATGCACACCATTTTCAACGAACTTTAGATAAACCGACTTCGGTTATCCAAATTAGTGAAATTAGGTAGCGACTAAGCGAGTAGTTCTTGGTCAGCTTCTGGGTCGTTTTCGTTTTCAGTCAACGTACTTTCTTCAGGAATGTTCTTGTCCAGTTCTTTTTCGATGTTTTCCTCAAAATTGGTAATGAAATTGGATAAGCTTTTACTGATTTTGACCAGGTAAACCGTGTCTTCTGTCTTTACCTCAACCGCTTCGACAATTTCGCCATTGGGTTTTTTCAAGGTAATGATATCCTCATCGCCGTAGCCATAAGGATAAAGGTCAATAAGAAGCGCTGCAACGCTATGATCAAGTTTTTTGTAGTCGATTAGAATCCGTTTCATGTTAGGTGCTTATTACGTCACCTAATCTATCAAATTTTAAAAACGGTTTTTGCAAAGAGTTGTCAAACTAAAGGAACTAGTATATCAACTCCTTATTCATTGTAGTAAGCGAAAGCTTTGGGTATCAAATCCTCTGGTACACGAACATCGATCACCGCTTCGCCGATGCTTTGTAGCAGTACAAAGTTGACATCACCATGGGAATTCTTCTTATCGTACTTCATTAAATCAATGATGATTTCAATATCCTCTGGACCAAACCCAACTTTTGGAAAATGTTTCAAAAAGGTAGCTTTGATTTCATTTACCGCCACCTTGGATAACCCTTTGAGTTCGTGACTTAGAAATGCCTCCAAAATCATTCCCACTGCAATGGCTTCGCCATGCAGAAGTGTTTCCTTTTTGGGATTGTCCAGGCAATACGACTCAATGGCATGGCCTAAGGTATGCCCGAAATTCAAGATTTTTCGTAGGTTCTGTTCTGTCGGGTCTTGCAGAACTACTTCGTTTTTAATGGCGATTGAAGTTTGTATGTGGGCTGGGTCGCTAAAACGTTCCGTGATTTTCAAGTGGTCCCAATAGGTTTCATTTTGGATAAGTCCGTGTTTCAGCATTTCCGCGTACCCGCTTACTAATTGTCTTTCTTCTAAAGTATCTAGCAGTTCTGGTAACACCAAAACCATTTGAGGCTGATTGATAACACCTATTTGATTCTTAAGCGAACCCAAATCCACTCCAGTTTTACCACCGATAGAAGCGTCTACCATAGCAAGGAGGGTAGAAGGAATATTGATGAAATCAATTCCCCTTTTAAAGGTAGAAGCTATAAATCCGCCCATATCCGTCAAGACCCCACCACCGAGGTTTATCAATAGACTTTTACGGTCGGCTCCTTTTTGGGAGAGCGCTTCCCATAAACGTAAACAGCTCGCAATATTTTTGTTTTCTTCGCCAGAGGAAATGGTTAACACTGCACTGACAAAAGGCTCGAAAATCGGCATTATTTTCGGAAGGCATAACCGCTCTGTATTTTCATCTACCAAAACAAAAACCTTGGAGTAATCGCGCGTATTCAAATGCTGTTGTAGGGCAGCTTTTGCCAAATCAGCCATATGCACTTCGTAAGTACCGGATAGAATTGATTCCATAACCCAAATCTGACCACTAAATAAAAACTATTTTATCGATAATCTTATCTGAACCCTACTTATATTTGATTTGTTAATGGATTAGCAAAAATGAACGTAAATTTTGAGAATACTGCAACTGCTTTCGAACTCAAATCGGATTCAGAATTGGAAAGAGCTTATTTTCTTTTTCGGCTTATTGCCAATGAACCTTTGGTGCGGATTGGCACAGCAGTAACCAACTTTGCCATAAAGGCACACCTTCCCGTTGAGGGGTTGATTCGGGCTACAGTTTTTGACCATTTTTGTGGGGGTACCCATGAAGAAGATTGTTTGCCCGTGATTGACAAAATGTTTGAAAAAAGAGTGCACTCCATTTTGGATTATTCGGTAGAGGGAAAAGAAGTGGAGGAGCAGTTTGATTTCGCTATGAATAAAACGCTAGAGGTGTTGGATTTTGTGAAGGAGAAAGATGCTATACCTTTTGCTGTATTCAAACCAACCGCTTTTGGACGTTTGGACCTTTTTCAAAAAGTAGGGGAAAAGGCAGCGCTTAATGAAGAAGAAATAGCCGAATGGGAGCGGGTATTGGTTCGTTATGATAGCGTTTGTAAGCGTGCACATGATTTGCAAGTCGGTTTATTGATTGATGCTGAAGAAAGTTGGATGCAAGATGCTGCCGATGCAGTAGCCTTGGATATGATGCGCAAATACAACAAGGAAAAGGCTTATATCTACAATACAGCCCAAATGTACCGTTGGGACCGATTGGAATATGTTAAAAAAATATATGAAACCGCCGCCTTGGAAAAATTTAAGGTGGGCTTAAAAGTGGTTCGCGGCGCCTACATGGAGAAAGAAAATGACCGCGCCAAATCCAACGGATACCGTAGTCCGATTTGCGAATCAAAGCAAGCTACCGATGATAATTATAACGCTGCGGTTGATTTCATGATGCAACATTTGGAAACCATGTCCATTTTTGCAGGGACACACAATGAAGAAAGTTGTTTGCGCCTAAGCGAAAAAATGATTGCCCATGGGTTTACTGCAGATTCCGATGCGATATGGTTTGGGCAACTGTTTGGGATGAGCGACCATATTACGTATAACTTGTCCGCTGCCGGCTTCAATGCCACCAAATATGTGCCCTACGGCCCTGTAAAGGATGTAATGCCCTATTTGATTAGGCGTGCAGAGGAGAATACTTCGGTAGCCGGACAAACTTCTCGTGAATTGGCTTTGTTGGAAAGGGAGAAGAAAAGAAGAAAGTTGGATTTGGGATAGAAAGCAAATCACCTTACTATCCTTTAAGGTATGTTCTCAACGCGTTCAACAACCAAAATGGAATCGCAGTTTTGGACATGTGCCGCTAAACTTTCATCTGGATGTTCCACAATGTATTTCTTACAGGGTTTCGCCTCGGTATTGCTTTTCCCAAAGTCAATATTTCCATCCATTAGAAATGTTTGTACGAATAAGGTGTCTTTGTACTTTGCATCGAGGCTTTCTCCAAATACCATGGTTTTGCTACGCATATCTTTTAAAACACGGCAATTCGGGAGATAACAAAACGAAATGGGACTGTCTTCTGACTTCTTTTTAAGAATAAATACCAATATGATAATGCCTAAGGAGAGTCCAAAAAGATACCAGCCCAATCTTCGTAAAAACCCCACAGCTAAAAAATCAAGAAATTGATATCACTATACGATAGGCCAAACCAATCCCCTACAGATTTATTGGTCAAAATACCGTGATACATATATAAGCCGTTACGCAATCCTTTGTCAAAGCGTAGAGAATGTTCCAAACCACCATCTTCTCCGATTTTGAGCAAATAGGGAGTAAAAATATTACTGATAGAAATCGAAGATGTTCTTGGGTACCGCGACGGAATGTTAGGAACTCCATAATGAATAACACCATACTTTTCAAAGGTTGGCGCATCGTGATTGGTTACTTCTGTGGTCTCAAAACAACCTCCCATATCAATACTAACATCAATAATTACGGCACCTTTTTTCATATGCTCCACCATAGTATCGGATACCACAATGGGAGAACGGTCTTTTCCACGGGTTGCCCCAATAGCCACATCACAACGTTTGAGTGCTTTCAACAAATTTTTGGGTTGAACCGTAGAGGTGTAAATTGTTCGATTCAGATTAGTTTGAATGTTTCTAAGTTTTGTAATTGAATTGTCAAAAACCTTGATGTTAGCACCGAGGCCCATTGCGGAACGAGCGGCAAACTCTCCAACGGTACCCGCTCCAATAATGACTACTTCAACAGGTGGAACACCGCTAATGTTTCCAAACATGAGCCCGTTGCCCTTATTCGTCATCGCCATTAATTCAGAAGCAATCAATATGGAAGAAATACCTGCGATTTCACTTAGCGACCGAACAGCGGGATACTTTCCATCTTCATCTCGGATATATTCAAAGGCGATAGCGGTCAATCTTTTTTTGGCCATGGCTTCGAAGTAGTCCTTAGCTTGGGTTTTGATTTGCAATGCGGAGATAACGATGGTTTGCGGATTCAAAAATTCGAGCTCCGCTAGAGTAGGAGGCTCTACTTTTAAAATCAAAGGGCATGAAAATACTTTTTTGGTATCTCTTGTAATCTCAGCCCCTGCATCAGAATAGTCTTTATCAGAAAAGTTGGCGCCGTCTCCGGCTCCAGACTCGATAAGAACACGGTGTCCGTGGGCCGTAATTGCATTAACCGCATCCGGTGTAAGGCAAATCCTTTTCTCCTGATATTGGTTTTCTTTAGGAAGGCCTATAAAAAGTTCTCCTTTTTGCTTAAGGATTTCTAAAGTTTCTTCCTGTGGTAAAAGTTGTTGTTTACTAAAGGGTGAAGAAGGCTGTGCCATAGGGCAGATTGTAAGCTAACGGTTCGGTATACTTACAAATCTAAGCTTTTTTGGAAAGGGATTCTTTGCGTTGTTCTAGTTTTTCGCGCTCTTTGCGGAGTTCCTCTTTTTCCTTGAGAATTTGAAGTTCGGTATCCATGGCATCCAAGTCGATACCATGGACGTGCTTGTCTACCAATTTGATACGAATAAAATAAACCACAGGCACTATTACCATAGTCACTGCAATGATATATAAGATTTCATTCTCATCAATTTTACTTGAGTCATAAGTAATTACATTGAAAAGTTGAAATCCATACATAGCAATAGGAATCAAGATAGCATGATACCACCAGTGTTTTGAGGTAACAAACCATATAACAAGCAGTAATAGAGGGACTACTTTACTAAAGTAATAATAGAAGGATGAGCTAACAGTATCGAAACCATTGTCTGAAAAGGTAAAAAACAAGAAATCCCAGGTAGCAGCATCTGCAGGAATGTACTTATAACTATAAAACAATATTGGGGTAATTGCAATCAAAAAAGATATTACTCCCTCAATAATAAACCGTTTCCTGATAGATGATTTATTCCTCATTACACTGTTAACTGCAAAAACAGAGAAATATTGCATAAAAAAAATCCCTTCTTTCAAAGGGATTTTAAACTGAACAACCTGTAATCTATAGTTTTTTCAAACCTTTTTTCTCGATACTAGTTGTCTGACTCTTCTCTAAATCAACTACGTTAGTTGAAGCAGCTACCATAGCTAAAAAAGCTATAGCAAATAAGCCAAAAAAAACTTTTTTAGTGTTCATCGTAAAAGAGTTTTCGGTTATTAAAATGAATTCATTCAAAAGCGAAAGTAGGAAATAATTCAATGCCGTCCTACATTTCATCGATAAAATATGCATTTCAACGTGAAAAGACGACCGTTTATCGGAAGTACTTTCATTTTCTAGTTCTCGATGAGAAGGTAAGAAGCTTGGGGTTTAATGACTATTTATCTCGATTGCCCGTGTGGTTTCATCGATAAAACGTAGTGTTATTCGCGCAACTGAAGCGGGAAGGAACGTCTCTACTAACTGAGGCCATTCAATAAACAGCCAATGATCTGAATTCAAATATTCTTCGAACCCCATATCAAAAACCTCTTCTTCATTTTCGATACGATAGAAATCAAAGTGGTAGCCGAGAATTTTTCCTGATGAGTAGTTGTATTGATTGACCAAGCCGAAGGTAGGACTATTTCCCGGGTCTTCTCCGCCAAGATGTTTTACCAGCGCTTTAATAAAGGTCGTCTTGCCAGCGCCCATTTCTCCAGAAAAACACAAGACTTTTTCGTGTACAGTTTCCAATACTTCTTGGGCTACCGTATCAATCTCAGAAAGCGTAAACTTTTTTAAAGTGCTCATTTCGGCTCTAAAACCACAAAGGGAACAATCATTTCCTCCAAAGATACACCACCATGTTGATAGGTATTTCGATAGTAGCCAACATAATGGTTGTAGTTATTTGGATAGGCAAAGAACAAATCGTTTTTGGCAAAAATGAAACTACTGCTTAAGTTGATGTTCGGTAAATGAATTTCCTGAGGATTTTTAGTAGACAACACTTCTTTTGACTCATACGTGAGACTACGCCCTGTTTTATACCTTAAATTCAAACTGGTTTCCCTATCTCCAATCACCTTGGAGGGGTGTTTTACATTAATGGTGCCATGGTCGGTGGTAAGAATCAGTTGCATCCCCAGATTCTGGGCTTGTTGTACGATTTCCAATAATGGTGAATTCTTGAACCAACTTAAAGTCAGTGATCGGTAGGCCTTGTCGTTGGATGCTAATTCCTTAATGACTTCCATCTCCGTTTTGGCATGAGAAAGCATGTCCACAAAATTGTAAACCAAAACGGTTAGGTCATTGTCCTTTTGTGACCGGAAGTTTTGCGCCAGTTGTTTTCCTTGTCGCAGACTGCTAATTTTATGATATTCCCATTTAAGGTTCAAACCCAAACGCTTGAGCTGTTCACCCAAGAACTCAGCTTCAAACAAATTTTTGCCTCCATCATCGGTGTCATTCTTCCACCAGTTGGGATACATTTTCTCCATATCCAATGGGGTGAGCCCCGAGAAAATGGCGTTTCGCGCATATTGAGTAGCGGTGGGAAGAATACTGTAATAACTGGACTCTACTTTCTTCTTATAATGAATGCCCAGCACTTCTTCAAAAGCCAACCACTGGTCATACCTCAAATTATCGATAACCACCAACAACGTCTTTTTACCTTCTAGTTCCGGTTTGATTTGCTTTTTGAATAGGGTATGGGACATAATGGGTCCCTCATCATCTTGAAACCAGCTTCGGTAGTTATTGTCCACAAACTTGCTGAACTGGGAATTGGCCTCAATCTTTTGGGATTCCAATATCTCGAACATTCCGGTATCTTCAATTTGTTCCAACTGCAGTTCCCAATAGATTAGCTTCTTATACAATTCAGCCCACTCCTCATAGGAGTCTACCATGGCTAAATCCATCGCTATTTTTCGGAACTCTTGCTGATAATTAGAAGTAGTCTTTTCTGAAACCAAACGCGAGTTGTCCAAGCTTTTCTTTAAGGAAAGTAATATCTGGTTTGGATTCACCGGTTTAATCAAGTAATCGGCAATTTTCGAACCGATGGCCTCATCCATTATATATTCCTCTTCACTTTTGGTAATCATAACCACAGGAATAGAGGCATCATGCTTTTTGATTTCAGTTAAGGTTTCCAAACCTGAGATGCCGGGCATGTTCTCATCCAAAAAAACAATATCGAAAAACCGCTGCTTGATTTCTTCCAAGGCCTCTTGGCCACTTTGGCAGGTTACAACATTGTAATCTTTCCCTTCAAGAAATAAGATGTGAGGCTTTAGTAGGTCTATTTCATCATCAACCCAGAGGATGGTGATATTTTTCATATAGTGTTATCTTTACGGCTTAAAATCGTCCTTTTTGACCGAAGCCAAAAAACTTCAATTCTTTAACGATCCAATTTACGGTTTTATTGGAACCCCAAACGAACTTGTTTATCAACTGATAGGACACCCCTATTTCCAAAGGCTCCGTCGTATTTCGCAAATGGGCATGTCGTATTTGGTTTATCCCGGTGCACACCATACGCGTTTCCATCATGCGCTGGGCAGTATGCATCTCATGACCAAGGCTATTGGCATACTTCGACAAAAGGGAGTTGCCATTTCGCAAACAGAAGAAAGTGGTTTGTTGTGCGCGATTTTATTGCATGATGTGGGACACGGTCCTTTCTCTCATGCCTTGGAAGGGTTCCTATTGGAAGGTGTTTCGCATGAAGCACTGTCTTTGCAATTTATGGAAGCTTTGAATTCAGAGTTTGACGGTGCTCTTGATGTGGCTATCGCTATTTTTAAAGGCGAATACCCCAGGATTTTTATGAATCAGTTGGTATCTAGTCAACTGGATATGGACCGTTTGGACTATCTAAAGCGAGACAGTTTTTATTCCGGCGTTACGGAAGGCAACATCAATTCCGAACGGCTCATAAGCATGCTTAATGTCAAAGACGACCAAATTGTTGTAGAAGAAAAAGGAATTTATGCGGTGGAGAAATTTTTGATGGCGCGCACCTTTATGTATTGGCAAGTCTATCTTCATAAAACTAGCTTGGCTGCCGAACAAATGCTGATTCGAATTATGCAACGGGCCAAAACGCTCCTTTTAGCAGGAATCGAACTCAGGGGCGGAGAAAGATTATCGCTTTTTTTACAGTCTGATGCCATCTCTTTTCCTGAAGAACATTTGGAAAACTTCGCCCTTTTGGATGACACCGATATCCTGTTTGCCCTAAAACAATGGCAATTTGCTGAAGACAAGGTACTTTCTATCCTTTGTAGTATGCTTTTGGAAAGACGCCTATTACACGTCAAAATGAAAAATAAACCTTTCGATGCTGAGAAGTTGTTTAATCGAAAGCAAAAGGTGTCTGACTATTTTGGTTTGACGCACGAGGAGACTGATTATCTTATGTTCCAAGGTCATGTTTCGCATACCGCATATAATCCCGCAGTACAACCTATTACTATCTTGAGGAATAGTGGGAAGCTCATTTCTTTGGTAAATGAATCAGACCACTTTGGTCCTAAAGCGCTTTCAAAAAGTGTATCAAAATACTACTGCTGTTATCCAAAATTCTGTTAAACAAATTTTGTTACTTTTGCAGCAATGAAGTTTACGGCCACCCAAATTGCTGGTATTTTAGAGGGCGAGGTTGATGGAAATCCCGAGATTGCCGTACACAAACTATCCAAGATTGAAGAAGGGGAGCAGGGTTCCCTTACCTTTCTGGCCAACCCTAAATACACTTCCTTTATTTACTCCACAAAAGCATCTATTACAATTGTCAACAAAGACTTTGTGCCTGAACAGCAGTTGTCTACTACTTTAATAAAGGTAGAAGATGCCTACAAGTCTTTTTCGAAATTGTTGGAATACTACAATCAAGTAAAGAGTAATAAAGTAGGAGTAGAGCAACCCAGTTTTGTTTCGGAGACGGCATCTTATGGAGATGGTTTTTATTTGGGCGCTTTTTCTTACCTAAGTGACAACGTCAAAATCGGGAACAACGTAAAGATTTACCCTAACGTTTACATTGGTGAAAATGTGACGATAGCCGATAATGTTGTGGTTTTCGCAGGAGCCAAGATTTATTCAGATTCTATCATTGGAAGGGAATGTGTTATTCATAGCGGTGTTATTATCGGTGCTGACGGATTTGGATTTACGCCAAATGAAAAAGGAGAATACAGCAAGGTTCCGCAGACAGGAAATGTCATATTGGAAGATTATGTGGATGTAGGTGCGGGAACCACAATTGACCGTGCTACCTTAGGTTCAACCATTTTGCGCAAGGGCGTTAAATTGGACAATCAAATACAAATAGCCCATAACGTTGAAATTGGGGAACATACAGCCATTGCTGCTCAGACAGGCATTGCAGGGTCCACCAAAATAGGAAAACACTGCTTGATTGGAGGACAAGTAGGTATTGTGGGACACATCACCATAGGCGATAGAGTGCGTATTCAAGCACAATCTGGAATAGGACGTAACGTGAAAAGCGACGAGGTGCTCCAAGGGTCACCGGCGTTGAACTATGGGGACTATAACAAATCGTATGTACACTTCAAAAACCTCCCAAAACTAGCTAGCACAATCAACAATATTGAAAAAAAGCTTGACGGCGATAAATGACAAACACTAAGCAACGTACCATAAACCAAAAGGTTACGCTAAAAGGAGTTGGTTTGCATACCGGAGAAAACGTCACGATGTCGTTTCTTCCTGCAAAAGAAAATCACGGATTTGCATTCAAAAGGGTTGACCTTGAGGGTGAGCCTATCATTGAAGCAAACGCCGCTTACGTAGTGAATACCCAAAGAGGTACCAATCTCGAAAAGAATGGGGTTAAGATTCAAACTTCCGAACATGTGCTTGCGGCCCTTACCGGATTGGATATCGACAATGTCTTGATTGAGCTTGACGCTCCTGAACCTCCCATTATGGATGGTTCTTCCAAATTCTTTGTCCAAGCTTTGGAAGAAGCGGGTATTGTAGACCAAGAATTAGACCGAGAAGAGTATGTGGTAAAGGACGTGATTTCGTATAAAGATGAAACCACTGGAAGTGAAATAACCATAATCCCTGCAGATACCTATCAAGTCACCACTATGGTGGATTTTGGGACCAAGGTTTTGGGTACTCAGAATGCAACTCTTGAAAAGTTGAGTGATTTCAAGGCAGAAATCGCTGATTCAAGAACTTTTAGTTTTCTGCATGAACTGGAAATGCTCTTGGAGCATGGGTTGATAAAAGGTGGAGATTTGAATAATGCTATAGTGTATGTCGATAAGGAGATTTCGGATTCCACCATGAAAAAGCTTGAAAAGGCCTTTAAAAAGGCAAAGCTTTCGGTAAAACCGAATGGAATCTTGGACAATTTGACGCTGCATTACCCCAATGAAGCCGCACGGCATAAGTTGCTGGATGTAATTGGCGACCTTGCCTTGGCCGGTACCCGAATTCGGGGAAAAGTCATTGCCAACAAACCAGGGCACTATGTCAACACGCAGTTCGCTAAAAAATTACAGAAAATCATCAAGCAAGAACGCAGGAATTCTGTTCCAGATGTGGACTTGCATGCGAAACCAGTAAAGGATATCAACCAAATTATGGACATGCTGCCCCACAGGCCGCCATTCCTCTTGGTCGATAAAATCTTAGAGCTTTCAGACCAGCATGTCATCGGGATGAAAAATGTTACCATGAACGAACCATTCTTCGTGGGACATTTCCCAGGAGCCCCTGTAATGCCAGGAGTTTTGCAAATTGAAGCGATGGCACAGACAGGCGGTATTTTGGTTTTGAGCACAGTTCCTGACCCTGAAAATTATCTCACCTATCTTTTAAAGATTGACAATGTGCGATACAAGCAACAAGTTGTTCCCGGGGATACCTTGATTTTTAAATTGGACTTGCTTTCACCAATTCGAAGAGGTATTTGTCAGATGCAGGCTCGAGCCTACGCCAACGGCAGATTGGTTTCCGAAGCAGAAATCATGGCGCAAATTACTAAAGTAAAAGGAATTTAAGTACGCATGAATCAACCTTTAGCATACGTCCATCCTGGCGCCAAAATTGCCAAGAACGTGGTCATAGAACCGTTCACTACCATTCATAACAATGTAACTATTGGAGAGGGTACTTGGATCGGTTCCAATGTGACCATTATGGAAGGAGCACGCATCGGGAAAAATTGCAATATTTTCCCCGGGGCAATCATCTCAGCCACACCACAAGACCTTAAATATAAAGGAGAAGAGACGACAGTCCATATCGGAAACAACACTACCATTCGGGAGTGTGCCACCATTAATAAAGGTACGGCCGATCGCATGAAAACGGTCATTGGCAATGATTGCTTGATTATGGCCTACTGCCATGTAGCACACGATTGTGTGGTAGGAGACGGCTGTATTTTCAGCAATAATTCCACTTTGGCTGGGCATGTCACCATAGGTCAAAATGTTGTGCTTGCCGGTATGGTTGCGGTTCATCAGTTTGTTTCCATAGGCAATCACGCCTTTGTTACGGGTGGTTCTTTGGTTCGAAAAGATATTCCCCCTTACGTAAAAGCAGCAAGAGAGCCACTATCGTACGTTGGAATCAATTCAGTAGGGCTGCGCAGAAGAGGTTTTGATTCCGATAAAATTCGGGAAATTCAAAACATCTATCGCATCTTATACCAGAAAAATTACAACAACACCCAAGCCGCCTCCATTATTGAAGCAGAGATGGAAGCTACTCCTGAGAGAGATGAAATCCTACAATTCATAAGAGACTCGCAACGCGGAATTATGAAAGGTTATTTTAGTTCAAACTAAGCTTATGGCAAATACTTCAGATATCAGAAAAGGGTTGTGCATTCGATACAACCACGACATTTATAAAATCGTTGAATTCCTTCACGTAAAACCTGGGAAAGGTCCGGCATTCGTGCGCACCAAGCTCAAAAGTGTTACCACGGGCAAGGTGATTGACAATACCTTTTCCGCGGGTCACAAAATAGAAGACGTTCGTGTAGAAACTCGTTCGTATCAATACTTGTATAGTGAAGGGGATACTTTCCATTTTATGAACACCGATGATTATAACCAAATTTCCCTTCAAAAAGATGCTTTGGATGCTGCAGACTTGATGAAAGAAGGCGAAGTAGTAACGATTATTTTCAACACCGAAGATAGTTTGCCCTTATCTGTAGAGATGCCGGCAAGTGTTATTTTGGAAGTTACTCATACCGAGCCCGGGGTTAAAGGAAATACCGCAACGAACGCTACCAAACCAGCAACGGTTGAAACAGGTGCCCGCATTAACGTTCCATTGTTTATCAACGAAGGAGATAAGATTAAAGTGGATACGGACAAAGGCGCCTACATGGAGCGCGCTAAATAACAGCCATGAAGTTTCCAAGACCATATACGTTAACTGAAATAGGGTCTTTGCTACAATTGGAGTTTGTTGGCGATACCGATTTTCCCGTTTTGGGAATGAATGAAATCCATGTGGTTGAGGAAGGTGATATTGTTTTTGTGGACCATCCCAAATACTATGTCAAAGCTCTGTCAGCAAATGCGTCTACCGTACTCATCATTAAAAAGGTAGATTGCCCCGAAGGTAAATCCTTGTTAATCTCGGATGACCCGTTTCGAGATTTTAATTTTCTCACAAATCATTTCAAACCCTTTCAGTCAGCTAATAACAGTATTGCGCAAAGTGCCGAAATAGGAGAGGGAACTATTCTGCAGCCCAATGTGTTTGTTGGGAATAATGTGATCATCGGTAAAAATTGCCGCATCCATGCCAACGTGAGCATCTATGATGATTGTGTGATTGGGAATAATGTCACCATCCATGCAGGAACGATTCTCGGTGCTGATGCCTTTTATTACAAAAAACGCCCAGAGGGTTACGATAAACTGCTTTCAGGCGGTAGGGTGGTCATTGAAGATAATGTAGATATTGGTGCTTCATGTACCATTGACCGAGGTGTAACCGGGGATACTACCATAAAATTTGGCTCCAAACTAGATAATCAAATACAAGTAGGTCACGATACGGTTATTGGAAACCATTGTTTGATTGCTTCCCATACCGGTATTGCAGGTTGTGTGGTTATCGAGGACCATGTCACCCTTTGGGGGCAAGTTGGGGTTACAAGTGGTATTACCATTGGAGAAAAAGCAGTGGTATTGGCACAAACCGGTATTGCAAAATCTTTGGCTGGTGGAAAAACATATTTTGGAAGTCCCGCTGAAGAAGCCAGGGAAAAACTAAAGCAAATGGCCAGTGTCAAACAAATACCAGAGCTTTTGAAAAAGTTGAAAAAGAATTCCTGACTTTCATTAGCGGAAGTTCATGTCAACCCATATTTTTGTACAGCTTTAATTAATACATATGAGTGTTTTAGTAAACAAGGAATCAAAAATAATTGTTCAAGGATTTACAGGAAGTGAAGGAACCTTCCATGCCGGTCAAATGATTGAGTATGGAACCAATGTAGTAGGAGGGGTGACTCCTGGAAAAGGAGGGCAAGAACATTTGGGGAAACCCGTTTTTAATACCGTTGCCGAAGCAGTTGAAAAAGCTGGTGCCGATACGTCTATCATTTTTGTACCACCCGCTTTTGCCGCAGACGCCATTATGGAAGCTGCGAGTGCAGGCATTAAAGTGATTATTGCCATTACCGAAGGAATTCCTGTTGCTGATATGGTTAAAGCCAATGATTACATCAAGGATTTGGATTGCACATTGATTGGTCCAAATTGCCCTGGGGTAATTACACCTGAAGAAGCCAAGGTGGGTATTATGCCTGGTTTTGTCTTCAAAAAAGGAAACGTAGGAATCGTTTCCAAGTCAGGAACATTGACGTATGAAGCTGCTGACCAAGTAGTACGCCAAGGTCTTGGTATTACTACAGCTATTGGAATTGGAGGTGACCCTATCATTGGAACCACTACCAAGAAAGCTGTAGAGCTATTGATAAATGATGATGAAACCGAATGTGTAGTCATGATTGGTGAAATCGGGGGACAATTGGAAGCTGATGCCGCCAACTGGTATAAAGCAAGCGGAAGCACCAAGCCTATTGTTGGTTTTATTGCGGGTGAAACTGCGCCAGCCGGAAGAACTATGGGCCACGCAGGTGCAATCGTAGGGGGTAGTGATGATACAGCACAAGCTAAAAAACGTATCATGCGCGAGTGTGGAATTCACGTGGTGGATTCTCCTGCTGAAATCGGCTTAAAAGTCAAAGAAGTACTTGCATAACGCAATCGTTAAAATTTTTCCAAATCCCGTTTCAGACGGGATTTTTTTTGGTTGCTCTTGAAAAACAACCGCTATATTTGAAAACTAACCATCCAAGAAAATACAAATGAAACTACTTCAAGATAAAAATGTAATCATCACAGGCGCGAGCCGTGGTATTGGAAAAGGCATTGCCGAAGTTTTTGCATCGCATGGTGCTAATGTAGCGTTCACATATAGCTCTAGCGAAGCACCGGCCTTGGCTTTGGAAAAAGAACTCCAGGCTAAAGGTGTTAAAGCCAAAGCCTACCAAAGCAATGCGGCAAGTTTTGAAGCCTCCGAAAAACTAATCGCCCAGGTACTCGAAGATTTTGATAGTATTGACGTGTTGATTAACAATGCAGGTATTACTAAAGACAATTTATTGATGCGGATGGGAGAAGCTGATTTTGATAGAGTTATCGAAGTCAATTTAAAGTCGGTGTTTAATATGACGAAAGCCGTACAGCGCACAATGCTGAAACAACGGAATGGTTCCATTATTAATATGAGTAGTGTGGTTGGTGTAAAAGGAAATGCCGGACAGACCAACTATGCTGCATCAAAGGCCGGTATTATTGGGTTTACCAAGTCAGTGGCCTTGGAGTTGGGTTCACGTAACATTCGGTGCAACGCCATTGCGCCAGGTTTTATTGAGACCGAAATGACTGAAAAGTTGGACGAAAAGACCGTTCAAGGCTGGAGGGATGGTATTCCGTTAAAGCGGGGTGGAACCCCAGATGATGTCGCGAATGCATGTCTGTTCTTGGCCTCTGACCTTTCCGGTTATGTAACGGGTCAAGTGTTGAATGTAGATGGCGGTATGCTAACTTAATTTGTATGGAGGTACGTTCAGTACTACTTATCCTCTTCGCGGTACTTGCGGCTGCAGTAATTGTTTTTTATCAATACTTCTATAAAAAAAAGATAAAGGGCTACTTGCCCTACCTTCTCGCGTTTTTACGTTTTGTGGTTCTTTTTTCTGCTTTGCTCTTACTGATTAACCCTAAAATGGTCAACAGAGAGTACTATGTGGAAAAGTCCAATCTCGTATTACTGATTGACGATTCCGAATCCATGCAGACGGTATTAGACACTACAAGCCTTTTGGAATTTTTGGATAAAGTAAATTCAAATGAAACGCTTCAAAATCGGTTTAACATCTTCAACTACCGATTTGGGAATACCGTCAAAGTAAGTGACAGCAGTACGTTTGCAGAAACCAACACGGATATTGCCAATGCCTTGAGTCAAACCAATCAGACCTTTTTAAAAGGAAAGACCAACGTTTTATTGCTGACCGATGGGAATGCCACTTTGGGAAGGGACTATGAATATCTTCGGTTCCCTGAACAAAATACGATTTACAGCCTAATTGTAGGGGATACAACTGCTTATGAAGATGTGAGTGTAGGCCAAGTGAATACCAATAGCTACGCCTTCCTCAAAAACAAGTTTCCCATTGAAGCTAATATTTCCTATCGAGGTGACGGTAATGTGAAGCCCACAATAAGCATTATGCTCAATGGAAGAAGGGTTTACCAGGAAGTTGTTGAATTCTCATCAAGAAAGACCACACATACTATCAAGCAAAACATCAGTGCAAATAGCGTAGGACTAAAATCCATTGTAGTGCAAGTTGGTGCGTTGGCGAATGAAAAAAACATCAACAACAATCGTAAGGAAGTAGCGCTGGAGGTGATTGATGAAAAAACAGATGTGTTTTTGGTATCCAATATTTTGCATCCGGATATCAGCGCGCTAAAGAATGCTATTGAAGCTAACGAACAACGTCAGGTTACTCTTTTTAATACTCGGGAATTGAATAATCAACTAGATGATGGAGACCTCTTTATTCTCTACCAACCTGATGCCAGTTTCAAAAAGGTGTACGAACACATCTTAAAAAGCAATACTGGTGTATGGGTCATTACTGGACCTAATACCGATTGGAACGCTTGGAATCGTCTTCAGAGTTCATATAAGAAAGAGAATTTCAACCAAGATGAAGAGGTTTTGCCAAGTCTTAATGCTTCATTCTCCGCATTTGGTTTTGAAAATCTCTCAATAGAACGGTTTCCGCCTTTGAAAAGTAGTTTGGGAGAAATTGATATGCGTGTAGCGCATGAAGAAATGCTGTTTCAAAAAATAAAAGGGGTGACCTTAAACAAACCACTTCTTTCATTATTGAATGCTGAGGAGCGAAAAGAGGCCATTTTGTTTGGAGAAGGTATTTGGCGTTGGCGAGCAATGGAATTTAGACTGAATAGAGATTTTCAAGCATTTGATGATTTTGTGGGCAAGGTTGTTTTATACCTGAGTACCAATGACCGAAAAGACCGATTGGAAGTGAACTACAATCGTATTTTTGATGGCACTACAGCGTTGAAAGTTACCGCATCTTATTTTGATGAAAGCTTTGTTTTTGATGCTAATGCTGAATTGCAGATAGTTCTCAAAAAAAGAAATTCAAACTTTGAAAGGAAATCACCCATGCTTTTGAGAGGGAATTATTTTGAAACTGATTTAAGTGATTTGGAAGAAGGAATTTATGATTTTACCATCACCGTTGTCGGTGAAAATTTGCTGCGTTCAGGTTCTTTCAAAATTCTAAAGAACAATCCTGAATTGTTGGTTCAGGCAACGGATTACAAAAAATTAACCCGCCTGTCGACTAAAACCGGTGGGGAGTCATTCTACCCCAAAGATTTCAACGCGATGATAGCGCTGCTAAGTGCAGACAATGCGTTTACCCCAATTCAAAAAAGCAGACAAAATATAGTATCTTTAATAGACTTTGAAATTCTGTTGGCCCTCATGGTTTTATGCCTTGCTTTGGAGTGGTTCATCAGAAAATATAACGGATTAATTTAAACGAGAATACGAATGGATAGATTACCAAAAATCGGATTGCCAATCATTGTAGGGATAATTATTTTAATTGTATTGGTTTCAAAATCAATTGTACGTGTTGGACCGGGCGAAGGAGGGGTTCTCTTTAGGCCAGCTAGTGGAGGAGTAGTGACCGACAAAACTTATGGAGAGGGTTGGCATATTGTGGCTCCATGGAACGATATGCTCATTCATAAAGTTCGACAGCAATCAATTTCAGATGAAATGAATGTTTTATCAGTGAATGGCTTGGAAGTAAAAGTAAACGGCACAATTTGGTTTGAACCGGAATACAAAAACTTAGGATTGCTGATTAAAACCAAAGGAGAGGAATATATTCTTGAACTACTTGACCCAGCCATTAATGCAGCAGCTAGAAGCGTGGTAGGGAGGTACACACCAGAACAGCTTTATTCAAGTAAGCGAGATGTAATTGAACAAGAGATACTTGATGTAGTGCAAAAGGAACTAGCTGGACAGTATTTAAATGTGAAGCGAGTACTTGTAGAAGATGTAAAGTTGCCAACTACTATAAAGGATGCAATTGAAAGTAAACTTAAACAAGAGCAACAGTCTTTAGAATATGAGTTTAAACTTGTAACGGCCCAGAAGGAGGCTGAAAAAGTTAGAATCGAAGCGCAAGGTAAAGCAGACGCCAATAAAATTCTCAGTGCTTCCCTAACGGATAAAATTCTGCAGGATAAGGGTATTGAAGCCACACTCAAACTTTCCGAATCACCCAATTCAAAGGTGGTTGTTGTTGGTTCTGGTGATGCGGGCCTGCCTTTAATTTTGGGAAATAACTAAAGAAAAGTTTTTCATAAAAAAAATATGTTCTAATTTTACATCATAATGAAAAGAACAACGTCACATCATCATTTGTACTCTTGCGCTCAAGCGAGGTAGAGATGTATGCTTGTGATTGACACAAAATATATTAACCCGTTTGAGAAATCAAACGGGTTTTGTTTTTGAACCCGTTGGGTTTCCAAACCTATTTGAAAACAAATGACCAAAATTCGAATTGCTGTTCAAAAGAGTGGGCGTTTAAATGAAGACTCCCTTAAAATCCTAAAGGATGCTGGAGTCTCCATCGACAACGGTAAAGACCAATTGAAAGCGACAGCACGTAATTTTCCCTTGGAAGTGTTTTATCTACGAAACGGTGATATTCCGCAGTATTTAAGAGATGGCGTAGTAGACATCGCTGTAATTGGGGAGAATGTTTTGATTGAAAAGGGAAAAGACATCGACATTGTGCAGCGCTTGAACTTTTCAAAATGTCGGGTATCCCTCGCCGTACCAAAATCCATGGAATATAATTCTGTAAAGGATTTTGAAGGAAAACGTATCGCAACCTCATATCCCAACACCGTAAAAGATTACTTTGCCCAAAAAGGGGTGAATGCAGATTTACACATCATCAATGGTTCTGTGGAAATTGCTCCAAACATTGGCTTGGCCGACGGTATTTGCGATATTGTTTCTAGTGGAAGTACCCTTTTCAAGAACAACCTGAAAGAAGTAGAAGGTATTTTGAAAAGCGAAGCAGTACTGGCTGTTTCACCAAAAATTTCTTCTGAACGAAGTATCATTCTAGAGAAACTACTTTTCCGAATAAAGTCCGTACTGGAAGCCAGACATAACAAATATGTTCTGCTCAACGCCCCCAATGATAAGTTAGACGCCATTTTGGATTTACTCCCAGGGATGCGCAGTCCAACCGTGCTGCCCTTGGCTGAAGAAGGTTGGAGTTCGGTACATACTGTGATTCAACAAGATACTTTTTGGGAGGTGATTGATGAACTCAAAGTAAATGGGGCAGAAGGAATTTTGGTATGTCCTATCGAAAAAATGGTAAGGTGATGCA
>CALBPG010000242.1 GCA_937899065.1 uncultured Allomuricauda sp.
CCTCTCCAAATTCCATCCCAGTGATTTTCCCATCACCCAAAATGCGGTTTGTGGCCTTACTAAGATGGATGTTCAGTCCGATGGACTCCAATTTCAGTTGTAGCACATTACTACTCCTGGAATCCAATTGTCGTGGCATAAGTTTTGGAGCAAACTCCACAATATGCGGTTCCAGACCCATATCCAATACCGCCTTACCTGCTTCCAAACCTAATAGTCCGCCTCCAAGCACTGCTGCCTTGGCATTTGGTTTTTCTTCTTTTAACTTCCCAGCGTATACCATCATTGCTTCCAACTCCTCAATCGTTCGATACACAAAAACACCCTCTTTTTCAACCCCTTTTATGGGCGGAACAAAAGCGGATGATCCTGTCGCCATCACCAAATAATCATAAGAGAACTGACCGTCCTTAGCCGTCTTTATGGTTTTTGCGTTCCGATTTATATCCACCACACGTTCATCGACAATCAATTCGATATTGTTCTCCAAATACCATTCGGCGGGAGCCATTTCCAAAGCTTTCGCATCCTGGTTTTCAAAATACTCGCTCAGGCGCACCCGGTCGTATGCAGGGCGAGGCTCTTCTCCAAAAACCAAAAGTTTAAAAGCTTTGCTCGCTTCATAGGCCACAAACTTTTCACAAAACTTGTAACCCACCATTCCGTTTCCAATGACCATTACCGTTTCCATAGGGATATATCTAGCATTACTTCAAGACAATGTTACGTATTATTACGTATTTTTTGAATAATTTTATCGAAATAATTACGTATTCTTGTTGAAGATTTAGCAAAACCTATGTTTGAATTATCACAATGATGCAATCGCAGAAACAGCCCAAAGTAAGCTTAGTAGGCGCAGGACCAGGCGGCAAAGACCTTATAACAGTGAAAGGTTTGCGGCTTTTGCAAAACGCTGACGCCATTCTGTACGATGCATTGATTGATAATTTGCTTTTGGATAGTATTCCTTCTCATATTCCCAAAATATACGTAGGAAAGCGCTGTGGAAAACATTCTCAGCAACAAGAGGAAATTAACCGCTTGCTAGTGAAGTACGCTTTTAATTATGGTCATGTTGTTCGCTTGAAAGGAGGAGATCCTTTTGTTTTTGGAAGAGCCTCAGAAGAAATAGACCATGTAGAATCCTTTGGTATACCTGTAGAAGTTGTTCCCGGGGTTTCCAGTGCAATTGCGGTGCCCGCCAGTCAGGGTATCCCTTTAACCAAAAGAGGTGTAGCAAGCAGTTTTTGGGTGATGACCGCAACCAAAAGAAACGGCTCATTCTCCGAAGACTTAAAACATGCTTCCCTGTCTTCAGCTACGATGGTCATACTAATGGGTGTTCGAAAATTTATGGAGATTGCCAATGAAGTCAGGCAGTTTCGAGGAGGATTGACTCCCATTGCGTTGATTCAAAACGGAACACTATCCGATGAACATTGTCATATAAGTACCTTAAATAGTGCAGACGAGATGTTTTCCTCTGTTGACGTTACCCAACCAGGTATTATCATAGTAGGTAATGTAGTTTCTGAGCATCCTTCCTTCTTTGAAGAAGAAATACAACGCGTCTTACATTCGGCTTTTTAAAACTTCTTTACCCTTATGGTTATAGGGATACCCTCTCTATCAAATTGGTAGAAATTGATTCTGAGCAACTCCTCTCCATTTCGTATTCAATAATATCTGCTATCGTTTTTTGACATCTTCCAAATTTTGGAATCGTTGAATTTTCATCTTCATAAAAATACGTATTCCACGTAGTTTTTATTTCCAACTACGTATTAATACTTAAATAATACATTATGTTTGTTTCAAGAATTCAGTAAACCCCTTTAAAAACATAAGCCTTATGAAATCAATCACTACAAAAATTTTCGGTTTGGGATTGCTGCTCGCGGTTTTAGCTTGCGGTGGAAAAACCGACAAAAAAGCCAAAGAGACTGCCGAAGCCAACATTCCCGAAAGCACTTTGGAAATTGAAAAACCACAGCTCACATTCGGATTTATCAAATTAACCGATATGGCACCACTCGCGATTGCGAAAGAAAAAGGGTTCTTTGAAGACGAAGGTCTTTTCGTTTCGGTAGAGGCCCAGTCTAACTGGAAAAATGTATTAGATCGTGTTATTGACGGTCAACTAGATGGTTCACACATGCTTTCTGGCCAACCTATCGCGGCTGGCGCCGGTTTTGGTCGCCAAGCGGAGCTGGTGACGCCTTTTTCCATGGACCTCAACGGAAATGGGATTACGGTTTCCAACGATGTTTGGTCCAAAATGAAGCCAAACGTTCCCAAAGGCGATGACGGAAAGCCAGTGCATCCGATAAAGGCTGACGCGCTAAAGCCAGTAATCTCAGATTACAAAAACAGCGGAAAGCCCTTCAAAATGGGGATGGTGTTTCCAGTATCCACCCACAATTACGAAATACGCTATTGGTTGGCGGCTGCAGGAATCCATCCAGGAATGTATACTGCTGATAACGTTCAAGGACAAATTGATGCTGAAGTGTTATTGTCCGTTACCCCTCCACCGCAAATGCCCGCAACCCTTGAGGCAGGAACGATTTATGGCTACTGTGTGGGAGAGCCTTGGAACCAACAGGCTGTTTTTAAAGGTATAGGTGTTCCGGTAACCACCAATTACGACATCTGGAAGAACAATCCTGAGAAGGTTTTTGTCATGACCAAAAAGTTTGTGGAGGAGAATCCGAATACTGCAATTGCTGTTACCAAAGCCCTCATTCGTGCAGGGAAGTGGTTGGATGAGCCTGAGAATCGTCCTGAAGCCGTGAAAATTCTCTCCATGCCACAATACGTAGGTGCTGACGAAGTGGTATTGGCCAACTCCATGACTGGAACTTTCGAATTTGAAAAAGGAGATAAGCGTTCTATGCCAGACTTCAATGTTTTTTATAAATACAATGCTACGTATCCTTTTTACTCGGATGGTATTTGGTTCTTGACCCAAATGCGTCGTTGGGGGCAAATTCCCGAAGCCAAGCCCGCCGGCTGGTATGAAGAAACCATCAAAGATATTTATCGCCCAGATATTTGGAAAAAAGCAGCTGAACTTTTGGTGGCTGAGGGGCATATTCCCGCCTCGGACATTCCGGTTACCGACGGATACAAACCTGCTACTTCCGATTTTATTGATGGCACTACCTATAATGCCAAAGACCCAATTGGGTATATCAACAGTTTTGAAATCGGAAACAAAGACGATTCCTCTCTATAGCCAACGGTAAAATAATACCATCATGAAGCAAAGTGTAACCGTTAACAAAACACAAGAATTGAAATTGGCCGGTGCTGCTAAGGCAGCGCTGTCCAAATTCAAGGTCAAATCGCCAAAGTTTGATTTGAAGACTTTTTTAAGGAAGGTAATTGTCCCTCTCGCCTCTATTCTTCTATTCATCGGCCTTTGGCATATAGGAGCCAAAGCACTTTTCAATATTGAGGCCGATTACAAAATACAGAAAGCACTAACCGACCAAGGACAAGCGGCAGCGAATGCCATGGCTGCTTGTATTGCCTCTGGTGACATTAGCTGTCAGCCCAATACGCTCCCCTCACCAGCTCAGGTTTGGGAGTCGTTCAACACCTTAATCGCAGACCACAAAGTCATTAGTGCAGACAAACTCGCTTTCAAAGAAAAGACTGCTGCCTTAAATGAAAAGCGTATCTCTGAAGGAAAAGACCCTATTACGTACACCGGAAGACCCTCTTTTGTAGACCAGATTTTCACAAGTTTAAAAACCGTTTTTGCAGGATTTTTACTAGCCTTTTTTATTGCAGTGCCTATTGGTATCATCATTGGTTTGAGCGACACCTTACGCAATGCCTTCAATTGGTTGATTCAGGTCTTTAAACCTGTGTCTCCTGTGGTTTGGTTGCTGCTTGTGTTCATGATTGTAAAGACCATGACAAAAGATTCCAATTCGGATAGTGCGTTTATCATCTCCTTTATAAGCGTAGGACTTTGTGCGATGTGGGCTACGTTAGTGAATACAGCTATGGGGGTTTCCTCGGTTGATAAAGACTATATCAATGTGGCCAAAGTTTTGAAGCTTGGGCCATTGCAGAAGGTGTTCAAAGTTATTCTACCTTCTTCACTCCCTTTGATTTTCACAGGACTTCGCATCACTCTTTCGGTGGCATGGATGGTTTTGATTGCCATTGAATTGTTGGCTCAAAGTCCAGGATTGGGGTCCTTTGTTTGGGAAGAATTCCAAAATGGCGCCAACGATTCCAATTCCAAAATCATTGTGGCCATGTTCATTATTGGAATCATTGGTTTCCTTTTGGACCGTATTATGCTGACCATCCAAAACATGGTTTCCTTCAATAAAAATGCAACTGCTTAATCCTTGAAGATATGGCCTATTTGGAACTTAAAAACGTGAACAAGACCTATGGTGAGGGAAAAAGCGCCACAGAGGTTTTGACCGACATCAACTTGACTATTGAAGAAGGCGAGTTTGTTGCTATTGTAGGGTTTACCGGAAGTGGCAAAACCACTTTGGTCAATCTCATCAATGGCTTGTTGAAACCTACCAGCGGTGAAGTCCTTTTTAAAGGTGAACCTGTTGTGGATACAAGTCACGAGCGCGGGGTAATTTTTCAAAACTATTCGCTTTTACCTTGGCTAAGTGTGGGGCAAAACGTAGCTATGGCTGTAAAAGTAGCTTTCCCAAATGAGAAAAAAGCCTTCATTAAAGAACGGGTAGCACAATACGTTGAAATGGTAAATCTGTCTCCCGCCATAAACAAAAGACCTAAAGAACTTTCTGGGGGAATGCGACAACGCGTGGCTGTAGCTAGAGCCCTAGCCATGAATCCTGAAATGATCATAATGGATGAGCCTTTGGGTGCTTTGGATGCCCTTACACGTGGGAATCTCCAAGATGAGATCCTTAAGATTTGGAGCAAAGACAAACGTACCGCCCTACTCATTACCAACGATGTGGATGAAGGCATTTATATGGCCGACCGAATCATTCCACTTCGCCCGGGACCCAGAGCAACTTTAGGTCCTGAGTTTAAAATCGATATTGAACGACCTCGGGACAAAACGGAATTGAACGATAATCCCGTCTACAAAAAAACCCGGAATGCCATCATTGAATACTTAATGGGCATCGGTGAAGAGCGCAAAGCCATATCGAAGAAACTCTATGAGCTGCCTGATTTGGCTCCAAAAAGTTTCGTAGCCTAAATCCCTGAAAACATGGAAACAGAAACCATCACAATAAAGGACAACCACGTAAATGGAATTTCTTTTCCTTCCGACAGGATTATGTTGGATTTGAAGGATTTAAAGAAAGTATATCCAACGCCTAAAGGCGACTATGTGGTGCTTGAACACTTGAATCTTCAGATTCTTAAGGAAGAATTCGTAACCATCATCGGCCATTCCGGTTGTGGAAAAACAACCATGCTCTCCATGATTGCTGGGCTAAATCCTATTTCTGGTGGAGACATCGCCGTATTGGGAAACCCTATTCAAGGGCCAGGACCAGACCGAGGGGTTATTTTCCAGGCCCCAAGTCTAATGCCCTGGATGACCGCTTTGCAAAATGTGCTATTGGGCGTTAATCGCGTATTTCCCCACGCCAGCAAGGCACAACGGAAAGACATTGCCAAATACTATCTACACAAAGTAGGTTTGGACGGAGCTTTTGACAAAAAAGCCAATGAACTGTCCCAAGGCATGCAACAGCGTGTGGGTATTGCCCGTGCATTTGCCATAAAACCAAAGGTTCTTCTGTTGGATGAGCCCTTCGGCATGTTGGACTCACTTACACGAGGCGAGTTACAGGATATTCTCATCGAAATCTGGAACAAAGAAAAAATTACTGCCGTCATGATAACCCACGATGTGGATGAAGCCATCTTTTTGGCTGATCGTGTCGTGATGATGACCAGTGGCCCAAGGGCCAAAATTGGAGATGTTTTACCCATAAAATTTGAACGCCCCAGAACGCGAAAATCTGTCTTGGAGCATGAGGACTACTACAAGTATCGCAAACATCTTATTGACTTTTTAGAACATTAAAAACGCATAACCCGCTAAAGCTAACTCATTATGAAAAACAGTTACAAAATCATATTCCTAGTTTTCCTATCGGTTCAATCTATTTATTCACAATTTACCCTTGATGGGCAGTTTCGACCTAGAACCGAGTATAGAAACGGATTCCAAACCCTTATTCCAGACGCAGCCGACGCCGGTTTTGCCACAAATACGAGAGCAAGATTGAATGCTGGATATGCGACCGAATCCTTTAAAGTATATCTCAGCCTCCAAGATTTAATGGTTTGGGGTGAAAACGCACAGATTACCCCGATTGATTCCAACAATAGCTTTTCCATTTTTGAAGCTTGGGCATCACTAAAGTTGGGTGGTAAATGGTCAACCAAGTTGGGAAGACAGGTCCTTTCATATGACGACCAGCGTTTTTTTGGTGGTTTGGATTGGGCACAGCAAGGCCGTAACCACGATTTGGCTCAGTTGAGCTATAAGGATGAAAAATTCATATTTGATTTAGGTCTGGCATTCAATCAAGATTTGGATGAAAACGGAGGACCCCTGTTTGGTTTTCAAAACCAGGGCACTGGATACCCTGCCAACAATCCTTTTCAATACAAAACCATGCAGTACGTGTACCTTAAACACCAATGGCAAAACTTTTCCGGAAGCTTTCTTGCGGTCAACACAGGCTTCCAGAATTTTGATGAAGAAGGTGAAACCGATGGTGTGAATAGCACGTTTACCTTAGGAACTCATTTGAATTATAAAAAAGGAAGTTTTGGGGCCGCGGCGAACGCTTTTATTCAAGGTGGTAAGTTCTTTAACGGAGCTGACATTAGTAGTGCCTACCTTCTTGGACTGGAACTCACTTACAAAGCATCCAGCAAGGTTGGACTGGGCATAGGTGCGGAGCTTATCAGCGGAGACGATACCACCACGGACGGAGAAACAGAAGCTTTTTTACCCACCTTCGGGACCAACCACAAATTCAACGGCTTTATGGACTATTTCTACGTAGGCAACCACGTTAATTCCATTGGTCTTTTCGATATCCATGCCAGCGCGAATTTCAAGTTGGGTGAAAAATCAAGTCTGTTTGCAAAAGTCTTGAACTTCTCTGGAGAACAGGACCTGCCCAGCGGTGAAAACTCCCTAGGGACTGAAATTGACCTTGTTTTCACGCAAAAATTCAAAGGGTATGCCCTTAAAATTGGCTACTCACATTTATTCCCATCAGACGGCATGTACGAATTGAAAGGCGTCACGGAAGAAGATGCCGCTAGTACACAAAACTGGGCTTGGGCCATGTTGATTATCAAACCTAAATTCCTAAACACAGCCAACAGCGGTCAATAAACAGATTCCCGTATACAAACTTTGCTTCGAGAGGGTTGTTTCAAGATAGTTTGAAGCAGCCCTTCGCTTTTAGTAGGACCTAACATTTCAATTATTCATTTACTTTTGTGCCATGCAGAATTCTGTAGCTCAAAATACCATAAGTATTGTGTTGGCGGATGACCACTCTTTGGTCAGAGATGGCATTCGCGCCCTACTGGAAGAAGAAGCCGACCTAGATGTTATCGGTGAGGTCGCCAATGGTTTTGAAGCTATCGAAATGGTAGAAGCACAGACCCCAGACATCTTGATTGTGGATATAAGAATGCCCAAATTGGGCGGTATCGAAACCGTTGAGCGTTTGAATACCTCTGGGAATTCTGCGACACGTTGTATTATTCTGTCTATGCATGATTCTGAAGAATACATTTTAAAATCGGTGCAAGCAGGCGCTGCGGGATATCTCTTGAAAGACACGGACAAAAACGAATTCATCAAGGCGATTCATACGGTTCAAGAAGGAGGAAAGTATTTTAGTGGAGACATCTCAAACGTATTAGTGAACAATCTTTTGAATCCAAGTTCAGAAGAAAAAACCTCTCAGAAAAAAGCCAAGGACAATCCTTTTGACCTCACCAACAAAGAGTTACAGGTATTGAAACTCGTGCTTCAAGGGCTAACCAACAAAGAGATTTCAGAGAAATTGCAAAACAGCAAACGTACCATTGAAACCCATCGTTTTAATTTGATGAAGAAAATGGCCGTCAAAAACTTGATTGATCTCTCCAAAAAGGCCCAGGAATTTGGCTTGGTATAATTCCGACCTTTTAATATTTCTCCGATATTATTAGTGATAATTCAAATTAGCCCGTCACTTTTGCTGAATTAATACTACGTATATCTACGTAATTTTCTATTTTTCCCTTTCATTAGCATAACTGCACCTTCAACTATAATGCAACGGAAAGAATCTCATAAAACCATTTGTTCCTATTGTGGCGTAGGCTGCGGTATCACCGTAACTAAGGATACAAAGGGAGTGCTTTCTGTTGAAGGTGATGACACCTATCCAGTAAATAAGGGCATGTTATGTTCAAAAGGAATGAATCTTAACTACGTAGCTCAAGACACTAGCGATCGCATTTTGTATCCTCAAATGCGATGGAGCCGAAACCATCCGATGGAACGGGTTAGTTGGGATACGGCGTTCAAACGTGCAGCCGCCGTTTTCAAAAGTATTATCAAACAACATGGCCCAGATAGCGTTGGCTTTTACGTCTCTGGGCAGTGCCTTACGGAAGAATACTATCTGGCCAATAAACTGGCGAAAGGGTTTATCGGCACCAATAATATTGATACCAATTCCAGGTTGTGCATGAGCTCGGCTGTAGTGGGGTACAAAAAAACCTTTGGCGAAGATGCTGTTCCTATCGCTTATGCGGATATCGAGCTAGCGGACTGTTTCCTGATTGCCGGGGCAAATCCTGCCTGGTGCCATCCTATTTTGTTCCGACGACTTGAAAAACACAAAGAAGAAAACCCAAATGTAAAGGTCATTGTTGTGGACCCCAGGAAAACCCAAACCTGTGCTGTTGCCGATATCCACTTGCAAATTTTACCCGGCACGGATGTAATTCTCTTCAATGCCATAGCTCGGTGGTTGATTGAACGGAAAAAAATCAACTATGGTTTTATTAAAAAACATACTTCCAATTTTGAAGCGTGCAAGCAAATGGCCTTCGAGCTTTCCCTTAGTGAAGCTGCCAAGAAATGTGGAATTCCCGTAGAAGACATTAAGAAAACGGCGAAAACCATTTCCAATGCGAAAAACTTTATCAGCATGTGGACTATGGGACTCAATCAAAGTGTGATTGGGGTTGACAAAAATCTGTCCCTGCTGAATTTATCCCTGCTTACCGGTCAAATTGGCAAGCCCGGTTCAGGACCTTTTTCCCTTACCGGCCAACCCAATGCAATGGGTGGCCGTGAAGTAGGCGGAATGGCAAGCTTACTGGCTGCCCACCGTGACTTGGGAAATCCAAAACATCGAAAAGAAGTTCAGGAGTTTTGGGGTGGAAAACCTATAAAACAAGAGCCCGGATTAACGGCAACCGAAATGTTTGATGCTTTAGAAAAGGGAACCCTCAAAGCCATTTGGATTATTTGTACGAATCCTGCTGTGAGCATGCCCAACGTTCATAAAGTAGAAGCGGCCTTAAAAAAAGCCAATTTTGTCATCGTTCAAGACATTTCACATAATTCAGAAACAACACAATTTGCTGACCTTTTACTGCCCGCAGCTGGCTGGCTGGAAAAAGAGGGCACCATGACTAATTCGGAACGTCGCATTAGCTATTTGCCCAAGGTCATCAATGCGCCAGGAGAAGCCCTTCCCGATACTGAAATCTTGTGGCGTTTTGGTCAGGAAATTGGTTTTCATGGATTTGATTTTCGCAGTGCCAGTGAAGTGTACGATGAATACGCTTTAATGACCAAAGGCACTAACATTGATGTGTCTGGTTTATCCTATTCGCGCTTGAAAACAGAAGGCAGTTTTCAATGGCCTGTCCCCCATAAAAACCATCCGGGTACACCAAGGTTGTTTCAAGACCAAAACTATTTCACCGCCAACGGCAAAGTCCACTTTAATGCTCCGAAAAAACTATACAACCAATCTGAACAGACCAATAGTGAGTACCCCTTAATATTAAACACTGGAAGGGTTCGCGACCAATGGCATACGCGTACCAAAACAGGAAAAGTAAAACGACTGCTGACCCATATCCCTTCGCCATATCTTGAAATGAATCGGGTAGATGCCTACGTTCTGGGTATCAAAGAAGGTGACGTCGTAATGGTAAGAAGTCGACGCGGAAGCGTTCAGGTCAAAGCGAAAATCAACTTTGATATCCGCGAAAAAGTAGTCTTTTTACCTATGCATTGGGGAAAAATATTGAATGGTGATTTTAGTAGAACCAACAATTTGACCAACGATTTGGTGGACCCGATTTCGAAAGAACCTGATTTCAAGTACTGTGCGGTCAACGTATCCAAATACCAAAAGCCCAAACAGAAAGTTGTAGTTATTGGTGCTGGGGCAGCGGCATATCGTTTCATTCAGACCTATCGGGAAAAGAATCGAACAGATACCTTGCGTGTCTTCTCAAAAGAATCCTACCCATTTTACAATCGTGTGCTTCTACCTGAATATGTGAATGAAGAATTACCCTGGGAAGCGTTGCAAAAGTTAAAACAGGGCGAGCTTGAAAAGTTGGATGTTCAGCTCTATCCCAACAATGGTATTACCGAGGTCAACTCGGAAGAAAAATTTGTAGTAGACGAACAAGGCGAGAGACATTTATATGACATCTTAATCATGGCAACCGGAAGCCGAGCGTTCGTTCCTGCTGAAGTGCAGATGAACCTTGAAGGACGTTTTACGATGCGCGAACGCACTGATGCCGACCGATTGAAGCGGTATCTCAAGGAAACTGGACTACCCCCTAGCGAACAGCATGTTGTAATTGTAGGTGGGGGGCTTTTGGGCTTGGAGTTGGCCGCATCCCTGAAAAAAATCAATATTAATATTAGCATCATTCAGCGCGCACCTCGACTTATGGAGCGACAATTGGATGCTGTGGCCAGTCGCCTTCTTGCTGAAGATGTTCTGGAACGTGGTATTCAACTCTATTTTGACAATGAAGTAAGCACGGTCTTTGAAGACGCTGAGGGAAAGCATTCGCTTCTCGTCAATTTGAAGACAGGCCGAACCATCAACTGCAATGCCATTGTATATGCCATTGGAACGCGCCCCAATATCGCACTAGCAAAGCAAGCGAACTTGGAAACCAGAAGAGGCGTCTTAATAAACCCCTATTTACAGACCAGTTCCCCTGACATTTTCGCTTTGGGTGAAATTGCTGAATTTGAAAATTCCCTTTTCGGAATTACTTCCGCAGCAGAACAACAGGCTGATATTGCTGCTAAATACATTTTAGGGGACAAAGGAAGTTTTTACACAGGTTCCGTCCTTATGAACATTCTAAAATTCGAAAACCTTGATTTGTGTAGTATTGGCATGGTCAATCCACCCATTAATGACAATAGCTATGAAGAAATCATATTGATGGACGTCCGGAAGCGGTTTTACAAAAAGTGTATCGTGAAAGATGATACGCTGATGGGTGCCATCTTGATGGGGGACAAAAACGAATTCGCCGAATTCAAAAGACTGATTGAAGAAGAAATCGAACTCTCTGAGAAAAGAGACGAGCTACTCCGAGGAGCCCCAAGTGGTGAGCCTTTAAAAGGTAAGCTAGTGTGCTCTTGCAGTCAGGTGGGAGAAGGGAACATCAGAGATGCCATTCAAAACGGCTGTGTTAATTTTTCGGAGTTATGTGCCCAAACGGGGGCGGGTCTTGGTTGTGGTAGTTGCAAACCTGAAGTGAAAGCCCTTTTGGATACGGAATCCAAAATGGTATTAAAATAAGCTTTGGCATGAATGACGATTTACATAGAATTCCTATCAAGGGAGGAGTTACTTCTCCTGGTGAATTGAAGGATAGTATAACCATGCTGGAGTCGGCAGGATTGAACCAAGTATATTTTGGATCACGCCAAGATTTGTTATTCCCTTTAGACGCATCCCAGACCACAACCTTGGAAAACACCTCGGTTTACAACACCAATATTATTGGCGACCGAAGTTTTCAAAATATCGTTTGCTCCTATGTTTCGGCAGATATTTTTGAAATGACTCATTGGTTAAAGGGTTCAACCTATCTCTATATTTTAGAGCGTTTTGATTACCTCCCCAAACTTAAAATCAATATCACGGACCCCAAACAACGTTTGGTTCCGCTCTTTAATGGGAATCTGAACTTCGTTGCTTCCGAACAAGAAGATTATTGGTATTTGTACCTCAACCTTCCTGACGTTGGCATCTTAGGGTATTATCCTGTTTTGATTTATAGTTGGGATATTGTTTCCGTTTCGCGAACCATCGAGAGGGTCTATCAAACCACCGAAGATTTAGAGAGTCTGTTTGCCCTCCTTAACCAAACCCTTGATACCAACAACAAGAACATTGACAAACCTCTTGAAATCCCTTACTTGACCTTTCCCTATTATGAGGGAATGAACCGTATGGGGCTCGACCAATACTGGCTTGGTTTGTATTGGCGCAATAACCGTTATGATTTGAATTTCCTAAAGGATTTCTGTGGATTTTGTTTGGACAACTCCATTGGTAAAATATGCATTACCCCATGGAAGTCATTCATTGTTAAAGGTATAAAACAGAAAGCTCGAGCTGAATTGGAACGTTTTATTGGACAGAAAGGTATCAATGTACGGCATTCCCAACTTGAAATGAACTGGCATTTGCCCGTAGATGATGAGGATGCTTTGGAACTAAAAAAGTTCTTGGTTCGTAGTTTTGACCAAAACGACATTAGCACCTATGGCCTCACCTTTGGCATCAGTAATGATGTAGGCAAGCGGTCTCATTTTGCATCGGTAATCATTGAAAAAAACCAACCGCCCTCCATTGTCAAAGACTTTTCGGTAAGACCTACCTATAATGTGCTTCATTTTGAAAATTTTGACCCTAACACACACAATTATATTTCCTATGCTCAAGATGTGGATAAGATTGAACTTCCAGGTCTTTTGATGGAATTGAGCAAAAAGTATTTTCAGCAACTAGGACTCGAAAAGCCATCCATTGAAGAAGTGCTCACTAAAGAAACTTCT
Source organism: uncultured Allomuricauda sp. (assembly GCA_937899065.1). Lineage (GTDB taxonomy): Bacteria > Bacteroidota > Bacteroidia > Flavobacteriales > Flavobacteriaceae > Flagellimonas. Next base: position 13,127 of record CALBPG010000242.1, read on the forward strand.
GAAATTCCCGTATTTCAATGCAGCGCTTGCTTGACCATATATGACGAAGCTGTGGGAGACCCTAAACAAGGTGTTCCAGTGGGTACCGCTTTTGAAGCTTTGCCAGAGACCTATTGTTGTCCGGTTTGTGAAGCAGGGAAGTCAAATTTCATTAAAACCAAAATTTCTCTAGAAAAGGTCTAATAAGACTAGAAGCCACATAGCATTCTTTTTCGTTGGCTTTTCCATTTCAATTTTTTCCACTTTTCTTTTCGTATTGTAATCTTTGCAATGGAATGTTGACTTCAATTGCGGAATGAGGAAGTTTTAAGTTGATATAATTTCCAGCGCAATAGTGCTCTAAGCTCCCTCCAATTTCCTCCCCAGTTACTATAAAGTCAAGGTGGTTTTTAAGAATGGCTGCCACGTCGGTGCTTACGGATAGGGTGTATTTATCGACCAATATTTCCAAGGTACCCTTAAACTGATTGGCGTTGGGCTGGATTTTAGGTAGAAGTGATTTCTTGAAAAAAAGCTCCCCAGCAGTTTCCTGAATCATGTTTTGAGCAGTATCAGATTCGTAAAATGCAACAAGCTCCTGGTTAGTGATGACCTCTTTTGTAGGGAAGTACTCCCCCGCAACTTTGATTTGGTCATAGTATTTAAAAGGGGTCGCTATCAGATAGCTGAGCAAAATAGCCGCTGGTCCACTTTTCCCGCCTTTATTCCCCCTAAGGTCAACCACCAATTGTTCTACCTCATTTTCAATTGCTTCTTCCAAAGAAGACTTCATAAACTTGCCTAGAACAGAAGTATTAGCCATTTCCGAAAGGTCATTGTTAAATGACCCCGCAGTGTTGTCTTCCCAAGAAGGTATTTTTAGAATGGCCCTGTTTTCTTTGATTTGAAACGTCGGTGATGCTTGCTTGGGCCTTAAGCCCTCATTATAATAAGAACGACCTTTCAAATCGATACTTTCCCCATTTTCAAAGATGACTTTAAATGCGTCCGCATCATCAATGAAAAGAAAGTATCGCAATGGAAATTCCATTTCAATGAAAGCATTTTTATAAGGAAGGGTATTTCCGTCGCTGTTCAAGTAAACTTGTAGTTCTTTTAGAATAGTGTTGGCACGTTTCCCATTTATGGATTGCACCTTTTTCCCGTCAATAGTAATTTCATTGTTGTCAACTTTAGGTATAACTGGGAACAACAAATGGTCTTGAAGGATTTTTCCATCGTTTGGATAAATAGTATAAGTGTGTGCATCACCAACCATAGCTACAACTCTGCTCACTATTCGGTATTCATCAAATATGCTTTTAGCTGATGCAATTTCATTATCGAGCACTTTAAGGAATTTCTCAAAATCCTCCTTACTTTGATAGTCATACAATCCAGGGTGATTACTTTTCAGCGTCTTGACCAGAATATCGACGTCTTCTTTGACTTGCTCAGGAGTCATGCCATGGTCTTTTTGTTTGCTATGAGATGTTGTTACCCCTACTTTATTAACCAGACCAGTGTCTTTTGCCAACTGTCCATTTATACTCATGGCAGTCATCAAAAGGAAAGCAAAATACAGGTGTTTATAAGTCATTATCATATCGGCTTTAACGTCCTTCTATCATCTATTTTGTCTTTTTGAAGTAAACACCACTAACTCGCTGGTCACCAATAGTGAACCCTTGTACCTTTTCCGTATCAACATCAAATTTTATCTCTCCAAAACCAATCCAAAGCATTTTCTTTCCGTTCCAAACCATACGGCTATCAGTCGCCAGTGGATAGACTTGCAGGGGGGTGTTACGATTGATTTTGAGGTATAGCCCACTCTCATGTTTGAAAAAAGTATAGTTCGTTTCTAGCTCCTCACTTTCATATACTCCTACGTATTTGTCGAGGTCTTCAAGGCTTTGTGGCGGAAGGGCATCAAACTTTCTAAAAGTTCGCTCAATAGTACCAAAGTGGATATTCAAAGACGGTTTGTCGTTATTGGTCTGAAATAGAACTCTAGTTGCTCCATTGGACCCATGCAATACATACTCATTTTGGGATAATGCTTTTAGATAACTTCTTTCTAAAATGTTTCCATTATCCATAAAAAGACTATCGTTTTGAAAGGAAATCCTTCGGTAGTAATTAGTTTCATCCGTCCAATAATATCCAGCGCGTGCTTCTGAAATTGATTTTAGGACTTGGACATCTTTATCATTCCCTTTCGGTTCGAATGATTCTTTTGGCTCTTCTTTGTCAAATGTTCCTTCCAACACTACCTCGGCAATTTTCAAAGCATCGCCAGTGGGATTTAGGTATGCAGAATTGCCTAGTAAAATAATAGTTGTTTTTTCATTTGGAAATCGGACCATATCGACTCGAAAACCAAGCATTCCCCCGTTATGTTGCACAACTGGTTTGCCTTTGTATTCCCAAACATTAAGGGCACGAGCATAGTTTAAGGTGTCGCCATTTTGAAGCATTCCTTTTTTGTACATCTTGTTTGAAAAATCAGAAATGCCTAAAACATCTTGATAGAATGCCTTATCCCATTTGGCCAAATCCTGAACGGTGGTAATAATTCCGCCATCGCCGTAAGCATCAAAAACCTGATTTCTTCGTTCGTACGCTCCGTTTTCAATAGGCCAATAACTCACTGCTCGATTCGGGACTACTTCATTGTGATTGTCACAAACGAAAGTGTTTTTCATTTTCAATGGCTTAAAGATTCTTTCGTGCAAAAAAGTACGGAAGGGTTGATTGCTTACTTTTTCAATAATCTTTGCCAAAACAGCATACCCACCACTACTATATCTGTATTCTGTTCCCGGGGTGAAATTGAGTTCCTTTTGTTTTTTTATGAGTTCATACAGGTCATCAGTGGTAAAGACTTCTTCAAACTTAACATCAACTCCCTGAAAAAGTTGTAGCGAATTTGTTTCTCTAATCCCACTAGTGTGATGAATAAGATGCTCTACAGCAATATCATTATCGTACTCAGGAAAATCAGGGAGATAATGGGTAATCTCTTTCTTAAAATCAAGCTTACCCTCTTTCTCTAAAATTAACAGCGCTGCTGCCGTAAATTGCTTCGCCATACTTCCGATATAGAAAGCCGTACTGTCACTAATGGGAATATTATAGTCCAAATTGGCGTTACCATATCCTTTAGAGTAGATCAATTCGCCATTCTGAACAATGCCGAGGGAATAACCCGGTTTATTGCCTTCAATAGACATAAGGCTATCTATCGTTTCCGTCTTCTCCTTTAAACTAAACTGCTGACCAGCGACAGATAAGGGAAGCAGCAAACAAGCCAATGCAATAAAACAAAGCTTCATTTCTTCAATTTTTTTAGTCCATAACCTTCAGAAGGCCTCATTGAGTATTCTCTACTCTACCGCGATGTAAATATCCACCTCGGAATCCGCTCCTTTTTGCGATTTAGGACCATATACCTCAAAGTCTACCGTATACTTTCTTTTGAGGTTTTTATCTTCACTCCATACGGTTTGCCAGGTTTTGGCAATGGCCTTAGGCATTTCTCCCTTCGCGGTAAACTTCTTGTAAGAGCCTCCTTTAAAAGTCCTCCCAATCATTCCATCAGGAATCCTATTCAAGTCACTGACTTTAAATCCAATAATGGTCAGATATTTTCCAGAAAAATCACTTTCATAGTCTGTAAAAAGCGAGTATACCTCCCCTGAAATGATATTTGGAATTTTAACGGCGATTTGCTCTTTTTCAAAACGCTGCCATAGTGTTCCGATATCCTTAATCGATTGCCCATTCTTATTTGTGGTAACCATGGAAATGCCAATAATGTTGAAATCCTCAATAGTAAGTGCTTCGCTCTGTGCTTTGCCTGATGTTATAAAAGCAACTGATAGTATTACGAATAGTGTTCTCATCATTTACGGTTTAAAAGTGTATGGGGCTCAATAATCTGAAAAGCTTCGTTATTCCTCAATAACTCTTGAAGCACCCCAACGTGTGTTTGCCCTATAATGCACAAAATTCTTTTTGAATTTTGCTTCTGTTGTGCTGTTAGTATATTGGAATATATCTTTAGGTTTCGCCGATAGAAAAGAGCAATGAATTCGGCTCCGATGTATTGCTTGTCGATATTTTCTTCCTCCAAGTTATCATACGAAGCAAACTCACCGTCAGTAACGTAGGCCGGAACATTAAAAAGCAGGGTGTGCGAACGTTTGATATTTTCAGGTAGATTCATCGAAACCAAGGTCTCCAACAAAGAGGCTTCTCCTCTTATAAATTCACCTAGCACCTTTCTTCCTAAGTTTTGAAACGCTTTTAAGCTGTTGCGATATATCTCAAAGTGATTCCCAGATTTGATAAGACTTTGAGAGATGCTTTCATGGTAATCAATACAAGTTGGTGAACCTAAATTCATGGTTTTAGCCAAGCGAAATCCCACCTGAAACACTTCGCTTGTCCCACGTTTTAAGTCTTCCAATTTTAGCTGGTCATTCTTGAATAATAGGTAGATACTATCTATTTGGTGTTGAATTTTTGGCTCCCGTTCGATATAAATATCCGTTGGATAGAACGTTTTTAAGACTTGGATAAATTCTTTCAGGTCTTCCTGTCGTTTGGAGCCATAAAAATTTTGGTTTTCATTTTCCGTTTGATGGACTTGAGTGAAATGAAATGTTCCCAATACCGCAATTTCAACCTTCGATGTACTTTGAGCATTTCCAACACCAAAGAATAACAGTGCCAGTAATAGATTGTTGGGAATGAAGTTTACCATAGGAATAAAGTACTGTCTTATCATTGTTTCATGAGACATAGAAGAAAACTTAAGACGTGCTATTCTGTGCTTAAGAATAGTTTCCGGCTTTCGTGTTTTTTAAAATACTTGGGGTAGAATGGGTTCTAAAGTGCGGTTGAGGTTGATTTCTATAATTCAAAACAGCGGATTGTTGGAACTCCAATAATACCTATTGATGGATTCTCATAAGACCAGAAAACAGAAGTTCTCTTAAGTCTATTTCGCGCCTCTCGTAATTGTAATGTTCTTAAAGTGATTTTCAAGTTGGGTCAAAGAACTGGAGGCACTGTACGGCGAAAACTTATGGATTTCCCCAAGAACAAAATACGCTTTGCGTGGCGCCAATTTTTGAATCTCATTGGCCTTCCCAGGAACTTTGGCACAAATTCCAAACCACTCTTCATTCATGTTGTTTACGCCAATTTGGTAGTCCTTGTGATACCCTCCATTGTTCCAAGTGGCGTTCGTGTCGTGCACATCTAGGTTTTGGTATTGGTCTACTTTCCACCAACCATCGCTGAATTGAAATGTAAAACCCCCGATGGCGTTTTTGGACCCTCCTATTCCGGCTGTGTTGGCATAAATTTCCTTCCAATTTCGAATCAAGTAATACGCTTGTGCCTCTTGGTCTTCCTTTTTTTCGATAACATTATACGCATCTGCTCCAAATTCAGTGAACATTATGGGTTTTTCCAATTCTTCCGCTACTCTTTGAAAAGAGTCCCCGAAAGAAATTCCCCGATACACATTGGTTCCAAAAATGTCTACGTCAGTGCAGGTTTCTCGTATGGTTTCCAAAAACATGATGTCTCCATTGCAAAGGGCTACGGGGTGGTTAGAGTCTTTTAACTTCATGGCAATCGCGGCCTCATTAAATAGGGAATACATGGCTTTGGCCCTTTCAGCGACCTCAATATCAAAATCTGAAACATCCTCTCCTTTTGGGTAAGCTGGTCTTCGAGTATTTTCTTTACCTAACAGGAAAAGTTTATACATCCCTCTGTTTTCCAAAGAGGGCGCTTTTCTTTTTGAGGTGTTCGATGTGGTTTCATCGCTTTTCCAAAAAAGACTGTAGTTGTTTTCATTGCCCAATAAATACAACAGCAACCCTGGCGTATTTTTATACTCTTGTGCCAACTGTGTGGTTTCTCGAAGCAATAATTTTTTAACCCTTGGGTCATCGTATTCCGTATTTTCAAACCACGCATCATCAAGCGTGAGGCCATACCGGCCAAAGGAGTGGTTCAACATGGTATAGATGCCGTAATTTTCGTAGATATAGGCAATCCATTTTTTCGGAATACCGGTGTAAACCCGAAGGGTATTGACGCCTATTTTCTTCAGCATCGTCATTTCTGACTTGAGCACTTCCTTTATCATTGAATCCGGTTGCTCCCAAAGGCTGTACGTATAGTTGGTCCCAATGGGGAAGTAATCCCAGTTCATCCCTTTTATCAAAAAATCTTTTCCATCAACAAGTAACTTATAGCCCTTCACACTTTTTTGCACGCGTACTTTAGTAGCATTTCCTTCTACCGGAAACAACATGGTGGCCAAAACCAGGGTGAGATAAAATAGTTTCACTTTACAATCAACCAATTAAAATGACAAAACAATCTACTTAAGATACTGAAAAGCGGCAAAAGACTGCTCGGATGAAAACTGAAAAGATACACTTTAGTTTAGTATCTTAACCTAGAGACTAAATCGGCAGGTTATGAATTGGCCAGAAGTGTTCAAGGGCATACAACTTTGTATTGGCTTCCAACTCCTTCTTATCGCGTTTTTTTTGTTTGCCAGTAAGCAAAAGAGAAATCGTCTCTTAGGGGTTTATACGGTTTTTATCTGTATCTCCTCTTTAAGCAGCGCCTTATATCCCTATTTGGAAAAAGTTCCGATGATTGCTTCCTTGTTCGGGGCCCATTTGGTCATATTTCATGCTCCATTGCTTTTTCTTTATATCAAATCGCTCAATGATCGAAACAGTGTTACTTGGGTTCATTTTGCTTTTCCCTTGCTATACACCGGTGTTTATCTGGTGTTGAAAATTTATTTTTCCTCCTTTTTTAGCACATACGGAATGGAAATATTAATGGCCCATTTGTTTATTGCTGCACTCTACACAGCGATATACTTTTATCATGGGTCCAGGTATTTTAAAATCAACCTCAATGATTCTTTAAAGCAAAAGGCCTTTAAAAAGTTTCGCTGGTTTTATGTAATTACTAATCTACATGCCATTTTACTTTACTCATTAATGGCGGTTTCTTATTTGAGCTATCTCTATTTCTACGAAAATTTTCCTTATCTCAATGAGCATGTTGTTCCTGACTTGTTTGCCGTTATCGTTTACATTCACCCCATAACCAGCATTATCTTCATTACGTATTTGCTTTCAGAAACCCATTCGCTACAGTCATTGATTTTACGTAAGGGAATTACTAGAAGTGCTTCTTTTAATGGGAATAGAAATCAAATATTGAGTAGTATAAAACAAATCATTGATGTTGAAAAAAGGTATAAAGACCCTGAATTCAATTTGAAGCAACTTTCCAATGAAGTAGGTGTTGGTATTCGTGAATTGGCAGAATATTTTAATGAAGAGTTGTCCATTTCATTTAACGATTACATCCACCAAAAGAAGGTTGAGGAATTCAAAAAGCTTGTAAAGGCTGATGAAGAAAACACATACAGTGTAGAAGGAATGGCGCAACTAGCGGGTTTTAAATCGAAAGCGACCTTTTATAGAATTTTTAAAAAATTGGAAGGGGTGACTCCAGCAAAATATAAAGAGTGCCTTGTTGCACCAAATTGAGTTTTCATTGGTGATTTTAGAGGGCTATAGGTTACTCTCCGAACTTTGTTTTAATCCTTCTCCCTTGATTGATTTTAAGCCTTTTCCAATATGTCTCAAACCAAGATTGAGACTTTTACATCCTTTTTTATACCAAAGAAACGCCGTCTCTTTATGACACTTCGCTAGTGGTTCTTTATGAAGTCTTTTCTCTTTTTTCTCATTTTGCCCTTTTGGTCTTCCCCAGCAATAGCACAACAGGAATCTCCCTCGATTTTGGATTCGACATTTCACTATGTTTTCCATAACAACTATTGGATAAACTTGCATCATTTCCTGTATCAAAAAGCTAGCTGTGGTCAACGCTCAAAGCTGCAACAAGATGGAAATGAAATGTTATCCATCGGTGAAAAACCCGTGGAAGAATCCTTAACCGTTCAGCAACGCGCTCTTTTAGACAGTGCCATTGGTTATTACAAAAGCCATTTGATTCAAAAAAGTCTAGTGCGAGGCTTGGGGTATGAAAGATATTGGCTGCAAAAACAAGTCGGGACAAAGGCCAAAAAAGATTCAACGGTTTCACAGGAATTCGTAGATGTCCTGAATACGGTTTCCAAAACATATAGGGAAACGTATTGGCCTATTCATAAAAAGCACAATACTGAAATCCTTGAACTTCAAATTTCCAACATTCGAAAACTTGAAAAACGTATTATATCCCGAATGGAGCGGTTATCCTTGACCCCTTGGCCCAGCAAGAAAAAAACAAGGGTCGATTTGACCGTGTATGCGAATTATGCCGGTGCTTACACCCCAACAAGGCCCATTTTCAATGTAATAGTATCTACAGTTGACCCCAGTTCTTTAGGGCCCGCTTTTTTGGAGACCATTTTTCATGAAGGGTCCCACCTCCTATTTCGGTATGAAGGCCCTTGGCGAGAAAGCATTTTTAAAACCTTTGAAGCAGGGCGTTATCAAATGAAGTTTCCAAGGCACTTATGGCATGTGAGCCTTTTCTATTTATGCGGACAAGTATGTAAAGAAGAGTTCTCTCAAATTGATATAAAGGAGTATGAAATGACCTTGCTGACCAGAAATATTTTCAAAACTTATCAGTCTACTGAGCTCTTTGCGGCTCTTGATGAATACATGCAAAACAACAATACTTTACAGGCCACAACGAAACAACTTTTGGAGATTCTAGAATCAAAGGCGAATAACTAAAAAAAATCAATCAATCTAATTTTATAAGACATGATCAATCAAAAACGAACAGATGTAATAAAAAAGAGCATTGTTTTGGCCTTTTTTGTCCTATTCACATCAATCAGTATGGCACAAGAGGCCCAGAACAGTGTCTCTCAAAGAGCACTACCGGGGTGGTACAAGATTTCCATATCATATCCCGATGGAGAAGGGAAACATTTTGATATGGATTATTACTCAAAACAACATATGCCTATGGTAGCAGCACTTTTTGGAGAAAAACTAAAAGACTATGCTATCGATAAGGGCGTATCTGGGAGGACCCCAGATGAACCTGCCACCTATGTTGCTGCAGGCTACTTTTTCTTTGAAAAGCTGTCGGACTACGCCGAGGCCTTTGGGCCCAATGCGGAAAAAATACGCGGCGATATTCCCAACTATACCAATATTCAGCCTATTGTTCAAGTAAGTCAAATCATTAAATAACAACCCAGAACAATTGAAGACTGTAGACTTTAGATAATGCAGATTGATAAACCAAAGAGGGTGTTAAGGTTCTAATTTTTAACGAACGCAAAATATGAAAACATACTCCTCCAAATTTGTTTGCGTAAAAGGCTTGGCGTTACTGGTCTCCTTACTACTGTACGGTTGTACAAACATTCAAAACATGAACGGCCAGAAAACGATTTCTGAAATTCGAATGACCGATGAAGGCTATCGAATCTTTTTAAATAACGAACCTTTTTTTATTAAAGGGGCCGGTGTCGATAACGGAGACATTGATGCCTTGGCAAATCACGGGGCAAATTCCCTTCGAACTTGGAGCACCGAAAACGGGGAGGCTGTTTTGGACAAAGCACAACAACTTGGCCTTAAGGTCATGATGGGGATTTGGGTAGGTCTGGAGCGCCATGGCTTTGATTATGATAATGAGCAGGCAGTTCTCGAACAACTTGAACGAATACGAGAGCGTGTGGTAGCCCTAAAAGACCATCCTGCTTTGATGATTTGGGGTATTGGGAATGAAATGAACTTAGAGTCTCAAAATCCAAAGGTTTGGGAAGCAGTAAATGACATTGCCAAAATGATTCATGACATCGACCCACATCATGTAACGACCACGCCTTTAGCCGGAATCGATAAGAAAACGGTGGCTTTAGTAAAACGAAAAGCACCTGAGGTCGATTTTCTTAGTGTTCAGGTATATGGGGCCATGGACGTGCTTCCTGAACTAATACAAGGTTCTGGTTACAACGACCCTTTGTTGATAACCGAATGGGGCGCTACAGGGTATTGGGAAGTGGAAAAAACAGAATGGGGGGCTCCTCTTGAGAACCATAGCTCCAAGAAAGCAGACCTGTATTTGGAACGCTATCAAAAATCCATTTTGGGACAATCAAAACAGGTGATGGGGTCTTTTGTCTTTTTATGGGGTCAAAAACAAGAACGTACCCCGACTTGGTTCGGGATGTTTATGCCGGATGGTAACGAATCCGAATCAGTGGATGTGATGCACTACGCTTGGAACAATGAATGGCCCGAAAATAGAAGTCCGCGTTTGATTGATTTTACGCTAGCAGGAAAACGAGCGAACGACAACGTCAGGTTAAAGGCTAAGGAATCGTATTCTGCAGAAATCAAGGTGCAAGATCCTGACGATGATCAACTAATATATGATTGGGAAATTCGCAGAGAGAGTCAGTCCACGAAAAGCGGTGGAGACGCCGAATACATTCCGGAAAAAATCGATGGCCTATTTGAGGAGGCTTTGTCAAACGTCACCTCATTCAATGCTCCCGAAGACCCGGGTGCTTATCGGCTCTTCATTTATGTGAAAGATGGTAACGGTCATACGGCACACGCGAACATCCCTTTTTCAGTAGAAAATTAGGTGGTGCTCACATGGAATTGATTTTAAGATTTTTAAACAGTGCTAATAACTAAAATAAAGACTATGAAAAAAGCATTAATACCTGCAGTTTTTCTAGGCCTGATTTTCCTTTTGGGTTGCGCCTCGAACATCAAAACAAAAAAATACACAAAAGATAACCTTGCGGATTACACAACATTCGCCTATTTGCCAAGCACCTCTTTTGATATAAATGAATTCAGTGATGAGTCGTTTAACCCTGTTGATGAATCGTTGGTTTCAACATTGGAAAACCAGATGACGGGAAAAGGCTATACGTTGAACCTTGAGAGTCCAGACTTATTGGTTTTAATAAAAACGTCCCGAGCCATTAATAGCGAAGAGAGTACCAAGAGTAAATATGAAAAGAGCTCAGGGGGAAGTTCCGGCGCGAGTCCAAACTTTGCATCAACCGGTGGCTCAGGCGGTAAAAAATATCTTGGCAGTAATGAAAGTTCAACGAACAACCAGCCTTACAAAGAAGGTGATCTAGCGGTTAGAATCTATGATAGAAAAACCAAGGAATTGGTATGGACCGGCCAAGCAGATGACTATAAATCACATATATCCGACCAGTCTTTAATGGAGCGAATGCTTAAGGACATTTTTAGTAAGTTTCCCAAGTAATATTTCAACACAAAGCCTTGTGCATCAATTAAAGCGAAATCGCATTTTCATTTTTTTGACTCATAAAAGGGGGGGGGGTGAAATAGCTGTCATCCAAAAATCAAAAATCCAGTTTCGT
>CALBPG010000243.1 GCA_937899065.1 uncultured Allomuricauda sp.
GGGTGAATCAAACGAAAAGCGTGATGTGTTTCATGGTCATATGTGTTTTCAAAATTAGATTGAGGGTTCGGCGAAATTACGTTATTCGCTGAAAATTCAAAAGAAAAAGCACTTGGTGTATTTTCTAATAGTAGGTAAACCTTCTCACCTTAGAAATGTACTTGGCGAGCCGAATGACCTGATGGGAATACCCATATTCGTTATCGTACCATATGTACTTGACCAAGTTTATCCCATCTGCCGAAACCAAGGTAGCCTTACTATCATAAATAGAAGGTGCCGAAGCGCCAACAATGTCCGAAGAAACCAATTCATTGCTCAAGGAATACTTTATCTGTTCTACCAAATCACCCTCCAATGCGTATTTCTTTAAAATAGTATTTACGCTTTCTTTAGAGGTTTTGGTTTTCACCTCCAGGTTTAAAATAGCAAGAGAGCCATTAGGCACGGGAACGCGAATGGCGTTGGAGGTAAGTTTTCCTTTTAAAACAGGAAGTGCTTTGGCCACAGCTTGGCCCGCTCCCGTTTCGGTAATGACCATATTCAAAGCAGCCGCTCTACCACGACGGTACTTTTGGTGCATATTGTCTACCAAGTTTTGGTCGTTGGTATAGGCATGTATCGTTTCAATATGCCCTTTTTTGATACCCAAAGAATCCTCGACAACTTTTAATATTGGCGTGATGGCATTAGTGGTGCAGGAAGCAGCGGAGTAGATTTTGGTATCATCCGGGTCAAATTCATTTTGATTGACACCATGAACGATATTGGGTACCTCCTTGCCTGGAGCGGTAAGCAATACCCTTCCAGCACCTTTGGCGGCTAAATGTCGGGATAGTGCCTTTTGATCTCGAAATGCCCCGGTATTATCTATAATCAAGGCGTTGTAAATACCATATTTGGTGTAATCGATGTCTTCGGGCTTATCCGAAGAAATGAAACGAACGGTGGTTCCATTGATAATTAGTGCACTATTCTCAAAATCTACATCAACGGTGCCCATAAATTGTCCGTGAACTGAGTCGGTTTTAAGCAAAGCCGCCCGCTTTTCGAGAATTTCTTCGGTAAGTTCTCCACGAACGACCACGGCTCGGAGCCTCAATTGACTTCCTCGACCCGTTTTGGCCATGAGTTCCCTAGCAACGAGTCGCCCAATACGCCCAAAGCCATATAAAACCACATCTTTGGGTTTGATTTCTTTGGAAGCATTGGAATCTTTCAATTTATCCAGAACGAAGGCCTTCACATTTAGGTGGGTATTATCATCCGAATGGTATTCATATGTGAGTTTGCCAATGTCCAGTTTTGCCGGGGGTAATTTAATATCGTTGATGGCCCTCAAAATCTCTACGGAATCAAATATGGAGATGGGTTTTTGTACAAATTCGCCTGCATACTCGTGAAGATTGATGATGTCGCTGACGTTTTTATCAATAATTTGATTCTTGAAGAGGACCACTTCAATGGCTTTATCATACCACAAATCACTGATGATTTTTATGAATTCGGTAGTCGCTTTTCTTCTATCTGCTTGAAAAGCAAGTTCTTTCTCGTAAGACCGGATGTCGTTCATATTTTTGGTAGTGTTGTAATGTGCATATTTCGGGCAAAAGTATATATTTCAAACGTTTTCGTAAAGGGTAGGGCATAAAAAAAGGCGCCTTTTTCAAGACACCTTTTTGGATTATTTTTTTGGAGGCTTATTGCAAAATCAGTCTTTCTTTTTCACCATCCTTATTGACCATGGTAAAGCTCGTTCGCCCATACCTTGAGATTTCCTCAAAATGTGCCTTGGCATCGTCGATATTGGTGACCGCATTACCATCCACTTCGGTGATGACTTTATTACGTAAATCGTAACGACGGTAGCCTTCGGGTACTTCAACAATTTTCACCCCTTTGTCAACACCGTAGTCTTTCTTGTCTTGTTTCGAAAGGTTCTTGACGATGAATCCAAGGTTGGGTAAAATCAAGGATTGTTGTTTTCTGAGGGTCACACGCTTGGATAATTTTTCACCATCTCGGTCCACAACCACATTTACGGCGTCACCAGGGCGTTTGGAGGAGAGATAACCTGTAAGTTCCGAAAACTTGCGAACCTTAATATTATCTACCTGTTTGATAATATCACCAACTTTCAAGCCAGCCGCCGCTGCTCCTGAACCTTCTGATACTTGGGAAATATGAACCCCTTCAATTTCATCTAAACCACGTTCTATGGCTTCTTTGGATTTTTCGTTCAGCGCAGAAATACCCAATAAACCGCGTTGGACATTCCCAAACTCCATAAGGTCTTCAATTACCTTTTTCGCAATATTGCTCGGTACGGCAAAAGCATATCCTACATAAGACCCGGTTTGGGAAGTAATCGCAGTGTTGATACCAATCAAATCACCATTGGTGTTGACCAAAGCGCCTCCACTGTTTCCAGGATTCACTGCTGCATCTGTCTGGATAAAGGATTGATTTCTACCCAAAGACCGCGCTTTTGCGCTAATGATTCCAGCGGTTACGGTAGAAGTTAAGCTAAAAGGATTTCCGACAGCCAATACCCATTCTCCTACTTTGGTATTATCTGAATTTCCAAAAGCCAAGTAGGGGAGGGCATCTTCTACATCTATCTTAAGCAAAGCATTATCCGAAGCCTTGGCAGCGCCCACTACCGTAGCTTCGTAAACTTTTTTATTGTTAAGCGTGACCTCTATCTGATTTGCATTATCAATGACGTGATTGTTGGTAACAATGTACCCATCAGGGGTGATAATAACACCAGACCCTGTGCCTACTTGCGGCGTGGGTTGACGGTCTGAACCGTAAAAGAAATCTGCTAGACTTCCGCCATTACGGCTCACAGAAGTATTTTTTACGTGTACTACCGCGTTGACTGTTTTTTCAGCAGCCAGCGTAAAATCCACATCATTTAAGACAGCTCCGGGAGAAACCGTATTGCTCGTTTGGATAATGGGTAATTCGCCAGTTTCAGCACTGGCTTTATAAGTGTTGTCTTCAAAAAATAATTTATAAGCGCCGAGGGTTATTGCGCCAGAAATTAGGGATATCAAAAATAAACCTGCTATTCTCTTCATAATTCAATACAATTTTAACATTTAGCACCTCACAAAATTAAATGAAATCAATCACCAAAGATGCAGTTTAACGACCTTTTAACTCGGCTTGAATGAGGAATGGAAATCCTATATTTGTGTCTTATTCATGTTGAGATGGAAATTGAATTTTTCAAGTATCAAGGTACCGGAAATGATTTCGTTTTGATAGATAATCGAAAGCGCTGGTTTCCTAAAACCGATATCGATTGCATCAAGCACTTATGCGATAGGCGTTTTGGTATTGGTGGCGATGGCCTTATTCTACTTGAAGAAGATAATGAGGTTGATTTTAAGATGGTCTATTTCAATTCTGATGGTGCTGAAAGTACAATGTGTGGCAACGGCGGAAGGTGTATGGTCGCCTTTGCAAAATACCTTGGTGCCATCAGCAGTAACAAAGCTTCCTTTAGGGCGGTAGACGGGTTGCACTCGGCAACCATTGATGCAACGGAAAAGGTGAAGTTAAAAATGAAAGATGTGGATGAGGTTATGGAGCGTGAAAGCTATCTTTTTCTTGACACAGGTTCACCGCATCATGTTCAGCTAGTGAAGAACATTGACGGACTGAACGTTCAACAAGAAGGAAGCAAGATTCGGTATGGACTTTATGGTCAATCAGGTTCGAACATCAATTTTGTAGAGCCGTCAGACGATGAAGGATTTAAGGTCAGAACCTACGAAAGAGGGGTTGAGGCGGAAACGCTATCCTGCGGAACTGGAGTTACGGCGGTGGCCCTTGCCATGCATGCCAAAGGTTTTGTAAATGATGGCCCCGTAGTTTTGGATACGCCTGGGGGCGAGTTGCGAGTGGATTTTGAGACCAGTACTACTGGATACCAAAACGTTTATCTCACTGGGCCTGCCCAACAGGTATTTAAAGGAACTATTACATGGAAAGCTTAAAGGGAGGGCATGTTATTTTACGGGCCTTGGAACCCGAAGATTTAGAGTTTTTGTATCAAATTGAAAACGATACGAATATTTGGGAAATCAGAGGTACGGTAAAACCCTACTCTCGTAAAACACTGCAGCGGTATCTAGAGAATGCCCATCTCGATATTTATGAAGCCAAACAACTACGATTATGTATTTGTGACGATAATGGTCAGCGAATTGGATTTATTGATATGTTTGATTTTGACCCAAAGAACCAAAGAGCTGGTTTGGGGATTGTGATTGCTGATGCGGAACAACGAGGGAAAGGGTACGGTGAAGAGTCGGTTTCCCTTTTTTGTGATTATGCTTTTTCCCATCTATTGCTCAACCAAGTTTATGTGAATGTGTTAAGTCATAACACTGCCAGCTTGCAATTGTTTGCCAAGTTGGGTTTTCAACAAATTGGTCTAAAAAAGGAATGGGTTCGCACCGAAAAGGGCTTCGCAGATGAAATCATGCTCCAAAAATTGAAATCAGATGTACATTAAAAAAATACTTTGGGCTATAGCCATTCTGGGCGTAGTGGTTTGTGGAGTAGTAGTTTACAATATTTACAGTGCCATATTTGATCCCAACACCCAGTTCAAAAATGACGTGGCGTATGTTTTTATTCCTTCTGGTGCCAGCTATGAGATGGTGGAAGAACAATTAACCCCGCTTTTGAAAGATATGGGTTCGTTTCGTTCCGTAGCAGAGCGTAAGGGGTATGTTGGCAATATCAAAGGCGGTAAGTATCCTATTCGTTCCGGAATGAACAACAATCAAATCATTAACGTCCTACGAAGTCAAAATACACCGGTACGTGTTTCGTTTAACAATCAACAGTCTTTGCAGGATTTGGCGGGAAGGATTGGTGAGCAGCTTGAAGCGGATAGTTTGGAATTGCTGAAAGCCTTTCAAAATGAAACCTTTCTTAAAGAAAATGCTTTTGATGAAGACACCCGATTGGGGATGTATTTGCCCAATACCTATGAATTTTTCTGGAATACTTCTGGAGAAGAGTTCCGGGACAGGATGTTTAAGGAATACAAAAATTTTTGGACGGAAGCCCGATTGCAAAAAGCCAAGCAACAAGGTTTGAAACCCAATGAAGTGATTGCCTTGGCAGCGATTGTGCAGAAAGAAACGGTAAAAGTAGATGAACGACCTCGGGTTGCAGGGGTGTATCTAAACCGAGTAAAGAAAGGGATGTTGTTGCAAGCAGACCCTACCGTCATCTTTGCCATTAAAAAAGAAACCGGAAATTACGATACCATTATCAAACGGGTGTTATATCGTGATTTGGAAATTGATTCGCCGTACAATACCTATAAATATGCCGGAATACCTCCAGGACCGATTACCATGCCCGACATTTCTGCGATAGAAGCTGTACTCAATCCTGAAAAGCATAAATATTTGTTTTTTGTGGCCAATGTTTCGGACTTCGGATATCATTTATTTGCGGAATCAGCAGCGCAACACAACCGAAATAAGGTGCAATATATCCGATGGTTGAATGCAAAAAAAGTCCGTCGATAAGGTCGTATATCGTTAATTTTCAGCACCTTAACGGAATTTAAGGCGGTTTTAAGAAAATCTTATGAGCTTGCCGAGGTTTTAATAAAAGTCTCCCCCTATATTTGCCGGCCAAATTAGAATTAGAGGATTTGGTCCTCAAAATTCTATAAAACTATATGATTATGAAAAGATGGATCAGTTTCATTCTGCATCTTGCCATGATTGTCATTCTAACGAGTTTCGGCTCGTACACTTTAACCGAAAAGGAAATTATCGAGGTTCCTGAATCGTTACGAGTGACTACTGAATTTGAAAATGTAATTCGCACAGAGCAAGAGCTCAATGTCGATAGCGAATTAAGTACCCCTCCGTTTTTAGGCAAGTCGTATAATGGATTCAAAGAAGCTTTGGGCTTTAAAGAATCGCAAGGAAGATATGGTGTAGTGAACACCTTGGGATATCTGGGAAAATACCAGTTTGGGGCTAACACCCTGAAGTTGATGGGCGTGTACCATACTGGAGATTTTTTGAGAGATGCCGAATTACAGGAACGCACCTTCCACACCAACATGTCCCGTAACAAGTGGATTTTACGAAGAGACATCAAACGTTTCAACGGAAAACGTATTCGTGGTACGGTGGTTACAGAATCAGGAATTTTAGCAGCAGCTCACCTCGCAGGAGCAGGTAACGTTAAAAAATACCTTCGTTCTTATGGTAAAAGAGATGTCGCTGATGCATATGGAAGTACCATTTCCTACTATTTAAACAAGTTTGGGGGGTATGACGTTTCCATAGTAGAGCAAAAGAAGAATCCGAAAGTATAATACTTTTACTGTTTAACAAGAAAAAGGAACCCTAGGGTTCCTTTTTTTATGCCTGTATGATAAATATCGCCGGTCTTTTGTTGAATTCCAGAGTCATTTCACCCCACTCATGAACGATTTTGGTTTTGATGAACTCGGTCGGAAGTGTTATATCGCAGGCTATGCAAAGCCTAGTGTTTTTCTGGAGAGTTTGAACCAATTCACCCAACAGCTTTTCATTCCGGTAGGGGGTCTCCATAAAAATTTGCGACTGGCCAGTATCGCGTGACAGCTTCTCCAGTTTTCGAATCATCGCCTTACGTGGAGTGGTATCAATGGGCAAATACCCATTAAAGGCAAAGTTTTGGCCATTCATGCCACTGGCCATTAATGCCATCAAAATGGATGAAGGCCCAACAAGAGGAACTACTTCAATACGTTTTTCATGTGCGATGCGAACAATAGCAGCCCCAGGGTCTGCAATGGCAGGGCATCCAGCTTCAGAAAGTACGCCCACATCAAGTCCATGAATGCAAGGGTCTAAAAAACTAGGCAGCAATGCTTCGTCGGTATACTTGTTCAGAGTTTGAATGTTTAGACTTGGCTGCGGTTTGCTAGGGCTGATACGCTTGATAAAACGCCTGGCAGTTTTTTCATTCTCCACAACATAGTGGTCAATGTTCTCTACCGTTCGTTTGATGGATATAGGTAGTACTTCCAAAGGCGCATTATCTCCCAAGGTAACGGGAATCAAATAGACTTTTCCAGCTACTAATTTAGGTTTATCCTCTTCCATGTTGGTTTAGATTTTGGGCGATAGGGGTACAAGCCAATTCAATCATATCGAAAACTTGCTCAAAACCATCTTCACCGCCGTAATAGGGGTCAGGAACTTCAGAAAGACCATTGTCGGCCATTTTCATAAGCAGTTGCACTTTGTTTCGGTCCGATTCGTTTCGGGCTAAAGCGACAATATTATTGTAGTTGGAATCGTCCATCGCGTAAATAAAGTCAAAATCCTCAAAATCAGACGAGGAGAACTTTCGGCAACGTTGTTGGGAGATATCAATACCATGTTTACGGGCAACCGCAACAGAACGCGGGTCTGGGGGATTTCCGATATGATATCCTGCAGTTCCCGCAGAATCTACAAGGATCATGTTACCGTCAACTTTTGAAGCGAGAATGCCTTCCGCCAAGGGTGACCTGCAGATATTACCCAAGCAGACCATCAACACCTTGGTTTTCATAAATAAAAGGGAATTAAGAGAATTTCTTGTTCAAATCCTCAATGTACTTCCTGAATTGTTTGTCGGTTTCGGCAAGATTATCAACCGTTTTGCAAGCGTGAAGCACTGTAGCGTGGTCGCGCTTTCCAATTTGTGAACCAATACTGGCCAAAGAAGCTTTTGTGAACTTTTTAGCGAAGAACATGGCCAATTGGCGTGCCTGAACAATATGACGCTTCCTGGTTTTGGATTGTAAGGTGGCTACATCCATTTCAAAGTAATCGGAGACCACTTTTTGGATATAATCGATAGAAACCTCCCGTTTGGTGTTTTTGACAAACTTCTCCACCACTTGTTGGGCCAGTTCTAAAGTAACCTCACGTTTGTTGAATGACGACTGGGCAATCAAGGAAATGATAGCACCCTCTAATTCCCGAATGTTGGTTTTGATATTTTTAGCAACGTGGTCAATGATTTCTTCAGGCATTTCTACCCCGTCGCGATATAATTTATATTTTAAGATGGATACCCTAGTCTCATAGTCAGGACTTTGCAATTCAGCGGAAAGCCCCCATTTGAATCTTGAGAGCAAACGCTGTTCAATATCCTGCATATCAACCGGCGCTTTATCGGAAGTCAAAATAACTTGTTTCCCATTTTGGTGCAAATGGTTGAAAATGTGGAAGAAAACATCCTGCGTCCCTGATTTACCAGAAAGGAACTGAACATCGTCTATAATAAGGACATCAATCAGCTGGTAAAAATGGATAAAATCATTTCGGGTATTCTTCTTTACGGATTCAATATACTGCTGCGTAAATTTTTCAGCAGAAATGTATAAAACCGTTTTCTCTGGATACTTGTCTTTGATTTCAACGCCAATGGCATGGGCCAAGTGGGTCTTTCCCAAACCAACCCCTCCAAAAACGAGTAGAGGATTAAAGGAAGTCCCTCCTGGCTTATTCGCGACGGCCATACCGGCGGAACGTGCCATACGATTGGAATCACCTTCCAAGAAATTCTCAAAATTATAGC
>CALBPG010000244.1 GCA_937899065.1 uncultured Allomuricauda sp.
GTTGAAGTATTGCGAACTTCCTGCCCAACCCGGCAATGTGTTCAACTCTAGCGGGAAAACTGTTTCGTTATTAATGAATTGGTTATTAACCACTGTACATTGTTCAACATCCCATGCCCAATCCGTGGCGTTCCCTAAAGGGGGTTCGCCGGTTTCTGTGGGCAAATATTTCTCCACTTCTGGAAGCGTAAGCGGCAAATGTTCCAAAGCAATCATTTGTGGCATACCGTCCACATAATATACTGGGAACGGTTCTCCCCAATAGCGTTGTCTGCTGAATACGGCATCCCGGAGACGATAATTGATTTTTCCTTTTCCATGTCCAATGCGTTCCAATTCGGAAATGGCTTTGGGAGTGGCTTCTTTATAGCTCAAGCCATTTAGGAAATCTGAATTCCCAATAATAGTCTTTGCTTTATCCGCGAAAGCTTCTTCGGAAATATCCACGCCCTCGAAAATGTTCGGTATGGAAATGCCATAATGCTTGGCAAAATCAAAGTCTCTTTGATCACCACAAGGTACTGCCATCACCGCTCCAGTTCCATAACTGGCCAAAACATAGTCTCCAATCCAAATGGGCACCGGCTCTTTAGTAAACGGATGCTCAGCATAAGCGCCAGTGAACACCCCTGAAATGGTCTTTACATCAGCCATTCTATCCCTTTCCGAGCGTTTTGCTGTAGCTTCCACATAGGCAGTTACCTCAGCTTGCTGTTCGGGCGTTGTGATTTTTGCGACCAACTCGTGTTCTGGAGCCAAAGTCATGAAACTCACACCAAAAATGGTGTCAGGGCGGGTGGTGAAGACTTCAATCTGGAACGGGCTAGATTCCGAACCGTCCAATACACTAAAGGTGACAGAAGCCCCTTCAGAGCGGCCAATCCAATTGGTTTGGGAATCTTTTAAAGGCTGTGGCCAATCCACGGTATCCAAATCATCCAAAAGACGCTGGGCATATGCGGTGATGCGCATACTCCATTGGGTCATTTTTTTCCGGATAACAGGGTGTCCTCCCCGTTCCGAAACCCCATTTACAATCTCATCATTCGCAAGAACAGTACCCAAAGCTGGGCACCAGTTCACCTCCGTATCCGCCAAATAGGTCAAACGATACTTCAGCAAAATTTCTTGTTGTACTTTTTTGGAAAAGTTTGACCACTGCGAAGCATTAAAAGTTGGCACATCTTCATCGCAGGCCGCATCAATATTTGAATTTCCTTCCTTTTCAAAAAGACGTATCAGGGTATCAATGGATTTCGCCTTGTCATCCGCTTTATCATACCAAGCATAGAACAATTGAATGAATATCCATTGGGTCCATTTATAATATTTAGGGTCCGAAGTGCGAACTTCTCGACTCCAGTCAAAAGAGAAACCAATTTGGTCCAATTGCTCACGGTAGCGATTGATGTTGGTTTCGGTGGTTATTGCAGGATGTTGTCCCGTCTGAATAGCATATTGTTCCGCCGGTAGCCCGAAGGAATCATAGCCCATAGGATGCAACACATTGAACCCTTTGTGGCGTTTATAGCGCGCATAGATGTCTCCAGCAATATACCCGAGCGGATGGCCTACATGAAGTCCCGCTCCAGAAGGGTAAGGAAACATAGACAACACATAGTACTTCGGTTTGTCCGAGCTATTATGGGCTTGAAATGTTTGATTTTCGGCCCAGTATGCTTGCCATTTGGCCTCGATTTCTTGAAAGTTGTAGTTCATGCCGTGCACGCTGTTTTTACTGAGGGGTAAAAATACAGGTAATCGTTCAATTACAATTTACTTTTCTATTTTTACCAAAGCATTTATCCAGTATGAGCGAATACATCGAACAGTATCAAAGACGACGGTTGATTTCTTCCTATTTTTCGGTTGTACTTAGCATTGGATTAGTACTGTTTTTATTGGGTGTTTTGGGGCTTTTGGTGATTAATACCCAAAAATTAGGCAATCACTTTAAAGAGCAAATAACCCTTTCGGTCTATTTAAAGGATAACGCCAAGACCGCCGAAATTGAACAGCTTCAAAAAAGTTTGGCCTTTGCCGAATATACCAAAGCCACTACCTACATCTCAAAAGAAGAAGCTGCGGAGCAATACAGTGAAGACATTGGAGAAAATTTCATTGAGTTTTTGGGATACAATCCACTGAAAAATGCAGTGGATGTCAACTTAAAGGCTGATTTCGTTTCACCGACCCAGATTGCTGAAATTGCAGAAGATATTGCTTCCAAAACCTATGTGGACGAGGTGAGTTATGACAAACCCCTTATCGCGCTTTTGAATGATAACGTGCGCCGCATTGGGCTTTGGATTTTAATTGCTAGCGGTGTTTTTACTTTGATTTCGGTACTGCTCATCAACAGTTCCATCCGCCTTTCGATTTATTCCAAGCGATTTATTATCAAAACCATGCAAATGGTAGGGGCGACCAAAACCTTTATCCGTCGCCCATTTATATGGACAAATATCAAATTGGGTATGCTAGGAGCTTTTCTTGCCCTTATCGCTTTGGGTGTTGTTTTGTATTATGTAGACCAGAACTTTCCCGAGTTAGCATTAACGCAAGACCTATTAGTGTTGGTAGTATTGTTCTTGGGTATTTTCGGATTGGGTGTTATCATCTCCTGGGCAAGTACCCATTTCGCTACGCAACGTTTTTTAAACCTTCGCACCGACGACCTCTACTATTAAGTGGTTTCCCTTCTTTTTAAAAACTGCATTACATCGAGGATTCTACCTACTGTAAAATAGGTTTGGATTTATGGCGTTTTATTGGGACAACCCCATTCAGCATGAAAAAAATCATTATCGCCGCAAGCGCACTTGTTGTGCTAAGTTGTGCGTCAGACGGAGACTCCAATAATCCTGCAGATGACGTTCCCGGAGGAGACCCAAACAGCAGTATCCTATTCGAAAACCAAGATTTTGATGTTGACGAACACTCCCCAAATGGAACCGTAATTGGCACTGTGGAAGCCAGCACCAATTCAGGAGCTGCTCTAACCTACACCATTGATGATGATAGCGGGGTCGAAGAGAACGAAAACACTGGACAACTTAGCGTTGGGCCTAATTTGACACTTGATTTTGAAACTACCCAAACGCTTGATTTTATCGTTACTGCTTTTGATGGTGGAAATCTTGTGGATAGAACCTTTCAACTAAGCATCAACAATCGAGAAGAGTATGATTTGCTCAATATGGAAGAAAAAAGCAAAGTGGATTACTTCAAATATTTGACCTTATGGCAAGACCCTTCCAGTTCAACTTTGGACAATACGTTGCGATGGGAAGACCCTATGCAGTTGTTTTTGGATGGAGCCATTACCAACAATCATCGGTCTGCCATCGAAACCAGTTTGGAACAGTTCAATACGATTTTTGAGGATAGATCTTTTGGGGTTTCTCTGGTCCCTACACAGCAGGAAGCCAATACCCATTTGTTTTTTGGCTCCAGTAGTGAAATGCAGAATTTATGGCCTGATATTCATGAAGATTTGAATGGCGCGACTATCCCTGGTTATGCGACATTCAGCTTTGCGGGACACCGGATATTATCCGCCAGAATATGGCTAACCAGCACAAGCCCTGTGGTATTTGCTCATGAGCTTGGACATGCCTTAGGCTTGGGACATTCGAATGAGTGTGATGGCGTGAAAAGCTTTATGTGCCCCACAGTAAACAACAGCCATTCCATTTTGCCGGTGGAACAAGAAATCTTGGGTTATTTGTATAATGATGATATTCCTAGCGGATTGGTTTTGTCTGAAATTGAATTTGTTTTGGCAACTGCCATTCTAAAACAAAAGGGGCGATAATTCGGTAGAAGCTTGATTTTTGTTTTCAAAATCAAGTATCTTCCCGTATTCTGAATACATTTGCAACATGGGTAAGAAAAGTAAACAGGCAGTAAAGCCTACGAAACAGTTTATCTTCCAAAAGAAAAACTACACCTTCTTGTTTATTGGATTGGGATTCATTGCACTCGGTTTTATTCTGATGGCCGGTGGGGGTAGTGATGACCCGAACGTGTTCAATCCTGAGATATACAACTTTAGAAGAATTCGATTGGCCCCAACCTTGGTCCTGATAGGCCTTACAATTAAAGTGTATGCCATTTTACTT
>CALBPG010000245.1 GCA_937899065.1 uncultured Allomuricauda sp.
TTCTTTAATCTTGCCATACCGCAATTCCGCAACCTTGCCATAGTCTCCGTTTCGTTCGGCACGTTCGGCCTCTAACTTGAAGTTTTCAATATCCTGTTTGGTCTTTTGGATATTATCAACCACCGTTTTTTCACTTTCCCATTGGGCGAACAACTCATTTCGCTCCTCCTTCAAATTGGCCAATTCCAAATTCAAGCTTTGCAACTTGTCTTTGTCGTTTTCCCGTTTGATGGCTTCGATTTCAATCTCAAGCTGCATCAATTTACGGTCCATTGCATCCAATTCTTCCGGTTTGGAATTGATTTCCATACGAAGTTTGGAAGCTGCCTCATCCATAAGGTCGATGGCCTTGTCTGGTAAAAAACGATTGGTTATGTATCTGCGGGACAATTCCACAGCAGAAATCACAGCTTCGTCTTTAATGCGCACTTTATGGTGGGTTTCATATTTTTCTTTAATACCGCGAAGAATGGAAATGGCACTTTCTGCATCAGGTTCGTCAATAACGACCTTTTGGAAACGTCGTTCTAAAGCTTTGTCCTTCTCAAAATACTTTTGATACTCGTCCAAAGTTGTGGCTCCAATGGCCCGTAGCTCACCTCGCGCTAAAGCGGGTTTGAGGATGTTGGCCGCATCCATAGCTCCCTGACCACCACCGGCTCCCACCAAGGTGTGTATCTCATCAATGAAGAGTACGATGTCCCCATCAGAGGAGGTCACCTCTTTGATAACGGCCTTGAGGCGCTCTTCAAACTCTCCTTTGTATTTGGCACCAGCGATAAGAGCACCCATGTCCAGGGAGTAAATGACTTTATCTTTTAGGTTCTCAGGAATATCAGCTTGAACGATACGATGTGCAAGCCCTTCGGCAATAGCCGTTTTTCCTACCCCAGGTTCTCCAACGAGCATGGGGTTGTTCTTGGTACGACGTGATAAGATTTGCAATACGCGTCGAATTTCTTCATCGCGCCCAATGACCGGGTCCAATTTGCCGCTATCCGCCAATTGGTTGAGGTTTTTCGCGTACTTATCGAGTGCATTATAGGTGTCTTCGGCACTCTGCGAAGTCACCTTGCCACCTTTGCGCAATTGTTCAATGGCACTCTGCAAATCTTTTTCAGATACCCCTTGGTCTTTTAAGATTTGGGCAATCTTACTTTTGGATTTTAAAATGGCCAATAAAAGATGCTCGATGGATACAAACTCATCTTGCATCTTTTTGGCGTAAACCGCTGCTTCGCTTAACGTTTTGCCCGCTTCACGCGACAACATGATTTCAGACCCCTCTACTTTTGAGAAGCTCTCTAGCTCTTTTTCCAAAATCTGGAGTAAAAGACTGGTATTCACGTTCAGTTTCTTCAAAAGAAAGGGTAGCACATTTTCATCTACCTCCGAAATACCTTTGAAGAGGTGTTCGTTTTCTATCTGTTGGTGGCCATAACCAACGGTTATTTGTTGGGCTTGCTGTATGGCCTCCTGGGTTTTTATCGTAAAATTATTTGGGTTCATTTTCACTGTTTTCCCAAGGGGTTCAATAACCTTACCATTGCCAAACACCTGAAATTTTGTCGGTAAAACCTTTCAAAACCAAGACATTTCGTCAGATGTAAGGACGTGCTTAGTTTTGAGACCTAGATTGTAAATTTGCATCATGGGGATTTTTAATACACTATTCGGAAACGATCAGCCCAAAAAGGAAAATACCAGCGGAGGTTCTTTTCCTTGGGTGGCTTTGAATGATACAGCAAAGTTGGATTTGCTAAAAGAGCGTTCTCACGAAACACCGCAACTCATTTTCAAACACTCTACCACCTGTGGCATCAGCCGTATGGTGCTGAACATGTTCACAGGGTCTTTTGATGTTTCTCAAAAGGTGGATTTGCATCTACTGGATTTATTGTCCCATCGGGATGTGTCCAACGCCGTAGCCTCCAGTTTGGGAGTATTTCATGAGTCCCCTCAGTTGCTTATTGTGAAAAATGGGGAAGTGGTCTTTCATACCTCGCATGGCGCGATTGCAGACGCGGACTTAAGTCCTTTTCTATAAAAAAAGCCCCGATAGTTCGGGGCTTGTTATTTTAATCAAACTGGTGTTGGTTGATTATCCGTTTTAAACGGACTTTGATATCCTCACCCGCATCATAAACCATTTGCTCGTTCGTAGGGAAGGGCACAGCAGCCAAGTCCAACAAGGCAACCAAATCGTTTTCCAACGCTCTCTTATCACCTTTGTAATTGGCGTAAATGTGTTCGAAAATGAACTCAGTCGCCAAAGGGTAATCATTTATTTTTTGACCGTTCTTCAAGTCAGTCACGCTGACCTTGGCTACAATATTAGCAGCTTTAAACTGGGTAAACTGGTAAAAGTTGCATTGAACGTTTCTAAAACGTTCCACTTCAATTTTGTTGCCCAAGCTGTCTTTTACCACATTACCATCTCGATCGCGCAAGAATTCATATCCATCTGGAATTTGCTTCTCACGAATCAATTGCTTCTCGTTCACGCGCTCGGGTGAAATGTTTATCTCGCGGAAACCTAAATCCAGCGCATAGTCATACTTTAAATTGGGCATGGGGTTCGCATGGAACTTGGTCCAGAAATTATTGATGCCGAAGGTGTTGAAATCCAACAATTCTTCTTCCAAACGTTCAGGAATGATTTGCTGTGATTCGTTGGAGATTTCCACACGTACAAAATCAAGTCCTTTTTGATAGGCTTCATCCATTTTTTGAACGGTTTCACCATATCCCGGATTGATTTTTTGCAAATAATCCAATTCGTTATAAGCAGACCTATAGTCTTGCTTGTATTTAGCGTTAGCCAAAGTATTTAAGGCATTATCGTACAAATACTCGGAAAGGGCATCTTTGGTTTGCAGAATGGAGTTGTCGTAGTTCACGAAATCAAATCGTGCATCACGCCCCTCGTTTTGCACATAAAGCGGCAACAACGGCTGAATTTGATTCTGGATTTGCTTCAAGTTCAAATACTTGTTGTAAATGGTTTCCAGATTTGCAGGATTGCCATCCTTTTGCAAAAAGCGAATTTGTTCTTCTTCGCGTTGCATATTCTTAGCAAAAGCATCTTCCAGCATTAAAACATAAGGCTGGTTGCCTTTACGCGTCTTGTTCTGTTGTAAGTTTTTGACGGCCTTTTGAATGGCTACCGGATAGTTTCCGGTATTCAATGCCTCTTGCGTTCGTTTCACGCCGCTACAGGCAGCTACCATCAAAACTGAAACTAGGAGTAGACATTTTCTCATATCAATGGGTTTTTTTGGTTTGTTGGATATAATTCAACTGTTGTGCCAATATGATACACCTAACTAAAACGAACAAGCCCCATGCTTAGTATAAAACTGTGGTAAAGCCTTATTTTTCTGTGGTTTATCGGCCTAAAGCACAATTGTTGATTTTTATTGGAAAACATCTTGTTTTTCCGCTTTTGATATGAATTTGAATAGCCAATTCATTTGTATTTTTGTGAATCCAAAAGCAAAAGATATGGTGCGCGATACCGCAATTTTCGACTTAATCAAAAGGGAAGAAGAACGTCAAATAGAAGGGATTGAACTTATCGCTTCGGAAAACTTTACTAGCCCTCAGGTAATGGAGGCGGCCGGTAGTGTTTTGACAAACAAATACGCCGAAGGATACCCTGGAAAGCGGTATTATGGCGGTTGTGAAGTAGTGGATGAAGTTGAGAATTTGGCGATTGACAGAGCCAAGGAGCTGTTTGGTGCTGTATACGCCAATGTACAACCGCATTCGGGTTCTCAAGCAAATGCAGCCGTGTATCACGCGTGTTTGCAGCCTGGGGATACCATTTTAGGTTTTGATTTGGCGCATGGCGGACACCTTACCCATGGTTCACCCGTGAATTTTTCGGGTCGCTTGTACAATCCTGTGTTTTATGGGGTGGATCGCGAGACCGGAATGTTGGATTATGACGCCATTCAAGAAATTGCAGATAAGGAAAAGCCTAAAATGATTATTGCTGGGGCGTCTGCGTATTCGCGGGACATGGATTTCAAACGCTTCCGTGAAATTGCCGATAGTGTAGACGCTTTATTACTTGCGGACATCTCACACCCTTCAGGATTAATTGCAAAAGGCATTCTGAACGACCCGATACCGCATTGTCACATCGTCACCACCACGACGCATAAAACCTTGCGTGGTCCCAGAGGTGGACTCATCATGATGGGGGAAAACTTTGAAAATCCTTTCGGTATTCGCCTTAAAAATGGAAACCTTCGTAAAATGTCTGGTCTTTTGGATTTAGCTGTTTTCCCTGGTAACCAAGGTGGGCCGTTGGAGCACATTATCGCGGCGAAAGCAGTTGCGTTTGGTGAAGCGTTGCTAGTTTATTTCCTGCACTTCATGGTCCAAGTGAAAAAGAACGCTGAAGCTATGGCAAAAGCCTTTATGGCGTTGGATTACAAAGTAATTTCGGGAGGTACGGACAACCACATGATGTTGATTGACCTCAGAAACAAAAGCATCACGGGTAAAGATGCCGAAAAGGCTTTGGAAAGCGCAGCGATAACCGCGAATAAAAACATGGTGCCGTTTGATGACCAATCTCCGTTTATCACTTCAGGAATTCGTTTTGGAACCCCGGCCATTACAACCAGAGGCTTAAAAGAAAATGATATGGAAGTCATTGTGGGCTTGATTGACGAGGTCATTCAAAACCACGGAGATGAAGCTAAAGTAAGCGCTGTTACAGAAAAAGTACATACCATGATGAAACACCGTCCCCTTTTCAATCAGGAAGCGGTATCATTTCAAGGTGCTTAGTGCTTAATCCAGTAAAAAGAGTTTTTCTTGATGTAGGGTTTTATCGCGAAGACAGTAAATCAAATCGTGGTGTTCTTCGCCTTCTTCGAAATACAGCACCCAAAAATCAAAGTAGCCGATGGGTTCGTGTAGCGCCCTAGAAAACTGACCCTTATCTTCAAAAATGGGAATGAAGATTTCATAAGGCATCTCGGTCATTCCTTTGGTGATGTGCACAAAGTGTTCGCTCAACACCGAAATGATTTGTGTCAGTTGCTCTGGGATACTGAATTCGTAAATTTTGGTAATGATAATAGTGGTGTCTTTAAAGTGCAAAGACAGCTCAGCGATATCCAACCTGGTTGACGTCTGATTTATAAGTTCTTTAAACGCTTCCTGAAAAGAAGATGGTGAAACCTTATCATCATTATGATGAATTTCGCCCCAATCTCCTCTGTTGAAGTGATGTAAACTTTCTGTCTATCCAAAATTGCAGAAAATATCTAACCGCAATTCACTTCCGTGCTCTGGACAAGAAGAACAGTAGCCTACAACTACTTGAGCAAAGAAGTCACGTTCCACTCGTCTAACAAATTCTTTCATTCCTTCGAAGATTGGTTTCTCACCAAAATCTTCGTAGCAGGAATTGCAGCATTTTCTGTTGTTTCCTAGCATAGCCCCTCTATTCGTGATACTAAAACAAAATTAAAACGAATCTGCTGCGCGGGATTGCACGAAATCCTTAAAAATTTTGGGGATAATCCCCGGTTTTACCTGATTTTCAGCCAATAATAGGACTGTGTTGCATAGCACATGCAACATTTAACCCAAACTATGACCGTAAAATCTTATTAAATGAAACCACGGTTTTTGGCCGCCAAGATAAGCGCCAAGTCATTTTCGTTCTCGGTACCGAACAAAGATTTCATGTGTCGCTTTCGGTTTTCAATGGAAGAAGGCGATAAGCGAATGTGCTTTTCCAAATCTTTGTTTTTGGTGCCAATGGAGAGATGATATAAGATTTTCTTGTCCTTTTCATCCAAGCTAATGTCGTTGGTCATCTTCTTGCGAATGGCACCCAAAGCTTTTGAAGAGTAATAGGGCGGATTCAAGGTTACTGTCTTCACGGCATCCTCCAAGGTTTGTGGATCAATATCGGTTTTTACCAAATATCCGTCAGGGTCAACCGATTTCAAAATACTGTTGATGCGATAGTTGTCACTAAAAGACGACATGTACACAATTTTGGTTTGCGGCACCAGCTTACGCGCCAAAACCCCTAGGTCTTCACCGGTGTGGGGTTGGTGTTCGTTCGGTGGAAACAATTGAACATCCAAAAACAAAATGTCATACTTAAAGGAATGTACCGACTCTTCAATCATTTCTTTACCTAACTCATAGGTGTTAGCCGTGTCAACAATAATCGAGTGGCCTTCGAAAACGATACGTTCCAAAATAAATTTATAGCCCAACATGGTCATTTCATGGTCATCAATGGCCAAAATTCGCAATGTTTTCATGTATTGGTTTTTGTGGACTAGGCTTCCATCAATTCTTGCCCTGTAGATTCCCCATCAATGTTTTGGTACACCACCGGCAAACTAACGGTAACCGTAGTTCCCTTGTTTTTCTTGCTTTCAATTTGCAATGTTCCGTTGATTTTTTTCACCCTGGAAACGATGTTGCGCAAACCAATGCCCTTTTTGCCTTTTCCGGTGTCGAAACCAACTCCGTCGTCGCTAATGGTGAGCGTGAGTTTTTGCTTGTCACAATCAAAATCCACTAAGGCATTTTCGCATTGGGCGTGTTTTACGCAATTTTGGAGGGACTCTTGCACAATGCGATAGGCATTGATTTTGATATCGCCTTGAAGGTCGTCCCAATCCAAATGGTCATCATAGGTAAAAGAACATGCAATACCCGATGAGGCTTCGATATTTCGAATCATATCCTCGACGGATACAATAAAGTTATGAATTATTTGATACGAAGCGTGGCTTAATTCATGGGATATCGTGCGTATTTCTTCCTCAACGCCACGTAATTTTTCTATGAGCTCGGCCCGTTGCCCTTGCGATTGTTCGTCAGTGCGTTCGTTTAGTCCGCCCAGCACAAGGCGAATACCGAGCATTTCGCCCAAAATACCGTCGTGCAATTCTTCTGAAATCCGTTTTTGTTCGAGTTTTTTGCCTTCTTCAAATTTTCCTTGTTGCCCCAACATCAAATTATAGATTTCTTGGTTGCTTTCTTGTTGGCTT
>CALBPG010000246.1 GCA_937899065.1 uncultured Allomuricauda sp.
TTCCATTGACCAAAATACGGTCCGAGATTTGGGTAGAAACAGTAACACCAATTCGGTCTTCTGTTCGAATGTCTGCATTGGTATCGAGAAAACCTTGCTCGTAGGTCACCCCAAAATTGAGTTTATCGTTGTTGCCCGCCAAAATTTGGTTCAGCAAGCCCGATGCGGTTTGTATCAAGTTACCTGTGACCGCTTGCTGGTTGATACCGCTCTGCGCATTCACAAAAGTACCCTGAGCCATCAGGAAAAAGGCATTGCGCTCTTTCACAATAGGGTCTTGTAAACGATATTCCAACTCAGACTGTACCACGGAATTGGTCGATGGAAAGTCAATGTCAAATTCTATTTGTGGATTTTCCAATTCCCCGGTCAGTCGCACCACAACCTCAGTGGATATTCTTCCGGTATAGCCTGCGTTGTCCAACAGTGGTGCGGGGTTTGCGGTTAGCCCATAAATGGCTTCTAAATCCAATTGTGCTGCCAAGGGGTCACGTTCCCAAAGAATTCGTCCCCCTGGGCGAACCTTAAAGGTTTTGTCAATAACCCCTCCGTACTTAAAGTTATATTCCCCGGTTACGGCCACAAACTCCCCATACATGTTAAATTTACCGTTGGTGTTGATTTCAATCAGCAAAAGGCCTTCCCCTGTTCCACGCAAAGAGCTTCCTGAACTTTTATCAACTACGATTTCAACTTCGGCTTCAGGAGTTACCGCTAAATCAAAAGCCATCTCCAGCCCTTGATAATCTTTCAAAACCCTTTCTTCCTTAAAGGATTTTGTTCCTTTTTTCTGCACAAAATTGATAAAGGAGTAGTCCCCCACACTGGTCACATCACTTAATGGTATCTTCAGTGACGTACCGCTTGCCGTTGACGCATCTACGGTTATGGTGAGGCCCTCGGTTGGACCATAAATACTTCCGGTGCCATTGATAAAGCCCTTTCCATAGTACAAAGCTTCATCATCAAATTCGGTATTGAGAATCAAGAAGCGGTCATTTTTGGTGTCCACATCCAAATCTAAAGACCAATCCCCAAAGGCAGTATGATTGATGGTCCCGTCAAGCGTAGCAGTTGTGCCATAATCTACGTCGGACAAGCCCACATTTTCGAAATAAAAGGTTTGGTCAAATAACCGCACTTTCGAAAAAGGCGCAAAATTGTAATCCACATTCAAATAAGGAATACCCATTCCAGCATCGTTCAAGGTCAAATCGCCATTGATAGATGGGTTTTCCGCATCCCCAACAATTTTCGCACTTCCATTTAAGTTACCGCGAATGTTGGTAATGACATCTTCCCCTAAGGGACTGAATGGTTCCAATGAGAAATCTGTGAAATTCGCACTCAAATCCAAACGGGTTTTCTTATTCTGGTTGGTTACTTTTCCATTCACACTCAGCTTTTCTTTTCCATTGTTTTCCAACCAAGTACT
>CALBPG010000247.1 GCA_937899065.1 uncultured Allomuricauda sp.
CCCCACTTTTTGCCCTCGTAAGCGGCAGTACTATAAACACCCAAAACATTTTGGTCAAACTCAAAAACATTGGTCAAGTCAGGGTCGCTGACAAATACTCCATTTTCGAGATTTTGAACTTCAAAATCATTGCCTACATCGTTCAAATTATATTGCCCGCCTGTCTCGATGCTAAACGAATCGGAAAAAGGTCTGCTGTAATCCAGTTTAAAGGTGTACACGGATTCTTCAAAGTCGGTTCGGGTAAATTGTTCAGCATCGCGGTTATCTCCCGATAGGGTCGTATCCACAAAATCAGAGGTTTGGTCTTTTCCAAAGAAATTACCCAAAGCACTGAAGATGAGGTCGTGGTCTTCATCATCTTCAAAATCCTTTTTGAATTGAAGTTCGTACTGGAATTTGGGGTTTCGTGCATCTGTTACCTCAGTCCGTTCCCACTCAGAGGCGCTCGTTCCCGTTTCGTCTAAAGCGGTAAAATTTGTGGTTGAAGGTTGGTCCTCAATTTCTAAAGCGATTTTTCCAGTGAGCGTCACCACGGTGCTTGGCGTGATGTAATAATCCGTACCTAGAATAAAATTGTAAAAGGTTTCATTCCTAAATTGGTCACCGGTAGACAAAATGCTAGTACCCTTTGTGCGGTCGTTATTGCGTACCGTAATTTCATTGGGAAGTTCACGATAACCCACCCCCAATTGAGTAAACAGGTTTAGCTTTTCCGTGCGTCGGTTGAGACTTACACCTACGCTATGGTTGTTGGGTGCCCCGGTGTTAACGGAAACAGAACCATTTAGTCCTCTTTTCTCTTCTTTTTTCAAAACAATATTGATGATGCCCGAGGTGCCTTCTGCATCATATTTTGCTGAAGGGTTGGTAATCACTTCCACCCGTTCGATGATATCAGCAGTGATGGTTCCCAAAGCGTTGTTTTCATCACTGGTTAATATGGAAGGTTTCCCGTTGATGAGTACCTGTACGCCTTCACTTCCGCGCAAGCTGATTTGCCCTTCAATGTTAACATTCACTGAAGGAACGTTATTCAATACTTCAAGAGCACTGGCCCCTGTGCTGCTCAAATCCTTTCCAACATTAAAAACGCGCTTGTCCAATTGAAAGACGGTTTGGGAAACTTCGCCTTCCACCACTACTTCTTCAAGTTGTTGGGCATCTTCGGTAATTTCGATAGTTCCCAAATCAACAATGTCATTTTGCGTCGACGAAGGTTGGATGGTTTTCTTTTCAAACCCAATAAAACTTATCTCTATATAATAGTTTGTTGCCGAGGTCTCTAAGGTAAAAGTTCCATCTTCTAGGGTGGTACTGCCACTGATGGCTTGCTGCGAGGCTTGGTCTGCTATCATCACGGTGGCATACGCAATAGGTTCACCTGAGGTTTTGTCAACCACCTTTCCAGTATAAGTAATGCTTTTTTGCTGCGCTTGGAGCGCTAGCTGGGAAAATAAAATGAGCAGGGAAGTAAGTAATGGAACCCTCAGACCATTCATGATAAATGATTTTACTATAAAGGTCAGGTATGTAAAGATAGTGATGGAATTTAATTCCGTGAACGACGTAGGTTTTGCCCTAAACAACAAATCTCTAAAATCATTATGTGATTTGGTGTTCGCCTATTCAATTCTGTCGTTTGCGGTATTGTATTTCGTGCAGTAAACACAAGAGCTTATTTTTACGAGTATGACCACTTTACAAAAAGAACTCGTTTTTCAGGTTGTTTTGATTGTACTGGTCTTTCTCTTTTATTCCTTTGATGCAGAGAGTCCAGGTTTTAGACCCTCCCAGGTGGCCTTTTTTTCGACACATGTGCTTGCTGCATGGGCGATTGGGTATTGGTTGATGCCCAGATATTTGTATCGCAAGAAATATCTCATGTTTTTCATTTGGGTTATAGCCATAGTGGTTGTGGTCATTGGTTTGGAAGAACTGGTTTTGGAACAAGTATTTTTTCCAGGTACGCGAAGAGCGAGCCGGTTTCCTGGGGTTGTTTTTTCCCTGCTTGGGGTACTTCCCGTTATCACCATTCTTGCTGGATTTAAATTTGGATGGGATGCCCTCCAGAAACAGGATCAAATTGAAGCGCTGAAGAGTACCGTTCAAGAAAGTGAGTTGCAGTTTTTACGCTCTCAAATTAATCCACACTTTTTGTTCAACAATCTGAACAATTTGTATTCCTATGCCCTTGAAGGTTCTTCCAAAACACCTGAAATCATCTTGGAATTGAGTGGACTTTTGCGCTACATGCTCTATGAATGCAAGGAAAAATTTGTTCCGCTTGAAAAAGAAATCAAGCAGTTGCATAACTTTATTAAGCTCAACAAACTACAGATTGAAGATAGGGGGAAGGTTGATTTTTCGGTCCAAAACAGGAGTGCCGATTATAAAATCGCCCCTTTGATTTTGATTGTATTTATTGAAAATGCTTTTAAGCACAGTCAAGCGGGCCAATCCGAAAACATCAAAATTGATATTTCAATTAAAATGAAGGGAGACACATTGACTTTCCGTTGTACCAATAATTATGAAATTTCCGAAGGTTTGGATAGCATTGCCGCGGGTATAGGATTGACTAATGTGAGAAAGCGGTTGGATTTGCTGTACCCAAACAAACATGAGTTGAATATCACTGAAGCTGAAAACCAATACACCGTGGAGTTGACCATGGTTCTACAAAAGAATAGGATATGATGACTTGTCTTATCGTAGAGGATCAGCCGCCCGCCCAGCGTATTCTCAAAAAATATATTGAAGATATTGGGACCTTACAGCTAAAGGGGATTTTTCCCGATGCCATTAGGGCCATGCAGTTTTTGGATAGGGAGCAGATTGACCTTCTTTTTTTGGACATTCATTTGCCCAAGCTTTCAGGCTTGGATTTTCTGAACACGGTTCCGAATCCTCCGAAAGTTATCCTAACTACCGCTTTCTCGGAATATGCCCTGGAGAGTTATGAATTCAATGTGGTCGATTATTTGTTGAAACCGTTTTCATTCCAACGTTTTGTAAAAGCCGTAGCTAAAGTTTCAGAGTCCCAAGGAAGAGAAGCTGACGGGAAATCTGATTCGGAAAATAGAGCACCCAAAGAGCTCTTCATCAAATCTGGATATGACTTGGTTAAAGTTCTGGTTGATGATATTGTACACATTAGCGCGGATGCGGACTACACTGAAATCATCACGAGCCAGAAAAAATACATTTCCAGTGACCCCCTCCGTATGTGGTTGGAGAAATTATCCAGCACACAGTTTCACCGTATTCACAAATCCCATATCATCAATGCAAAAAGTATTGATAAAATAGCTGGAAACAGAGTATGCTTAAAAGGGGGCGCCGAATTACCAATCGGAAGGGCTTATAAAGAGGCTTTTATAAAGCAGTTATTGGGATAATCCTTTCTACAGTTTACCCATGCGATTCAAAAAATCTTCTTTCTTCAAATTTGAGATTTGAACATGGTCATCATTGCTCATAATAATGTAACCTCCGTGGGACTTGATATATTTTTGCACCTCTTTTAGATTTATCAGGTAGCTGTTGTGCACTCGCATGAAATCAATGTCGGATAAAAGAAGTTCAAATTCCCGTAGGTTTTTGCTGACCATGGTTTCCTTATGGTTTTTAATACTCAAAAGGGTGTAAGCGCCATTGGCTTTGCAATAGATAATGTCCCGCGCTTTGATAAACTCTAACCCTTCCAAAGTGGAAAGACATATTTTACGGTCCCTGAGATTTTCATCTTGAATGTTTTCAACAAGGTTTTTGATTTTAGACAAGTACAACTTGGTATCCTTTCCCTTTTTTGCCTTTTGCAACGCTTTCTGAAGCTCCTCTAGATTAATGGGTTTAAGCAGATAATCAATGGAACTGAATTTTATCGCTTTGATGGCGTAATGTTCAAATGCAGTGGTAAAAATCACTCCGAAATCAGGTTTTTCAAAAGCAGTCAAGATGTCAAATCCGGTACCGGAATGGAGTTCCACATCCAAAAAAACCAAATCAGGTCCGGTGGTTTTTATCAGTTCAATCGCATCCTCTACTGTAGAAGCATGCCCTAAGACTTCTACATTTTCGCAGAATTCGACC
Source organism: uncultured Allomuricauda sp. (assembly GCA_937899065.1). Classification (GTDB taxonomy): domain Bacteria; phylum Bacteroidota; class Bacteroidia; order Flavobacteriales; family Flavobacteriaceae; genus Flagellimonas. Next base: position 4,096 of record CALBPG010000247.1, read on the forward strand.
AAGAGCTGGTTAAGCGCAACAATACTGTGCTTTTCATCTTCTACGATAACTACTTTTAGTTCCATATCAATTGAGATGTGGTTTATAAATGCGTAGCGATACTTTAGTGCCAGCGGGCTCTCCTTCGCTATCAAAAAGGTCTTCAATGTCGACCAGTGAGTTGCCCTTGAGGTTTTGGCGATTCATCAAAGCTATACGTTTTTGGGTTATGGACATGCCTTTTGACTTGTGATAAATCTTTTTCTTTCTTTTTAGTTCTTGTGCAGCAGCTCTTCCGATTCCACTATCTTCAATAATACAGTTGATGAAATCGCCTGAGTCATTGAAAGCGATGCGGATTTTTTTAGTCCCAATTGTTTTTGGGGCCAATCCATGGATAATCGAGTTTTCGATATACGGTTGTATCAGCAACACCGGAATTTCGAGGTTGTGGATGTCCAGTTTTTTATCCACTTCAATGGAGTAGTCAAAGTTTTTGTTGAATCGCAAGCTTTCCAATTCCAGATACAATTTCAATAATGAGATTTCCTGTTCCAGGGATATGGAACCGTTTTCGGAAGTATTCAATATTTTCCGTAACAAATCGGAAAAATTGCTGAGGTAACGAATGGATTCCTTTTTATCGCCCTTTAGGATGAAACCAAGTATGGAGTTCAACGAATTGAATATAAAATGCGGATTCATTTGAGCGCGTAATGAGTTCATCTGATTTTGGATGGCATCCCGTTCAGCGATTAATTTTTCATCATTTAGCTTTTTGATTTTATAGCCCAAACCGTAGGAGAAAACAAAGTTTTCAAAACCAGAACCTACCACCATCCAAACCAAATCATAGGTAATCCAGGTAGTCACAGCTCCTGCAGTGAATAAGAAAGCAGCCCCTAAAATGACATATACAAAGTTGTTTTCCTTATGGCGAAGCAGGTAGAACGTGCTAAAAATAACAAACAGTGCCATCACTAGTCGTTGGACGTCCATAAGTTGTCTTTGGGTAGTTAGAGAAGCTCCAAAACCCCACCAAATCAAATAAACCACCATAAAAACGGCTAAACCTACAGCAACTGTGTTAAGCACCCTATGAAACTTGGGGTACACCTCTTTGGTGTTCAGATAATATCTGGAAAAAAGCAAGTAGCAGAGGTTGGTCGCGACCTGAGCCATGTTTTGAATAACGACATAGTTAGCCATTGGAACGTCGGGAAGCCATGTTTTGACAAAGGCACTAAAAAAACCAAAATAGCTATTTACAGAAAGTAGAAACAACGCATATAATAAGAATTCCATTTTGCGATTATGGTAGAAAATCGCCAAGGTGCACACTAAAAATGCGAAGGACAAACCCATAAAGGCGTGCAATAAAAACTGCTGGATTTCATTGTCCAGCATAAGGCGCAGTAGGTTTTAAATTGACATAATTTAAGGAAACTTAGTTAAGGTTGACTTTCAATGTGTTGCTTAAAGCAGATTCCGAGCCGTCACTAAACAGTAATTTGATTTGATACTCGTAACCCGTGCTGTTCTGAAAAAAGGCTTTGTCCATAAACTTGCCTTCCTTTGAGCGTGCTGATGCGTACTGTTTTAATCCTTTACCCGAATCCCGATAAATAATCATTGTTCCATCCATTTCTGCTGGGGGGGTCCAAAGCAACGCTAAATCTTTGGTATTTGCATTGAAATTCCCAGAAAGTGTTGGAGTAAAAGAAGTGTTTTTATTCGCATAGTTCCATCTCATGATTTTAGATGGACTGCCTTCATTACCAAAATCATCCACTGCGCTAATGCGATACGCAGCTGAAGTATAAGCTTTTAAGACAGGTTCTTGATACGAATGCTCCGTTCCGGATACCGATGCTATTTTTTTGAAATCGATTTCATTGGATACTTTCCGATAGACGTGATATTTCGCGACATCCTTTCCAGCACTTGAATCCCATTTGAGTTGTATGGAATCATTTTGTTTCGTGATGCTGGTTAAAGTGGGAGGCATAGGAGCAATAAAATCAGGTCGTTCCAATACCAATATTTCTGAAAAATCTGATGGATTGTAGTTGTAGTCGTAGGCTCTTACTTTGTAAAGCACTTTCTTTTTCAATGTTTTTAAGGATAATGTGTCGCTATAATAATTCCCAGGAACGGGGCCGGTAGTCAACTGTTGAAACGTTTGTTGGTTGGTATCGCTTCGAAACACGCGATACCCTTTCAAATCTTCTTCATCTCCAAAATTCCAAGCCAGAGAAACCACTCCCAGGGAATCAATTTTCCCTATCAGCCCCTGTGGCGTGTTGGGCGAGATATTATCAGCTAGGATTACTGCTTTTGAAGGGGTTTCGGCCGTATTACCACCTTTTCCAACACTTACCACAGCATAAAAGTGGGTTTTTCCTAGTTTGGTAGTGTTATCCTCATAAGATGTAGCTTTTACCGACAGTAAACCCGAATTTACGGGCGTGAACGGACCTGCTTTGGTTTTGCTTCGAACCACGGCATATCCCTTAATGCTTTCGGTTTGCTCTGGCGTTGTCCAACTAAGGTTTACAGTAGATTCATCTATGGTATTCAACTTTAGTTGTTGTACAGGAAACACGTTTTGTGGAGGAGTTATCCTTGCCGAAACGATTTCAGAGTAGAGTCCAAAATCTGCAAAAGCGGTAACACCGATAACGCGATAGGTATAGGTTTTTCCTATCACTACGTCTTCATCGGTATAGCGTTGTCGTTGTGTATAGGTGACGCTGGGCGTAGCCTTGACAATACTTTTGCTTATCCGAGTGAAATTTTTCCCATTCGTGGAACGCTCTACATAATACCCTGAAAATTTGGAATTGTTTTCGGTTTTGGGCCAAGAGATTTCGATGGAATTTTGGCTCGTTTCCGCTTTAATCCCAACTACTTTTGAAGGTTTCCAATCGTCTTCCATCCGCTGTACATATGGATTAGATATCCTCTTTCCGTCAATTTCTAAATGATAGGTGTAGGTTTCCTTTGGGTTGACATCCCTATCTGCCCATCGAAAGGCTAATCCATCGGCTGCTTGAACTGAAAAATCAGCGCTCATGGCGGCAAACGCCAAGGTATTGTTTTGCTCCTTTGCCGCTAACAACTGCGTACTAAAATGTTGATTGGCAATTTCCGTGGTCACCTTGGTTTCTCCAAGCAAACACTGCGCAGCAGTGGCCACAAAAATGTTGGTGGTATCTGTTCGGGTTTTCCAAACCTCTAGACGATACGGTTTTAATGGAGTTGATGTTAGTACTTTTTCTTCTTGTGTCAATGTGTTAGTCCGAACTAAGGTCACGCCCTGAGTATTCATCAAACGCCAACTTTCCAAATCTTTAGGCACCCATCGTAATACAATACTGTCTTTATATGAACGAGTTTTGAGTACAAGTTTCTCGTCTTCTTGCTGGGCATTAGCGGTATAACAGCAAGTACTTATCAATACAAGGAGTAAGGCTTGAATATGCGGTTTCATAATCTTGTCTTTTAGTCGATATCAACATTTAAATCTGGTGGCACTTGAAAGTAGAAATCCTTTTGTGGACCTCCATTGTACTTTCGGATTCTAAATGGGGGAGACCCTTCCCTCCGTTGCATCCCATATGGCATTTTATTCTCGATAAACTGACGTACTCCCTCTTTTACCATTACATCTGGTTGTGCCACTTGGCTCCAACGTTTGAAGAGATATTGTTTTAAGCGAAACCAGTCTTGAACGGCGAGCCATTCCGTGTAATCCAACACGCCAAAGTAGGCTTCTTGTTGTGGCGGATTTTGATTCTGCCATTGGTTGTTTTGAATCCACATTCCACCACCGCCGCCATTATTGTTGGAGTTGCCAGGAGGGTATTCTAACTTCTTTGTCGTGAATCCAACTTTGTTTCCATTGTAGGATTGGTGCTCAATGTTTTTATGTGCTGTTAGAAAAACTATCAAAGGGTCTTCGTTCATATCGGCAATTGCCTCATACACATTCGGATAGTATTTATCATTAAAAGGTTGGTATTGATTGTTTTCCTCTCCGGTATATCTATTGGAATTCCAAACCGTATTTGTCTCTCTTGAAGGAAGCAATTTTTCCCAATAGTCCATGGATGGATAATCATAATCGTTGCTTTGCAATCGCATTTTCCAATCACTATCGTCCATCGGAAAATGATAGGTTTTGAGCAACGCTTGTGTGGTGTTTCCTGCCATGGCGCCCCATAAATTCGGTCTGTTGGGTGTATAGGGGTCATCTTCTCCCCAAGAAACGCCTTCATTCGCAAAGATTGACGTTTGACCGGTAATACTAAGTTCTATTAAAGGTGGTTTCGAAACGATAACAGGTTCCTTTTCATCATTTACTGCGGTGGCAACGGTCTGTTCATCAAAGTTTTCATCGGAACGTAGTATCGCTGTGGGGAGTTTGATGTTTTCGAAATCAAAGCTTCCAACATTTTCTACATCGGCAACATGGGTGTAGTAATTGCCTATCTCTGTGGATTCAAGGGTAATGTTGGCCAGTTTTGCGGCCAAGGTTTTGAATTGACTGGTTTTGAAGTAAAATTTAAATCCTTCAAAAATGGGCCATTCCACTTTTTTTTGGGTTTTGTTTACCGTCAAAAGCTCTTGATGCTGACGTTTTATGGATATGTTTTGGTTACCAGTGTTGGCATTGACAAGTGATGCTTCAAAAATGGGATTGGGTTTTGGTGGCTGATTGGCTATGGTATTGGAAAACGTTTTGGTATTTGCGTTGTTCTGAAAATTAAGGTTGTTGTTCTGCAAGTTTAGGTTTCCTTGTAGTACTTGCCATCCTTGTCCTGCGTTTATGTTACCTCCGGCACCTCCATTATTTGCTTTTCCAGCGCCACCTAACAGCACATCTTTATAAACCGCTTTGGTGTTGGAAGCTGGCACATAGTCATTTATGGGAGGGGTATATTTTACCAATAGTTGTAGCTCATAAATACGACTGGTTTGTAGTTCTTTTGGTAAGGCAAACGATAACTGCCCCCCATACAAGCCTTGCGCATTGCCGTTGTTGACTTGAAAGGGAGCTTCGTAAGCTGCCTTGCTCTTTACGTCAATAAACCGCGCAATAAAATCAAAGGTGCCATGGGCCAGTTCCCCTTGGTAGGTATCTCCTAATGCAAAACCTTCGGTATACCACCAAGAAGGGTCCGTCCAGTGATTGCCCACTTGATACATCACGATATTTCCTGAGGAAAAGTTTGAGGGGATGAAGTAGTTCTCTCCTATGAAGGGAGTGCTCAGCAATATGTCCTTCTTGGTGATTTTACTCGGTGCTTTATCCGTAGTGAACGTCACCGTTTTGATTTCCGTAGTGCGCTCTTCCTTTGCCCCACCATTGAGCAATTCATATCCTGTAGCGCCTATGGAAAAGGTGTATGCGGTTTCAGGTTGAAATACAAAATCTTCATCAAAGAAAACAGCAGAGTTGCCATCACTTCTGTATTCGGGAATGAAATTCTGGGTTTTCTTTTTTCCTTTTTCTGTCCGTTACAGCCTTATTAACTCCAGTTCGTAGGTGAACGTTCGGGTGATTTGCTTTCCTTTTTTATTGAGTTCGGTATAGGAAAAGGGCTCATTTGGAAAGTTGAACGCCGCTTCCAATTGGGTGAAGAGATGTACTTTTTCAGCTTTATCCTCTGGAATCACATCAGCTATGATAGGATATTCATCAAACGGCCCGCTATTAGCGTTTTGGCAAGCTTCGCCCAGTTCAAATTCAAAGTCAAGGTCAAAGGTGATGATGCCATCCAAAACACTACCTTCCATTGCGACATCACCGTTCAGATATATCGGATTGGGCAATCCAGCGTCCATTTTGGCAACGGCTTCCAATTCCATAAAGCTCAGGTCTCCTTTCCAAACCCATAAAT
>CALBPG010000248.1 GCA_937899065.1 uncultured Allomuricauda sp.
TCCGCATCGATACAAAGGTTCAATGCCGTTTGTCCTCCCATGGTGGGCAGTACAGCATCAATGTTCGGGTGATTTTTAAGAATTTCTATAATAGACCTTGTATTCAGGGGTTTTAGATACACATGGTCGGCCATGGACGGGTCGGTCATGATGGTAGCAGGGTTGCTATTTATCAAGATGGTTTCGATTCCATCCTCACGCAAGGACCGTAGTGCTTGACTTCCTGAATAATCAAATTCACAGGCCTGACCAATTATAATTGGACCAGAACCGATAATCAAAATGGACTTGAGGTCTTTTCTTTTTGGCATTCTTTTACGTTCGTTTTATTCCAGCGTTAAAATTAGGTCAAAAAAAAGGTGCTAAACTTGAAAAGCAGCACCTTTTAATCTAAAAGTTATTGACAGCACATTATTTTTTGTGTCGTGGTTCAGATGAAACAGTTAATTTCTTTCTTCCTTTCGCTCTTCTGCGCGCAAGCACTTTTCTACCATTAGCCGAAGCCATGCGCTCTCTAAATCCGTGCTTGTTTCTTCTCTTTCGCTTCGACGGTTGATATGTTCTTTTCATCGTAAAGGAATATTAAGATTTGGAATTGGCTCCAAATTTTCTGGGCGCAAATATACGAAGAGTTTTTACTTCGGCAAATGGTTTGTAAAAAATGTTTATGTTAGATTTGCCCCAACAAAGCAGAGCGGAATGCATTCACCCTCATATTTTAAAAGAACCACCTATTTATTCCTGATTTTGATGTCGCCTTTCCTAATGATAGGCCAACAAAAGATTGGATATAACCTCAAGGTAAACGATAGCTTCAAGATTCTACAAAAAGCGGAACAACTCATTACTCAAGAATTGGAAGGCAGCAAACACGAAATCACCAATGATTTGGAGGCCATCTTTACGTTTACCGTGATGGGTAAAACCGCGGATGGTTTTAGCATCAAATTGGTGTTTAAGGATTTTGGGATGAAAAGTACCTCCAACCTTCAAGGCACACTGGTAAATGTTAAGGCATCCGAACCTGTTGAAGGAGATATGATGTCGCAAATGTTTAAGGGGTTGATTGATTATGAACTGAACTTGACCCTATTGGAAAATGGTAAAATTGAAAGTGTTGAAGGGGGTGGTGCCATGATTGACAATATGATTCAATCAGCGGGTGTGGAAGATGATTTCACCAAAAACCTGATGCGTAAATCTTTGGAGAAAGAATTCAGTTCTGGCGGATTGGCGAAGAGTTTTGAACAGATGACTTTCTTTTATCCAGATGTTGCCGTGGATAAAGGTTCCACTTGGGAGAATACGTTCTCTGGAAAGCTTAAAGCGGAAAATACGTGGCAGTTGGATGAGATAACTTCGGATGCAATGACCATTACCGGAAAAGGAACCATAACCGTAGATACTAATGAGAGTGGTACCACCATGGCTTTGGCGGGCAATCACGATTACACCATCGTAACGAATACGGAAAATGGATTCATCAATACCATAGAAACGACAAGTTTTGCTTCTGGACATTCCAAAATGGCACAACTGGGTGATGTGGAAATCCCAACCTCCATTAAATCAACGGTTACCTACGAATTAATACAGTAATACATGTTTAACAAGAATATCAAATTGGTTTTGGCAGCCTTAATCATAGGCTATGCGGTGTACCAATTTATTGAGGGGTATATTGGCAATGGAATCACTTTGATTTTCTTGTCCCTCATTTTCATCTTTTTATATTTCCGTAATGAGATTATTCTCCTTGCTTTTTTGCGCATGCGCAAACAAGACATGGAGGGTACCCAAAAGTGGTTGGAGAAAATCAAAAACCCAGAAGCATCCCTAATCAAAAAGCAACAAGGATATTACAACTACCTGCACGGTATTATTTATTCCCAAAAGAACTTGACCCAAGCGGAAAAGTACTTCAAAAAAGCTTTGAACTTGGGCTTGACCATGGATTATGATGTCGCCATGGCCAAATTGAGCTTAGCGGGTATCTCAATGCAAAAGCGCAGAAAACGCGAAGCCACCAAACTACTTCAAGAGGCCAAAAAACTGGATAAAAATAATATGCTGACCGAGCAAATCAAGATGATGCAGCAGCAAATGAAGAAAATCTAGTCAGGAGAAATTTCAAAAGATAGGCAACCTATTTCTAGCCCATAAAATGGGTTTTGCATTCGGGGTTATTTCCCTCTACATTTAGGTTAAATAGCCGTAAAACGGTCTACAAAGAAGGTTGATGGCCTTAGTTATCAATTCAAACACCTATTCCGTTAATTTACTTGTGATTTTTTGGTCAACAACAACAATCTTTGTAGCTAACATCCTTTCAGCAAGCTGATACAAAAAAGGTAAACCGATGAAAAGCATATTCTTTACAGGTTGTTGGTTGTTCGGAATCCTTGCCCTTCAAGCACAAGGCCTGATTTCAAAACCGAGCTATTTTAAAACAGAGTTAGACAGCCTACTGGAAACGCAAATAGTAGTCAGTTTAGACTCCCTGTTTCACGATATGTCGGACTTTAAATTAAGTACAAAATATTTAAAGGAGGAAGAAAGTGAGTTGACCAAAGCCGTGTTAAATAGATATTTTGTTTCTTCTATTCGTAGAAAGAGAACTTTCTTTAAAGACTACTCATTTAAGCTCATTAATCTCTATGAAACGAAAAAAAACAACTACTTCCTGACCGTGGTCGTCACGAAACTAAAATCAAATGAAGTCCATCATATCATAGACTTGTTGGCGACGCCCACAAACCAAAAAATCGTGTTTTTCACTCCTATCAAACACCATGCTCAATTTTGGAAAAATCATACGGTCGGAAACATTACGTATCATTTTCGAGATACCATAAGCCTGTTAAACGCTAAGGAGTTCGACCGAAAGAACACTTTGATATCACAAAAGCTGGGATTAACACCGGATAGTTTCGACTTCTATATGTGTTACAACGAACAAGAGGTATTAAACCTCCTTGGTATTCGATTTCTTTCCGATAGAGTAGGTTTAACTCGAAATGGTTTTGGGGTGTATACAAAAACCATTTGCGCAATTGAAAACCATGAAGATTTCTCCCATGACGTGTTTCATTATTATTCAGGAAAGGTAAACCAACCACAAGATAGAAACTGGATTACCGAAGAAGGGGTCGCCTATCTATGGGGAAATGCCTACTACACGGACCCTAATGGCGAAATGGTTTTACTCACTAGGCTGGTATCAGAGTTAAATGCTTATCTGGATTCCCATCCCGATGCAAAGCTTTTCGAGCTATTCGAAAGAAACACCAAAATCTTCTCTCATATTGCCCCTGAAATTTCAGTACGTTCAACCATCGCCGGGGTGCTGGCCCATGAGATAGAAAATAAAAAAGGGCAGGAAGGAATCAATACGCTAATTAATGCGGGGAGTAAAAACCGATTGGAAACCTTTTTAACTGCAACAGAGCATCTAATCGGTGTTAACAAACATAACTTCAACACTCGTGTAAAAAAACTGCTCAAACGTTATCCCACGGAAGAATAAGAGGAGAAACTATTAACGCCCCTCGGTAGTTTCCTTGTAATACCCTTTATTTGGAATTTCGATAGTATACTTCTTGCGGGAAGCATTGTTTAAATGCGGCTCCCGCAACCACGGATTGTGACGCTTCAAAATCTTATAATTGATTTCGTACAGCTTTGCAAAATCAGCCCAGCTGGTCACAGCCGTATCGACTTCTACGGTAAAGGTTGGCACACTATCATATAAATCATCATTTTCAACCTCAAAACCATACTTTGCTGGGTTTGAAAGGATTTCTTTGATGGCCAGAATTCGAAAAACATAACGCTTGGTCTCCTCGCCCAACAACAAATCGTAATAGTCATCTACTTTCTGAATACGCATATACTTCTGAATACCCCCAGGGCCTGCATTATAGGCCGCTGCGGTTAAAGTCCAAGTTCCAAAACGTTTTTTCCAACGATTCAAATATTCACAAGCCGCTTGGGTGGATTTTTGGATGTGGTATCGTTCATCCACATTGGCATTGACTTCCAATCCATACTCTTTCCCGGTACCTTTCATAAAATGCCACATTCCTGCCGCACCTGCTGGAGAAGCAATGTCAATTAGGGCACTTTCCGCTACGGCTAGATACTTGAAATCATCTGGAATGCCATTTTTCGCCAAAATGGGTTCAATAATAGGAAAATATCTATGTGCCCGCTTCATAAGCAACAAGGCATTGGATTGCCAATAGGTGTTTACCAAAAATTCCCGGTCTACGCGCTCCATAATGTCTGCATCATCCATAGGCACAGGCTCCCCTGCAAAATTCAAATCCTTGGGAATTTCGATCGCACTGATCTGATAGCCATCTGCCACACGCTTTTCAGGATTGACTACTTGCGTCAACGCTTCTTTCTGTTCTGGAGAAGATTGAACGGCGAAAATCAAAGTGCCAATTACTACTAACGCACCAATGACGGCAAGGACATTTTTAAGATATTTCATACGGGGAGTTTCAAACAAAGATATAGTATAGAACTACCTTATGATAAAATAATTGCTGGTAGATGTTCATTGAACCATTTCGCACGATGCACTATCATGGCATGATGCCCATTGGGCACTACCGTACAATCTTTGATTTTTTTGATAGGAAACACACTGTCCTTGTCCCCATGAATGTGCACCACGTCAGGTAAGGGTTCATCTTGGGACCAATTCACCATATGGTGTATAGACCAGTTCATGTAATCCTTATCCTTTACCGACAAATACCTTTGATAAAGGTCTATGCGTTTCTTCAAGTTCTCTCCGAAAGCATATTTTGCCAGAAGTTCTACATTATTAACCAATCCCATGGGGAGTAGTTTGTGCGCTCCGGTATTTCGGGCAAATTTCATTTTAAAGGGTAGTTCTTTAGATGATTTCACGCTTGAAACCACAATAACTTTGCGTACAGATATGATTTTAGCCATCTCTTGCACTAGCATCGCACCAAAAGAAACACCTAACAAAACAGCATTTGGATGTTTGATGTGTTTACACATTTTTTTGGCATACCCTTGAAGGGACATCTTCGAGTCTGGCTTAAACCAGTCTAATAAATGCAACTCAAACTGTTCATGAGGCAAATGCAATCCCTCAAAAATCAAAGAATTAGCACCCATTCCAGGCATGCAATAGATATGGATTCGGTCGTCCGCCATTTTGGTCCTATTGTCGAGAACGCTAGGAAATTAACATATTTTTGACTAATTTTGTACTCCTTTTGCAATAGCCCCGCTGTTTACAGACTTGCAAAATCTTATGAATACCGCCAAAAGGTACAAAGAACAAGCAAAGCCAACTTTTAAAACAGAACTATATGACAGAAATGGAAGTGAAGGACAATAGTTTCCTACGCCAGTTCGAGATGAAGGTCAATGGGCATCTCGCCAAAATTGAATACTCCTCGCAAGAAAGAAAAGTTTTTTTGACCAAACTGGTTATTCCAGAAGAAATTACGCAAGAAGGATTTAAAGAATCTTTCATCACCGCAGTACTACAACAGATTCAAGAGAAAAACCTTAGAGTGGTTCCGACCAGTCCGCACATAGCAGGATTTTTAAGAAAGAATCGCCAATTTAAGGAAATGTTGCCCGTAGGAATTCGTATCTAAGTACTTCGTGAAAAACCAAACTAGACCTCTCCTCGGAGAGGTTTTTTTATGCCATTACTTTGGAGGACACAAAAGCAAAACGCACCAACCCATCCTCATCAATTTTGGTCAACTCCACCTGGTGCAAGGTATTGACCAAGTCAGGGTTCCAAGGCGATTTCACCTTAACGTAATTTTCAGTGAATCCATGAATATATCCAGATTTGTTTTCACCTTCGAAAAGCACGGTTCTTATTGAACCAATTTGGCTTTCATAAAAGGCACGTCGCTTTTTCGCAGATAATCCCCGAAGCATTTTGCTTCGCTTCGCGCGTACATTTTTGGGGACTACCCCATCCATAGTAGCAGCTAGGGTATTGTCGCGTTCCGAATAAGTGAAAACGTGGAGGTAGGAAATGTCCAAATCATTCAAGAAATGATAGGTCTCCAAAAAATGTTCGTCGGTTTCTCCAGGAAAACCAACGATAACATCTACCCCAATACAAGCGTGGGGCATCACAGCCCTGATACGTGAAATACGCTCGGTATATAGATTGGTTAAATAGCGACGGCGCATTAATTTAAGTAGCGCATCACTCCCACTCTGCAACGGAATATGAAAGTGGGGAACAAAAGAATTACTATTCGCAACAAAATCAATGGTTTCATTCTTCAACAGATTGGGTTCTATGGAAGAAATACGAAGTCTATGAATGCCATCCACTTCGTCCAAGGCCTTAACCAAATCCAGAAACGTATGCTCATGCTTTTTGTTCCCGAACTCTCCCTTACCGTAATCCCCAATGTTTACTCCGGTCAAAACGATTTCTTTAATGCCTTTTGAAGAAATCTCCGCAGCATTTTTCAAGACATTTTGCAAAGTATCACTTCTTGAAATCCCACGCGCTAGCGGAATGGTGCAGTAGGTACATTTGTAGTCACAACCATCTTGCACCTTTAAAAAAGCTCGGGTTCTGTCTCCGATGGCATAACTCCCTACATAAAAGTCCGCTTCCTCGATTTCGCAAGAATGGATTTGCGCTCTTCGTTTGCCGTGCGTGCCCTGAGCCGAGTTGAAGGGCTCAGATTCCACCAAATCATTCAAATAATCGGTGATTTTGAATTTTTCGGTAGCCCCCAAAACCATATCAACACCATCTACATCCGCCAATTCTTCAGGTTTAAGTTGCGCATAGCAACCCACAGCAATCACAAAAGCCTCTGGGTTCCCTTTTTGGGATTGCTTCACGATGGTTTTGAATCGTTTATCAGCGTTCTCTGTAACCGAGCAGGTATTGATGACATAGATATCCGCTTCTTCCGAAAAATCCACTCGCTCAAAACCCTCATTTTCAAAATTTCGGGCAATGGTAGACGTCTCGGAAAAATTGAGTTTGCATCCTAGCGTATAAAAAGCAACTTTTTTGGACATAACCTACTGGAAATAGGGCTGCAAAGGTAATAAATTGTTCGAAGAGAAAATACCTTAGAAGACCCGTTCAGGACTTCCTCCACTTTTTCGTTTGCTCAAAAACCTCGGTCAGAATAGCCTCTTCAGTTTCATCAAAGTCAATTTCCCTACGTTGCATCATCGCAGTAGCAGCCTCATATGCTTTTTTGGGCAGGTAGGTGGTAAAACCAGAAGCTCCACCCCAAGTAAAGCTGGGAATAAAGTTTCTAGGATAACCACTCCCAAAAATGTTCGCGCTGACCCCGACTACGGTTCCTGTGTTGAACATGGTATTGATACCACATTTACTATGATCACCCATAATCAAACCGCAGAATTGCAATCCCGTTCGGGCAAATCCCTCGGTTTGATAACTCCACAAACGCACTTCTGCGAAGTTGTTTATAAGATTGGATGTGATGGTGTCCGCTCCAAGATTGCACCATTCACCAAGCACCGAATTCCCAAGAAAACCTTCGTGCCCTTTGTTGGAATTCGCAAAAAGTACCGAGTTGTTGACCTCACCGCCAAGTTTACATCCTGGTCCAGCCGTAGTCGGACCATAAATTTTAGCCCCCATTTTTAAGATGGCGCTATCACAAAGTGCAAGGGCTCCTCTTACAATACATCCTTCCAGTATTATCGCATTTTTTCCAATATAAATAGGGCCTGTAGCAGCATTTAAAATACTAAACTCTACAGAAGCGCCTTCTTCCAAAAAAATATTTTCTGGGTTCACCACTTGGTTGGTCTCTGACAGAGGTTGACTTTTTCTTCCATCAGTCAATAGCTCAAAATCAGCTTGTAGTGCTTCGCCGTTCTTGGAAAAAATGTCCCAAGGATTTGTAACCGTCATCAGTTCCCTTTCAAAAGAAACCTTTTTAAAAGCATCCAGAGAAGGTTCTAGTTCTACATGGGTGGTTCTATACGCTACTATGGTCTCACCATACAGTAGCATTTCGTTTTCTGACAGTGCATTTATAGCGCTAACCAATTCAGGATTCGGTAAAAAAATGGAATGAATCACTACGTTGTCCGAACCGCTAACCAAAGGAAACTTTTCAGAGAGATACGCTTCCGTTTTATCGCTAACCGTTACACCCAAATGTTTCTCCCACTTCTCCTTTATGGTCAAAATACCGATACGGATATCAGAAATAGGTCGCGTATACGTCAAGGGCAATAAGGCTTCCCTGAACGTACCATCCGCCAGAATGTAGTTCATAATGTTAGTTTCAGATACCCTAAAAATAAAAAACGCCGCTGAGACTGTCAGCGGCGTTTTCTGAATACTTATGAAAGATTATTCAGCTTTTTTCTCTTCTTTGCTGAACTTCTTGTATTTGTTCTTGAACTTGTCAATACGTCCCGCCGTATCAATCAGTTTGGTTTTACCAGTGTAAAATGGGTGTGAAGTTCTTGAAATCTCCAATTTGATTAACGGATATTCAACACCCTCAACGGTAATCGTCTCTTTCGCTTCTGCAGTGGACTTAGTAATGAACACATCTTCGTTGGACATGTCTTTGAATGCTACTAGTCTATAATTCTCTGGATGAATATCTTTTTGCATGATAATCTCAATTTTTTCAGGGTGCAAATGTAATCATTTCTGATTGCAACACAACACTATTTATCTAAAAAATATTCGTGTTAATATGTGTAACAATTTCTAAAAACACCTACTAACCTCATAACAACTCTAAAAATATTCCAAATGGAACAAATTCAACCGAAAACAGGGAAATTTTCTCTGAACTACGGCCTCATCTTAGGGGGCATTAGCGTGGTATTCGGAGTTTTGCTCTTTACGCAAGACCTGCATACCTCCCAAAGTCCAGGGCTCATGATTTTCAGTATTGTCCTCATGGCAGTCGTTACTTTTTTGGGCATCATGGCCTTTAAAAAAGCAAACGAATCGTACCTAACTGTGAGCCAGGCACTTAAAATCGGAGCTGGAATCGCATTGATTGCAGCCATTATTGGTATCATTTACAATTTGGTGCTCATCAATGTCTTGGACCCTGACACTCCGGCCAAAGTTATGGATGCACGTCTCGGACCTGCGTTGGAAAGTGGCGAAATTACCCAAGAACAATTCACCCAGCAAAAAGAACAAGGCATTCAATATTGGTGGATGGGCTATCCGTTTATCCTCATCATCAACATTTTGTTGGGACTTATTTTAGGGCTCATTTCCGGACTTATTCTGAAAAAGGCCAAACCTGCCTACTAAGCAAAAAGTGCTACTTTTGGGAGAATTGTTGACACGACACAATGCAGATTTCCGTTGTTATCCCTTTGCTAAATGAGAAGGAATCCTTGCAAGAACTTCATGATTGGATTGTACAAATTATGCAATCCAATCATTTTTTATATGAAATCCTTTTTGTTGATGACGGTAGTACTGATGGTTCATGGGAGTTGATTGAAAAGCTCTCTGACGCAAACGAAAATGTGAAAGGAATACGCTTTCTGCGCAATTTCGGAAAGTCCCAAGCCCTCCATGCCGGTTTTAAAGCTGCCCAGGGCGAGGTCATCATCACCATGGATGCAGACCTGCAGGACAATCCGGAAGAAATCCCGGAATTGTTCCAAATGATAACGAATGAAGGATTTGATGTGGTCTCTGGCTGGAAGAAAAAGCGCTACGATTCAGTAATCACCAAAAACATCCCCTCCAAACTCTTCAATTGGGCCGCGAGACGAACTTCTGGGCTAAAACTGCATGACTTCAACTGCGGGCTTAAAGCTTTTGATAAAGATGTGGTCAAAAACATTGAAGTGTCGGGAGAAATGCACCGCTACATTCCTGTTTTGGCCAAAAATGCTGGTTTTCGAAATATTACCGAAAAAGTAGTACAACACCAAGCGCGCAAATACGGTACAACCAAATTCGGCGCAGAGCGATTCATCAATGGTTTTCTGGATTTGATTACGATTTGGTTCGTTTCCAAATTTGGACGCCGTCCCATGCACCTATTTGGTGCTTTGGGCGTACTGATGTTTGTGGTGGGCTTTGGTTTTTCCATCTACTTAGGGGTGGACAAGCTCTTTTTAAATCCTACGGGAAGGCTTATCACCCAAAGACCGCAATTCTACATTGCATTGACGGCGATGATTCTAGGAACACAACTTTTCTTAGCCGGATTTTTAGGCGAAATCATGGTCCGTTCCCGCAAGAACGACACCCGATATACCATCTCCGATAAAATTAACTTGCAGGAAACTTCCTAAGCCAGAAACTTCGTAATTTTACCAGCAAAACAACCACACTACATGGATGCAATACGCGCTACGGCCGAATCATGGCTAACCGACTTTTTTGATGCAGACACCAAAGCAGAAATCCAAAACCTTATCCATAATGACCCAGAAGAACTGAAAGAGCGGTTCTACAAAGATTTGGAATTTGGTACGGGCGGTATGCGGGGCGTCATGGGTGTGGGAACCAATCGCATCAACAAATATACCCTGGGCAAAAACACCCAAGGACTGAGCAATTACCTCAAGAAAACCTACCCAGGAGAAGACTTAAAAGTAGTCATCGCCTATGATTGCCGTCACAATTCGGATACACTTTCACAAACCGTGGCAGAGATTTTCTCAGCTAATGATATCAAAGTGTACCGTTTTTCAGCTTTACGAACCACTCCAGAGTTATCTTTTGCGGTGCGCCATTTGGGTTGCCATGCCGGAATTGTCCTTACCGCTTCACACAATCCGCCAGAATATAACGGCTATAAAGTATATTGGGGCGATGGTGGTCAAATTGTGCCACCACAAGACGGAGAAATCATTGCGGAAATCAATGCCATCTCTTTTGAGGATATAAAATTTGAAGCCAAACCCGAACATATCGAATCCATTGACACTGAAGTGGACAATGCTTTTTTTGAAGCTTCCGTAGCCAATGGTAATTTTGACGTCCCGGGAAAAGACGATTTTAAAATTGTTTTTACTGCTTTGCATGGTACATCCATCACCGCAATTCCTGAAGTGTTGAAACGAGCGGGATATAATAATGTAACTATAATTGAAGAACAGGCAGAACCCAACGGAGACTTCCCTACGGTAAAATCGCCAAATCCAGAAGAACCCGAAGCGTTGACCCTTGCCATTAAAAAGGCTGAAGAAATTGGGGCTGATATGGTCGTGGGAACCGACCCTGACAGTGACCGTCTGGGCATTGCGGTACGCAATTTGGAAGGCGAAATGGAACTGCTCAACGGGAACCAGACCATGGTCTTGATGACCCGTTTCCTATTGGAGCGATACAAAGCCAAAGGGTTTGCAGGAAACGAATTCATCGCGACCACCATTGTGTCCACCCCAATGATGGAACAAATGGCGAAAGCCTACGGCGTGGAATTCAAAACCGCACTAACCGGATTCAAATGGATTGGGAAAATGATTAAGGACTTCCCCGAATCCAAATTTTTGGGTGGCGGAGAAGAGAGTTTTGGTTATATGGTCGGAGATTTCGTTCGCGATAAAGACGCTGTGACCTCTACCCTACTCGCCTGCGAAATTGCAGCGGAAGCCAAAGCCAAAGGCAGTTCATTTTATGAGGAACTCATCCAGTCCTACGTAGATTTTGGTTTTTATAAAGAATCCTTGGTGTCCTTAACCAAAAAAGGCATAAGCGGTGCCGAAGAAATCAAGCAAATGCTGAAAGATTTCAAAGAAAACCCGGTAGAATCCGTCCAAGGCTCCCCTGTAATTTGGATTGAGGATTACAATACCGCAACAGCCAAAAATGTAAAATCTGGTGAAGAACGAGCAATGGATTTACCCAAATCCAATGTCTTGATTTATGAAACCGAAGATGGCACCCGAATCGCGGCACGCCCTAGTGGTACCGAACCCAAGGTCAAGTTCTACATCAGTACAAACGCCCAACTTGAAAAAGCCGAAGATTTTAAATCCGTAAATTCGCAATTGGACGCCAAAATCAAAGGTATTCTTGGCGAATTGAACTTATAGCTCCATGGATTACTTTAGGAAAATCCTCCGGTTTGCGGGCCCTTACCGCAAATACGGATTCCTGAATATTTTTTTCAACATCTTATATGCCCTGTTCAGTGCGCTGTCTTTTGCTGCGCTGATTCCTATGCTGGATGTGCTTTTCAAACCTGAGCAAAAGGTCTATGTAAAACCCGTCTACGAAGGTTTTGGGTCGTTAAAAGACTATTTACAAGACCGTATCAACTTTGAAGTCACGGCGTATTCGGGCGATGACGACATGAAAGGTTTGGTTTTGGTAATAGGCCTCGTATTGGTGCTTTTCTTGATGAAGAACGCCTTCAATTACCTCGCTATGTACTTCATAACCTTCTTGCGCAATGGGGTGCTGCAAGACATCCGCAACAAGATGTATCAAAAAATTGTGGACTTGCCCATTGCCTTCTTTTCTGAAAAACGCAAAGGTGACGTCATTGCGAGAATTACTTCGGATGTACTCGAAATTCAGCATTCATTCCTTTCTATTTTAGAATTGATTGTTCGTGAGCCGTTGACGATATTGTTTACGATTCTCATCATGTTCGGAATAAGCACCAGGCTGACGGTTTTCGTTTTTGTGGTCATTCCGGTTGCCGGAATGATAATTTCTCGAATTGGAAAATCACTTAAAAAACAATCCGATAAAGTGCAACGCGAACAAGGTGAGTTTTTGTCCATTGTAGAAGAAACATTGGGCGGACTTCGCGTCATTAAAGCCTTTACCGCAGAATCTCGGTTTTATCAAATTTTCAAAGCCTCAACCCATCGTTTTTTCAGCTTTTCCAATGCGCTATTAAACCGTCAAAATTTAGCTTCTCCAACAGGAGAATTTTTAGGAATTCTCGTTATTGGTGTGCTGCTGTGGTTTGGTGGAAAAATGGTATTGGTTGATAAGACTTTGGATGCTTCCTCCTTCATAGCATATATGGGGTTGGCGTACAACATTTTAACCCCGGCAAAAGCCATCAGCAAAGCCTCCTACGGTGTTCGAAAAGGAAACGCCGCTGCAGAGAGGGTACTCGAAATCTTGGAATCCGAAAATCTAATTCAAAACGCCCCCAACGCCATTGAAAAACAGGATTTTCATAGCGAAATCGAATTCAGAAACGTCAGCTTTAAGTACGAAGACGATTACGTCCTCAAAAACTTTAATCTCAACATTCCCAAAGGAAAGACCGTTGCTTTGGTAGGTCAATCCGGCAGTGGAAAAAGTACTGTAGCCAATTTGGTTTCACGTTTTTACGATGTGAATGAAGGGGAAGTGCTTTTGGATGGACAAAATATCAAAAACGTATCTAAATCTTCTTTGCGCCAATTAATGGGTTTTGTTACGCAAGATTCTATCCTTTTTAATGATACGGTTCGGAATAACATTTCATTAGGTAAAGAAGATGCCACCGACGAAGAAATACAGGCTGCGGCCAAAATTGCCAATGCCCACGAGTTCATCAAAGAACTTCCCAATGGTTACGACACCAATATTGGGGATAGCGGCAACAAGCTGAGTGGCGGACAAAAACAACGCCTTTCCATTGCCCGTGCAGTCCTAAAAAACCCACCCATCATGGTGCTAGATGAAGCTACCTCAGCCTTGGATACCGAAAGTGAACGTTTAGTGCAAGATGCTTTGGAAAACATGATGCGCAACCGAACCTCATTGGTCATCGCACACCGCCTCTCCACCATACAAAATGCAGATAGTATTGTGGTACTCCATCAAGGCGAAATTATCGAGCAAGGCACCCATGAAACCCTGATGCAATCCAACAAAAACTACAAGAAATTGGTTGAGATGCAATCGCTTGCACCGTAAAGTTTCAAACTCAAAATACCTTCGTGTTCTTAGTGTAATTCGTGTCAAAAACCAAACGCCCAACATCAAGCATCAAGCATCAAACTCAAAACAACTTCGTGTCATTAGTGTAATTCGTGTCAAACACAAATTTCAAGTGTCAAACATCAAGCTCAATGTTTTAAGGGATTAGTGTCATTCGTAAAGTTAGTGTCCAAACTGAAGATTCAAGAAACAAGACACAAGAAT
The DNA here is from genome assembly GCA_937899065.1 of uncultured Allomuricauda sp. Classification (GTDB taxonomy): domain Bacteria; phylum Bacteroidota; class Bacteroidia; order Flavobacteriales; family Flavobacteriaceae; genus Flagellimonas. The sequence continues at coordinate 14,126 of CALBPG010000248.1, forward strand.
CAAGATGCAAGAGTCAAGATGCAAGACCTCAAAATTCAAAAATCAAACCTTTGACTTTGGACCCGCGACTGACCTCTGACTACTGACAACTGCCTACTGCTTATTGCTTATTGCTTATTGCTTATTGCTTATTGCTTATTGCTTATTGCTTA
>CALBPG010000249.1 GCA_937899065.1 uncultured Allomuricauda sp.
GCGGTAAATCGAAAATGTTCAAAGAGTTCGTCTTGGGAAAGCTCTTGGTTTTCCGTATCCATGGTTATTCTGACTCACTTTGGATTCTAGCCCTTTCTGGCACAGTTCCATTGCCGCAAACCAACTCAATCTTGGAGGTTTTGGGAAGTTTATCTCCTGGTTTGATGTGTTTCCCCTTGTGCTTCATACGGTAAACCATATCCTTTCCAAGTTCATCAATATAGCTCACACGTTGGACATCCAAACCTACCGCGCGCAACATTGATGAGGCATTCCGCTGGGTCACTTGAATAATATCCGGAACAGTCACTTGTTTATATCCAGAAGGATTTACGGTAAAATAGATTTTACGGTTGTTTTTTACCTTCTTTCCTGCAGTTGGATTCTGCTCCAGAATAGAAAAACGAGGATAGTCGGGATTGTAATTCGAGGAATCCAAAATTTGGTATCGCAATCCAGAATCTTCTACTTTTTTGCGCATTTCCGTTACGGACATTTTGGAAAAATCCGGCACCTCAACAAACTCGCCGTGATTTGTGGTGCCTTTCAGCCACTGCAAAACTAGGTATCCGACCAAAATCATGACGACAAGGGCCAATCCCAACTGAATCGCAAATACCTTACTACGGAGAAAGCTCAGAAAGTGTTTCATGGAAAATGCTTAGCGAGACAAATATAGGAAAGCCCATCCTTTTTTGTTTATTTTGACCTTTCTGTTATTGAAGGAATCAATGAAAAAGAACATTGCGATTGTAATGGGAGGGTACTCCAGCGAGCACGATATTTCCATTAAAAGTGGAAACGTGGTTTACGAAAGTTTGGATAAATCCGAATACAATTGCTTCCGAATCCACATCTACGAAAACGAGAAGACCCCAACTTGGGTTTACTTGGATGAAAATGATGATGAGGCCATAGCCGTAGATAAATCTGATTTCAGCATTTTACTTGATGGTCGAAAAATACATTTCGATTGTGTTTTTAACGCCATTCATGGCACGCCAGGAGAGGACGGAGTGTTACAGGCCTACTTCGAACTCCTTCAAATTCCGCAAACATCATGTAATCATTATCAGGCGGCTTTGACCTTTAACAAACGTGATTTGTTAAGCGCATTGAAACCCTTTGGTATCAAGAGTGCGCAATCGTATTATTTGAACAAAGGCGATGAATTAAACGAACAAGCTATCGTTGACCAAGTAGGGCTACCGTGTTTTGTCAAGGCTAATCGGGCAGGAAGTAGTTACGGCATCTCCAAAGTCTATGAAAAAGAAGCGTTGCCCAAGGCAATCGAAGTAGCTTTGGAAGAAGATGACCAGGTTTTGATTGAAGCCTTCTTGGACGGAACCGAGGTTTCTGTGGGTGTTATCAGTTATGAGGGGAAACCTTTGGTACTTCCTATTACCGAAATTGTTTCCGAGAACGATTTTTTTGATTACGAAGCCAAATACTTGGGAAAATCCCAAGAGATAACCCCTGCACGAATTTCGGAAGCACAACGGCAAAAGGTATCCGAACTGGCATTTCAGATTTACAGCATTTTAGGACTGAAAGGCTTTACAAGAAGTGAATTTATTTTCAAAGACGGTGAACCTTATCTTCTTGAAGTGAATACTACCCCGGGATTGACCAGGGAAAGTATTTTACCACAGCAAGCCGCTGTGCACGGATTGGACCTCAGCGCGCTTTTTGGCAGCGCCATTGAAGAGGCTTTACGCTAGAAAACCGTAAATTTAAAGCAAAACCAAACCATGAAACGTGCTCTCTTCCCCGGTTCTTTTGACCCATTGACCTTGGGCCATTCTGATATTATCGAAAGGGGGGTTACCTTATTCGATGAACTTTGGATTGCCATTGGCATCAATGCCGACAAGAAGTACATGTTCAGTTTGGAAGAGCGCCAGCAGTTTATTTCCAATGCCTTTGCACACGAACCCAAAATCAAGGTGGTCACTTACGAAGGGCTTACTGTGGATTTCTGCAAAAAAGTAGATGCTAATTTCATTTTAAGGGGCCTTCGCAACCCAGCAGATTTTGAATTTGAAAAAGCCATTGCTCATACCAATCGAAAGTTATCTGAAATCGAAACGGTATTCTTGTTGACATCCTCAGGAAAATCTTACATCAGTTCATCCATTGTACGGGACGTAATTCGAAACGGAGGGGATTATACTGGCCTGGTTCCTGACACCGTCCGAGTAAAATCATAATAACGACCCAATAGCACCATTGAACGTATTTTACACTGTAACAAAAGCTCGAAAACGGGGTTTCGTCGATATGACCACAGCTTTCTGCGCGTTCACAACATAAAATAGACGGGGTTGTAGGATACCTATATTTTAGTAGGAAATTTCTTAAATATCCAAATCTTAAACAATTGAAGTCCCCCTCTACGCACTTTAAAGAACATTTAGTTCGTCAACTACCAGTCGCTATTGCGTTTATCGATGCACAGTTTCAACTTGTAGATGCCTCCGACCAATGGTTTGAGCTGTACAAAGCTGAGAAAGATACTGCCAATCCATCTATTTTTGAATGCTTCCGTACTCATGAAGGCTGTTCTCCCGAGCTCCTGCGTGAATTTTTGGTGGGAAGCGACACCCGTACCTTAAAACACAAAGAGCTAAGCGACGAGGGTAAAAGGGTTTTTGAAAGTACTTTTTCCCCTTGGTATGATGAAAAGGAAAACATCAAAGGCACGCTAATTCATAGTTTGGATATCACTAGGGAATATCTTAAAGATAAAGAGCTCAAAAAAGTTAACGCCCTGATGGAAGCTACTGCCGAAGTAGCCAAAGTAGGGAGTTGGGAGTATAATTTAACCACTGAAAAACTTAGCTGGTGTAAGACTACCAAAGAAATTCATCAAGTTCCCTTGGATTACGAACCTACCGTAGCTGAAGCGATTGAATTCTACAAACAAGGGTACAGTCGGAATAGAATCTCAATGCTGTTTCATAAGGTATTGCAAGACGGTTCCTCTTTTAATGAGCGCCTTCAAATCGTGACCAAACGAGGCGAAGAACGATGGATTGCTTCAGGAGGAAAGCCTATCGTCAAAAATGGAAAAATCACCAAAATCTTTGGAACCTTCCAAGACATTCACGAGCAGGTTATCACTGAAAAACGCACCAAGGAAAGTGAACAGCTTTTAACCACGCTGATTGACAACCTCCCGATAAATGTGTTTATCAAGGACAAGGATTCCAGAAAAATATTGGTCAACAAAGCGGAATGCGAATATTTAGGAACCACGCCAAAAGAATTGATTGGTAAAACCGATTTTGAGCTATATGATAAAGACATTGCACAAATCTCAAGGGATGAAGACCTTGAAGTGATGCGTTCGTTGACCCCCATGTTAGGCAAACAAACCCTTGGTGTAAAAAAGGACGGGACCTTAACGCATTTTTTGACTTCAAAGATTCCACTATTGGATGTGGATGGCAAAGCGTATGCCCTTATTGGCATGAGCATGGATATCACCAATCTCAAGCAAAAAGAGGAGCAGTTGCATAATCTTATCAACGTGACCGCCATTCAAAACAAAAAGCTGATAAATTTTGCACATATCGTTTCGCACAATCTGCGGTCACATAGTGCAAACTTTTCCATGTTGCTCGACTTTTTGGTGAATGAAAAAGATGCCAACGAACAACAACGTATTATAAAAATGTTGACCTCCGCCGCGGACAACCTCATGGATACCTTAGAAAATCTCAATGAGGTGGTGGAAATCAGCACCAACATCAACTTGGATAAAAAATCTTTGAATCTTTTAGAACATGTTGAACGAGTGGAACAAAACCTATCCGCATTTATCGAAAAAAATACGGTGAGCATAGCATTGGATATTGACCCCAAACTAAAAGTAAAAAGTGTACCGGCTTACCTCGAGAGTATCATATTGAATTTAATGACCAACGCGGTAAAATATCGCGAACCTGAAAGGGAATCCAAAATTGAACTCAAGGCCGTAAAAGAAAACAATCATGTGGTTTTTAGCGTAACCGACAATGGCTTGGGCATCGATATGCAACGGTACGGGAATAAACTTTTTGGCATGTACAAAACCTTCCACAACCACAAAGATGCGCGAGGGTTAGGACTTTATATAATTAAAAACCAGATTGAAGCCATGGGTGGAAACATCCAAGCTGACAGCACGCCAGGAAAGGGTTCTACTTTCAAAGTGTATTTTAATGAAGAAGCTTAAATGCCTATATATAATCGATGATGACCCCATCACGGTATTCGGCATTAAGAAAATGCTGAACGCCACGATTGAGTGCGAAAACATCCGAACCTTCGAAAACGGAAAGTTGGCTCTTGAAAGTATTCATGAAGCCCAACAGAACGGTGAAATTTTACCGGAGGTGATTTTTCTCGACATCAATATGCCCATTATGGACGGGTGGGAATTTTTAGCGGAGTTTCTGAAAATCCGCTTTCCAGAGAAGGTCATCATAAATGTCATAACCTCTTCCATAGACCCCGCGGACTATCAAAAATGGAACGAGTTCCGCTTAAATTGCTATCACTATCTCAATTTTAAGAACAAGCCGTTGTTCAAAATTGAACCTACCGACCTCAGCCGCATCAACCTGGCTTCCTGAACCATTATTTCTGTATTTTTGTGGGATATTCCGTGTTACCTTGTTCATTGGCAAAGAAACACAGACCTAATCCTAAGCATTGAGAACAGCATTGACATTTTGCGCAGCCTTTTTGGTTTTTTGGGGATGTGAAACCCCGTTAGAGGACAAAATCGCATCGTACCAAACCCCATACGAAGCTTCAAAAACCGCAGAGACCGCCACGTACGAAGAGTGTATCGCCTTTTACAAAAGATTAGCCAGAGATTTTCCTGAAGTGAATATTCAAACTTTGGGCACCACGGATAGTGGTCTCCCACTGCACCTGGTCACCTTTAACCCTGATGGTGACTTTAATTTTGACAATGTTCGCGAGGATAAAGCCTTGGTACTCGTTAATAACGGAATACATCCCGGTGAATCTGATGGCATTGATGCAACCATGCTTCTATTCCGGGATTTGGCTACCGAAAAACTTGAAGCGCCCGAAAATACCGTATTGGTAACCATACCTGTCTACAACATTGGGGGAGCGTTAAATCGGAATAGCACGACTCGGGTTAACCAAAATGGGCCTGCTGAATATGGTTTTAGAGGCAACGCGCGCAACTACGACCTAAACCGCGACTTCGTCAAAATGGATACGGAAAACGCGTTGAGTTTCGCCGAGATTTTTCATTTGGTCAAACCCGATGTTTTTGTGGACAACCATGTAAGCAATGGAGCAGATTACCAGTATGTGCTTACCCATTTGTTCACCCAGCATAACAAACTTGGTGGAGAACTGGGAAAATACTTGGAGCAGGACTTTCAACCCCGTTTGGAAGAATCTTTGTTGAAAAAGGACTGGGATATTACGCCTTATGTCAATATTTATAACCGTCCTCCAGACCAAGGGTTTACCCAATTCTTGGACAACCCCAGATATTCCACAGGGTATACGACGCTGTGGAACACCTTAGGATTCATGGTGGAAACCCACATGCAAAAACCGTATGACCAAAGGGTGGAAGGCACCTATGAAATCATGCTAAGTGTATTGGACGTAGTGGAAAAGGATTTTGAAAATATCAAAAAACTGCGTGCCGAGGCTTTGGCCAAGGCTATGGAGCAACAACGCTACTTCTTGAATTGGGCGGTAGATACTACCCAAAGTAAAACCCTGAACTTTAAAGGATACGAAGCACTTTTACCATTAAGCCAAATCACCGGACTCCCTCAACTGAAGTACGATAGGAACCAGCCGTTTGAAAAAGAGGTGCGTTTTCAACATCAATATTATCCTTTGGATACCATCGCTGTGCCTGAAGCCTATATTTTTTCAAAAAGTTGGAAGGACATCACCGCTCGCTTGGACGCCAACAACATTGCATACCAAACCCTTGAACAGGACACCACTTTGTTCTTGGAAAGCTACCAGATTGACTCGTACGAAACTTATACCCGACCCTATGAAGGGCACTACCCCCACTATAATACCCAAGTCACTTCGCGTAAGGATTCGGTGCAATTTATGGCCGGAGATATTTTGGTCCCCACGCAACAGGAAGGGATACGCTATTTGTTGGAAACTTTGGAACCTGAAAGTGTAGATTCCTTTTTCAACTGGAATTTCTTCGATACCATTCTACAGCGCAAAGAAGGGTTCTCCCCTTATGTTTTTGAGGAGTTGGCCTTAAGAATCCTACAAAAAGACACTATTTTACGTAACCAGTTTCTTGATAAAAAAGCTTTGGACGAGGATTTTTCCCAAAATGCGTATGCGCAACTCAATTGGATATTTAAACACTCCAAATATCAGGAAAAGGCCTATTTGCAATACCCCGTGTATCGCCTGAACAACGAAGAAGTACTTTCAGGGCTTATTGCTGAGGAATAGAAGGGTTATCAAATAATAATTTAATGTTGAAATAGGAATTTTCCAGGGCTTCTTTGGTTTTTTTGGAACCTTTCCATTTGACTTTCATGATGCCTTCTTCGGCTTGCCCCTGCAGCTTTCCCTCAAAATCCGTAGTCATAGCGAACCAATGTACTTGCTTCAATACATATTCCCCGTTCCGTTTGAAAATATGATAGGTCGTCCGCATAAAACCGGTAATCTTTAAGCCGGTCACACCCGTTTCCTCTTCAACCTCACGTATGGCAGCTTGTTCAATGGATTCCCCTTTGTCCAATTTGCCTTTCGGCAAATCCCATTTACCATTTCGAAAAATGAACAACACCTTGTTCTTTTTATTCGTTACAAACCCGCCCGCAGCTACGACAACGGGTATTTTGTGTTTGAAAATTTCCATGATATGTTGCCCATCCGAGTGATATAAGTAAGCTTCACTCAATTCACCGGCATATAAGAGGCGAATGGCTTTCTGGAGAGACTCCTGATCTAAGTCAAATACATTTCCCTGAGTATTTTTGGGCCTTTGGTCGGTCAAAATCAAAGGGAGCTCATTCACAAAAACTTTATACATTTGCGCAATGGTTTTAAACGAGGAAATTGCAAAAAAGACTGCAGGTCACCTATTACAAATTAATGCAATTAAACTTAATCCCGAAAATCCTTTTACTTGGGCATCAGGCTGGAAATCCCCAATTTATTGCGACAACCGCGTAATGCTTTCCTATCCCGAAATCAGAAGGTTTGTAGCTGGGGCAATGGCAGCTCAAATAAAAGAACTCTATCCAACGGCACAAACCATCGCAGGGGTAGCTACTGGCGCTATTGGAGTGGGTCTTTTGGTTGCTGAAATGTTGGATTTGCCATTTGTGTATGTCCGTCCAGAACCGAAATCCCACGGGCGTAAAAACCAAATAGAGGGCTATTTGCAAGAAGACCATTCCGTGGTGGTGGTAGAAGACCTAATCAGTACTGGAAAAAGTAGTTTGAATGCCGTAAAAGCACTTACCGACCAAAATGTATCAGTTTTGGGCATGTTGGCTATTTTTACATATGGTTTTGCGCTCGCTGACAACAACTTCGAAGAAGCCTCTGTAACTTTGCATACCTTGTCTGATTATGACCATTTGATTCAGCGCGCCTCAGAAACCGAGTACATAAAAGAAAACCAATTCCAAACGCTCTTCCAGTGGAAAAAAAATCCGGAAGAATGGAAACAATAACACTAGTATGCATATTGAAATAGCCAAAAAAACGGTTGCCAAATCAGACAAAGAACTTTTTGAATTCTTGAGTGACGTCAAGAACTATGAGCAGTTGATGCCAGATACTATTGATACTTTCGCTGTCATAGATGAAAACACTTTTAGGTTCATCCTAAAAGGAATGCCCGAGATTTATCTGCGTATCGTGGAACAGGTACCTCATGAAAAAATAGTGCTCGCCGCTCCAAGCAAAAAACTATCGTTCGACCTTACCATAAGTATCGAAGCATTGAATGAGAGTTCCTCAGAATTTGAAATGGATTTTCAGGGTAAATTCAATACCATGATGGCAATGATGATTAAACGGCCTATCACCAATTTCATGGAGACGCTTTCGACCAATCTCTCCAGTTTGAGCTAGAATACGAAACGTAACATCTTAAAATCATACTGATTTTGTTGCCCATCTTCCAATTGTAACATCAATTGACCCGTTGGGGCAACACCCATAATTACACCTGGGAACTTTTGACCCTCAGGGTCTTCAAAGCTAAAGATCTGCCCTTTTCGAAATAAACGACTTTCGTATTCCGTTTTATCGGTCAAAAAAGAATTGTTGGAAAGCGTTGCCAATCGATTTTGGAGATGCTTCATAAGCACTCCTAGCAGATAAAATAGGTCAAATTCCTTTTTTGTGCTGTTCCGAAGAGAAGAAACATGCTTCAAATTTCCAAAATTGGTTTGGTTCACATTCAGGCCGATGCCGATTATGGAATGTCGTATTTGGTCACCACTGATAAGGTTTTCGATAAGAATTCCACAAATCTTGGAATTACCTGACATAATGTCGTTAGGCCATTTTATGGCTAGACCCGGAATCCCAATAGCGGTAAGCGCATCGTGTAGCGCCAAAGAAACCCTCATATTGAGGATAAAATGATTTTGCGGATTGAGGGTCAAGTCTCTTTTTAAAAAGCTAAAGGTCAAGTTTTTACCTGGCTCTGAAACCCAAGAATTGCCGCGCTGCCCCCTACCTGCAAATTGATTTTCGGTAATGACAACGGTGTAATCTTCCAGAGTTTTGGCCGACAGAATACTACGGAGATAATCATTGGTAGAACCCGTGGCATCAAGTTTGATTATTGGGTAAGGGTTTCCCATAAAAAGTTGTCTCAGGATGTCACATTTTAATGGGACTAAGAAAACAAAAAAAACATAACTTTGTAGAAACTAAAATTTTTGAATGCAGAAACCAAAAGCTAGCGCAGACGAACTTATTGCATTAATTTTAAGTGGGATAGAAGAAGTAAAGGGAGTTGATATAAATCTTTTGGATTTACGGGAAATTGAGAATACGGTTTGCGACTATTTTGTCATCTGTAACGGTACCTCCAACACGCATGTCAATGCGATTGTTTCTTCCATCCAAAAAACTGTAAGTAAAGCTATCCATGATAAACCATGGCATGTTGAAGGTTCAGACAACGCTGAATGGGTACTGATGGACTACGTTAATGTGGTGGTTCATGTATTTCAAAAACATATTAGGGAATTCTACGATATTGAAGGGCTGTGGGGTGATGCCAAAGTCACACTAGTGGAGAGCAGCTATAATTCTTAAAAAAAATGGCAAAAGAAAATAATTCGAATACACCGAAGAAACCTCGCTTTAGCTCTTGGTGGATATATGGCGTCGTAATCGCTCTAATTATCGGGTTCCAAATTTTTGGGGGAAGTACCTTTTCAAGCACTGAAAAAACTACAACTTCCGAATTACAGGAGTACTTGCGCAACGGCGACATTTCTGAAATTTTGATTATTACCAACACGCGTCAAGCCAAAGTTTTCTTGACCGAAGAGGCGTTGCAAAAGGACGTACACCGCAATGTTGCAGACCGCCCATTCAACTTTTCTGCAGGTAAATTACCGCAGTACGTATTGGATTACGGGGATTTGCAAAATTTTGAAGACGAAATAAAAAGCATCAAAAAGGAAAACAATCTCGATACTATCGTTGATTTCGATACTGAGTCCAATGTCTTGGGAGAGTTGTTGCTTTCTTTGCTACCCTTCGCTTTAATTATCGGTATTTGGATATACTTGATGCGAAGAATGTCGGGTGGTGCTGGCGGTGGCGCTGGTGGCCAGATTTTCAATATTGGAAAATCCAAAGCCAAACTTTTTGATGAGAAGACAGATACAAGAACTTCCTTTAAAGACGTTGCTGGATTAGAAGGCGCAAAGGAAGAAGTCCATGAAATTGTTGAGTTTTTAAAGAACACAGACAAGTATACTTCGTTGGGTGGTAAGATTCCAAAAGGGGCACTATTGGTAGGCCCTCCTGGAACGGGTAAAACCTTATTGGCCAAGGCTGTCGCTGGAGAAGCCAAAGTACCTTTCTTCTCCTTGTCCGGTTCTGATTTTGTAGAGATGTTTGTGGGAGTTGGTGCGTCACGAGTCCGTGATTTGTTCAAGCAAGCCAAGGATAAATCTCCTGCCATCATATTCATCGATGAAATTGACGCCATCGGTCGTGCTAGAGGAAAAAATAATTTCACAGGTTCCAACGACGAACGTGAAAACACTTTGAACCAATTGTTGACCGAAATGGACGGTTTTGGCACTAATACCAACGTTATCGTAGTGGCCGCTACCAACCGCGCTGACGTGTTGGACAAAGCCTTAATGCGTGCTGGACGTTTTGACCGCCAGATTTATGTAGACCTACCAGACCTGCGGGAACGTAAAGAGATTTTTGAAGTACACCTAAGACCTATCAAAACCGCTGAAACCCTTGATTTGGATTTCTTGGCAAAGCAAACTCCAGGTTTTTCAGGTGCGGATATCGCCAACGTGTGTAACGAAGCTGCCCTAATTGCTGCTCGTAAGGAAAAGAAAGCAGTAACCAAGCAAGATTTCTTGGATGCTGTGGATAGAATTATTGGTGGTCTCGAGAAAAAGAATAAGATTATCACTCCAGAAGAGAAAAAAACCATCGCATTCCACGAGGCAGGTCATGCCACAGTGAGTTGGATGTTGGAGCATGCAGCACCATTGGTTAAAGTCACCATAGTTCCTAGGGGACAATCCTTAGGTGCCGCTTGGTACTTGCCAGAAGAACGTTTGATTGTGAGGTCAGAGCAAATGTTGGACGAAATGTGCGCTACCATGGGCGGTAGAGCTGCGGAAAAAGTAATCTTCAATAAGATTTCCACCGGAGCGTTGAGCGACTTGGAGAAAGTCACCAAACAAGCACGTGCCATGGTCACTATTTACGGACTGAATGATGAACTAGGGAATATCACGTATTATGATTCCTCTGGTCAGAACGAGTATGGCTTTACCAAACCTTACAGTGAAGAAACCGCGCAACGCATCGATGAGGAGATTTCAAAAATCATCGAAGAACAATACAAAAGAGCGATTGACTTGTTGAAAAACAACAAAGACAAGTTGACCGAACTTGCAGAACGTCTTCTTGAAAAAGAGGTCATTTTTAAAGATGATTTAGAGAAGATTTTCGGTAAGCGACCTTTTGAAAAGGAAGAACTCGAAACTGCGGAGTAAGCTATCGTTAGGTGGTGAACTATCGCACTTGTATCACTGAGCATCACTATGGGTATATTCGGCAAACTATTTGGCGGAGGGAAAAAGGTTTCCAAAGAGACTATAGAAACCCGTGGATTCCATATGCCGGATTTAAAGATTCCGGTAGACGAAAAGTTTACCATTTATTTTAAGAAGAACGGAGGCAAGTTTTTGTATTGCGAAGACGACCATGAAGTTACCCAAGCCCTAACCAACATTATTTCGGAGAATAATTGGCAGAACTTTCTGTTTTTCACGATGGATGAACGTTTGCCCGGTAAGTTTCGGTCCAACAATATTACTTTCACAGACAAAAGGGCAGATAGTGATATCTTTTTTACCACCTGTGAGCATCTTGTGGCGCAAGACGGCTCGATTTTGGTCTGTTCCAATCAGATTCGTGAAAAAAAACTATCCGAATTACCTTCCAACTTGATTGTATTGGCAACTACTAGTCAATTGGTTGATTCCATCAGCGAGGCCTTGAAAACCATCAAGGACAGATACAAAGGAAATATCCCCAATAATATTACCACCCTTAAGCATTTTGAATCCACCCCAGAAAACAAAAATGACTTTCTTTCTTACGGCAGTGCATCCAAAAATGTATATCTTTTGCTGCTAGAAGACTACTAAACTGCATGAAAGAAATCATTCGCCGTGCGCTAACGGGTTTTATCTACGTTGTCCTGTTGCTAGGCACTACTTATCTCAATTCCGATGCCTTTGATTTTTTGTTCATGATTTTTGGATTGGGATGTCTCTATGAATTCAAAAGAATTGCCCGTATCAAAGGCTACTATATTTTTTTGGCCTATCTCGGCATTTGGTGGATTTATATCTACTTCGTAAAGAGTCAAATAGCCATTTCAGCACTCCTGGTCGCCACTTTAGTCGTTAATCTGGCTTTACTACGTTTTTTGTTCACCAAAAGAAAAATTGTTTTTTCTGAAATCCAGCTGTTCATTATTGCCGTATTTTATCTTGGTGGAGGATGTATTTTTCTAACGATGATTCCATACAGCGATAATGCTTTTGCTAAGTTTTTGGTCATGGGCATTTTTGTACTGATATGGGTTAATGACACTTTTGCTTACTTGGTGGGCAGAAGTTTGGGAAAAACAAAACTATTTCCTTCGGTTTCACCCAAAAAAACTGTTGAAGGTTCTGTGGGAGGACTTATTTTTGCACTGGTTGCAGGATACGTTTTATCAAAGTATGTTCCCAACTTATCCCTTTGGCAATGGCTGGTTTTGACATTGGTCATCGTGGTTACGGGGAGTTTGGGGGATTTGCTCGAATCCAAGTTCAAAAGATTGGCCAAAGTGAAAGACAGTGGGGCCATTCTTCCAGGGCATGGAGGCATTTGGGACCGATTGGATAGTCTGATTTTTTCTGCACCGTTTGCGTATTTGACACTTAACTTGTTTTCCTATGTTTCATAAAGAGGGACAAAAAATTATTCTGTTCACCTTTTTTTTAGTTGCCCTTTCCGTTGTATTGGCGCAGTACTATATCCCCACAGAATGGATTAGATTAACCGTTCAAATTGGACTTTTGGTCGTTTTGGTTTTAATTCTCCAATTTTTCAGGAATCCCAAACGGCCCGTAACTCCTGATTTTGATGAAATTTTAGCTCCGGTTGACGGTAAGGTGGTGGTTATCGAAGAAGTTTTTGAACCAGAATATTTCAAAGACAATCGCAAACAAGTCTCTATTTTTATGTCACCCATTAACGTGCATGTGACACGTTATGCAGCTAGTGGTACGGTAACGTATTCCAAATACCATCCCGGAAAATATTTAGTGGCATGGCATCCTAAGTCCAGCACTGAAAACGAGCGTACTACAGTAATTTTACATACCCCTAAGTTCGGGGAAATCGGGTATCGACAAATTGCTGGGGCTATGGCGCGACGCATTGTGAATTATGCTGAGGAAGGAGAACAAGTAACCCAAGGGCAAGATGCCGGATTTATCAAGTTTGGCTCTCGAGTAGATTTGTTTTTGCCTCTTGACTGCGATATTGCCGTTCAGCTTAATCAAAAAGTAGTGGGTGCCAAAACCTGTATCGCGGCGGTAAGAGAAACCAATGAATGAAACAGAGTTACATACCAAGTTTAATGCAGCTGTAGATTACGTGAATGAATATACCCATCCCCTGCCTGCAGATTTACTTTTGAAATTGTACGCTTACTATAAAATTGCCAATAAAAACTTCAACAATCCTGGGAGCAAAACCCCACTAATCAATGCTTTTAAGGCAAACGCCTTGATTCAGGCGCAAAACATATCTATAGAGGAAGCTATGCGGCAATACATTGCCCTAGTTGAGAAAGAAGTAAAAGGTCAGGAATAAACCTGTGCTTCAGGTTTTTCCAGTTTTGTAAAATAAAGTGTCGCCACCAAAGTCATCGCAAAGTATAATCCAACCAGCCACGTTCCTAAAGGGAAATAGGCGTTCATTCCGAACCAATCTTTAAAATATACCAGCCAAGTAATACCTGCCAGACTTCGCAACACCTCAATGGGCAAGGCTGCGGCGTCTTGGTCCATAAGTGTGGTGTAGCCATAGATGCCCCAAAATATGAAACCGCCATACGTCAACAGTCCACTAAAACCGATTTCTGAATAGTTGAAGAACATAAACAGCATTAAGGCCAACGAACAGCTTACTTGTATGATGGCATAAATCCTCATATGGAGCGAACTGGGTTTGCCATACTTTTTAAACCCATAAACATCAGTGATTACGGAAACCGGAAACTTTGTTTTCACATCTTCAGGCCTCCAACCCGTGGGCATAAACCAGATTCGAAGTTTATCCCAAACCTTTTTGGTATGCCAGGCATCCCTACCCAAGCGCCAAAGGTGTTGAAAATTGATGCGTACCGGATTCCAGGTTTGTGCTGGTTTCAAAACCCCATATTGTGGCGGAACCGTTTTCAACTCCTCTTGAAAAGTGCCAAACATCCTATCCCAAATGCACAAAACTTGTCCAAGGTATTTATCAATGTATTGTTGATTGATGGCATT
>CALBPG010000250.1 GCA_937899065.1 uncultured Allomuricauda sp.
TCCAAAATTCATGAGCACGATAATACTACCATTTACAAGCAGTTTAAGGATTTAGAATGTGAATTCTATACCTCGGAGGTGCATCATATTCGCCATAAAGCCATTATTCTATTGGATGACGAAGGAAACGAAATCATCCTTCCGAAAGAGAAGCAAATTCCATCTGACTTCTTTAGAAAGGGCGATAATGTGCGTGGAGTCATCGAAAGTGTAGAGCTAAAAGGCACGAAACCCAGTATCATCATGTCCCGAACATCTCCTATATTTTTGGAGCAACTATTTTTCCAAGAAATTCCAGAGGTATTTGATGGTTTGATTTCCATTAAAAAAGCGGTGCGAATTCCTGGGGAAAAGGCAAAGGTGGCTGTAGATTCGTATGACGACCGTATAGACCCAGTTGGGGCATGTGTTGGTATGAAAGGATCTCGAATCCATGGTATTGTGCGCGAATTGGGCAATGAAAATATTGATGTGATCAACTGGACCAATAACTCTCAATTAATGGTTACCCGGGCATTGAGCCCAGCGAGAGTCACTTCGGTAAAGCTTGATGATGAAAAGAAAACGGCCCAAGTCTACTTGAAACCAGAAGAGGTTTCCAAGGCAATTGGACGTGGGGGACACAACATTCGTTTGGCGGGGCAATTGACGGGTTATGAAATCGATGTGTTCCGTGAAGGTGTTGAAGAAGATGTGGAGTTAACCGAGTTCTCCGATGAAATCGAAGGCTGGGTGATAGAAGAATTCAAGAAAATCGGTTTGGATACGGCAAGAAGTGTGTTGGAACAGGATGCGTCTGACTTGGTCAAACGAACTGATTTAGAGGAGGAAACAGTGCAAGAAGTAGTGCGAATCCTCAAAGAAGAGTTTGAAGATTAAACTAGTATATTAGCAGCGAATTTTTTAGGGTAAGGAAAATTATATGGCAGGTAACCCAACAATACGACTTAACAAAGTTCTAAGGGAGCTTAACATTTCATTGGATAGGGCAATAGACCACTTGGCTTCTAAAGGCTATGATGTCGAAGCACGCCCTACTACCAAGATTACCGGTGAGGTGTACCAAGTGCTTTTGGATGAATTCCAAACGGACAAAAGCAAAAAGGTAGCGTCCAAGGAAGTTGGGGAAGAAAAAAGAAAGGAGAAAGAAGCACTCCGCTTGCAAATTGAGCAAGAACAAGAAGAGAAGCGTATTGCACGAGAAAAAAGGAATGCCGAAAGCCAGGTTATCAAAGCGAAGGCGGAACTTTCTGGACCTAAAACTGTAGGTAAAATTGAGCTAGACCAAAAACCAGCAAAACCTGAACCTGAAGAAGTAAAAGAAGAGGCCCAGCCCGTTGCGGAAGCTGCTCAGCCCAAAGCTGAGGTTGTTGAAAAAGCTCCTGAGGTCAAAAAGGAAGCTAAAGTTGAGGTTGCTCCGGAGGTGAAACAACCTGAGACTCCTGAAGTACAGCAGGAATCGGAGACGATTAAAACGCAGTATAAAAAACTGTCGGGCCCCAAGATAACTGGAGATAAGATTGACCTTTCCAAGTTTGAAAAGCCTAAAAAGAAAAAGGAGGAAACGGCCAATACCAATGGAGCCAACAACAACAACAACGATAGAAAGAAACGCAGAAAACGAATCGTAAGCAAAACCCAAGGGGGTAACGATCGATTCGGAAACCGCAATAACCAAAGAAGAGGGGGACAACGGAACACGGCGCCTAAAGTGGAGCCTACCGAGGAAGAAGTACAAAAACAAGTACGGGAAACCCTTGAAAAGCTTCAAGGTAAAACCAATAAGGGAAAAGGAGCCAAGTATCGTAGGGAAAAACGAGACCAACACAGGCAACAAACCGAGAAAGATCTCGAACAACAAGAGCTGGAAAGCAAAATCCTGAAGGTTACCGAGTTTGTTACGGTTAACGAAATGGCGACCATGATGAACGTATCTACTACAGAGATCATCTCTGCCTGTATGTCCTTGGGTATCATGGTGACCTTAAACCAGCGACTTGATGCAGAGACCCTATCAATAGTGGCGGAGGAGTTTGGTTATGAAGTAGAGTTTGTAACGGCTGAAATCGAAGAAGCGATTGAGGAGGAAGAAGATGCTCCGGAAGATTTGAAAGCCAGAGCACCTATCGTTACGGTGATGGGTCACGTAGACCATGGTAAAACCTCTTTGTTGGATTACATCCGTGAGGAAAATGTGATTGCGGGAGAAAGTGGTGGAATCACCCAGCACATCGGTGCCTATGGTGTAACGCTGAATGATGGTCAAAAAATTACCTTCTTGGATACTCCAGGTCACGAAGCGTTTACCGCGATGCGTGCAAGGGGTGCCCAGGTTACTGATATTGCAATAATTGTTGTAGCTGCGGATGATGATATCATGCCACAGACCAAAGAAGCGATTAGCCACGCGCAGGCAGCTGCGGTGCCTATCGTCTTTGCAATCAATAAAATTGATAAGCCTACCGCAAATCCAGATAAAATCAAGGAAGGTTTAGCCGCCATGAACCTTTTGGTGGAAGATTGGGGTGGAAAAATCCAATCTCATGATATTTCAGCCAAAACCGGTCAAGGCGTGAATGAACTACTTGAAAAGGTCTTGCTTGAAGCGGAGTTGCTCGAATTGAAGGCAAATCCGGATAAACTCGCTTCTGGTACAGTAGTCGAGGCGTTTTTGGATAAAGGTCGTGGTTATGTGTCCACTGTTTTGGTACAAGCAGGTACCATTGAAATAGGAGATTATGTTTTAGCGGGAACTTGTAGTGGTAAAGTAAAAGCCATGCAAGATGAGCGTGGAAAAGATATAAAGAATGTTGGTCCAGCGACCCCAGTTTCCATTCTTGGTCTGGATGGTGCACCACAAGCTGGAGATAGATTCAATGTGTTGGATGACGAGCGAGAAGCTAAGCAGATTGCGACGAAGCGTTCACAATTGCAACGCGAACAGTCTGTTCGAACGCAACGTCATATTACCTTGGACGAGATTGGAAGACGAATCGCCCTTGGAGACTTCAAAGAGCTTAACATTATCCTCAAAGGGGATGTGGATGGTTCTGTAGAGGCCTTGACCGATTCCTTCCAAAAACTGTCTACCGATGAAATCCAGGTAAACATCATTCACAAAGGTGTAGGTGCGATTACAGAGTCTGATGTACTTCTAGCCAGTGCTTCTGATGCCATTATTATCGGATTTAATGTTAGGCCAATGGGCAATGCCCGTATGCTTGCCGATAAGGAAGAAATCGATATCAGAATGTACTCCATCATCTACGATGCCATTAATGACTTGAAAGATGCGATGGAAGGTATGTTGTCACCTGAAATCAAGGAAGAGGTTACTGGAAATGCAGAAATCCGGGAAACCTTCAAGATTTCGAAGGTGGGTACTATTGCAGGATGTATGGTGACCAGCGGAAAAATCTTCAGAAACTCTCAAATACGCCTCATCCGAGATGGTGTGGTGATTTTCACGGGTGAGTTGACCTCGTTGAAACGTTTCAAGGACGATGTAAAAGAAGTATCCAAAGGATATGATTGTGGTTTGCAGGTCAAAAACTACAATGATATCAAAGAAGGTGATATTGTAGAGGCGTTCCAAGAAGTGGCTGTGAAGAAAAAGCTATAAACGTTAAGCTAAAACCTATTCGATTTTCTTTTCTGGTTTGAGAAGCATTGCTTCAGGATACTTTTTGCGGACCTCTAGAAATTTTCGTTCAGCCTCCAATTTGGTTTTGAATTTTCCCAATCGCACGCGATAGGTTGGCGACTCGAATTCTATCTTGGAGTACCACCCTGGGAAATCAGATTCAACCCTGGTTTTTAAATTTTGGGCTTTTTGATAGCTGCCAAAACCTACTTGTATTTGGTAGTGGCCAATGTTGGAATTTACCTGTGAGTACAAGTTCAACAATTGGTCGATTTTTGCATCTTGTTCAATAGTAATACTCCCTTCCTGAGCTTGGGCAAAACAAGCAGGAATCGCTGTGAGCATCAATAAAATAAAGGTTTTTAGCATTTTATGCATTGGAATACAATTATTTGCGAACAAAGTTAGCATATCAAAAGTTAAACAGTGTGAAATCCATTTATTTAGAACAGTTATAAATTAGTATTTATAAATCTGTTAAGATTTTAAAAAATGGTCCTATGTCGTATTTTTGTCATCGATTTTTAGCACGGCCGAACCAATACATGTGTAGCTTTCAGAAACAATCGTGCCAAGAAATTTGATAGAAATACAGCAAGTATGAAAAAGGTTTTTAACCGCACTCTATTACCAACATTACTAGGTCTTTTTTTCCTGCTTTTTTCAACTTCATTTTATGGTCAAGAGGAAGCCGCTGCTGAAGCAGCTGCTGAAGTGGCAGAAGCAACAGCTGCTGGAGGAGACCCTGCCAAGGGAAAACAACTTTTCAATCAGAACTGTGCTGCATGCCATGCGTTGAATCGTAAGATGACTGGTCCTGCATTGGCGAATGTGGAAACTAGACTATCTGAAGAAGAAGGCCTCGGCAAAGAATGGTTGTACGCTTGGATTAAGAATAGTGCAGGCATGATTGCTTCCGGCGATGCCTACGCCAATAAAATTTACAACGAATACAATCAAGCTGCGATGACGGCATTTCCTACGCTGTCCAATGCAGATATCGATAATATTTTAGCGTATACCGCTGCGCCACCACCAGCTCCAGTGACTCCTCCACCAGGGACAGAAGTGGCGGTAGCCGCGGGAGGCTCATCAGGAATCTCAAACGAAATTATTCTCGGAGCGTTAGCTCTAGTATTTGGTCTTTTGGTTGTGATGCTCGTCTTGGTGAATCAAACCTTGCGACGCATTGCAGAGGCTAACGGCGTTGTTCTCGAAAAAGCAAAAGCAGAAAAGCGAATTCCTATATGGAAAGCATTTGCTCAAAACCAGTTCTTGGTCTTAGTATCTGTGATTTTCTTGCTGTTGGGAAGTGCATACTTCGCTTACGGTTGGATGATGCAAGTTTGAGTGGATCAAGTATACGCGCCAGTGCACCCATTCACTACTCTCTTAAAATTC
>CALBPG010000251.1 GCA_937899065.1 uncultured Allomuricauda sp.
ACATTTTGTGCTTCTTCATTAGATTCTTGTGCGTAGTTGTAGGCAGAAAAAAGTGAAGCTGCCAGGGTCAAAATTAAAATTCTTGTTTTCATGTTTTTTTGTTTAAACGTTTCCGCAAAATTGAAATGAGAAGCGCCTGAAACCTATCAAAATCATGATTCTGGCAAACAAGTGGAAGGAAACCCTACTATTTTAATGCTGTTTTTTGGAATTCCAAAGGAGTGATTTTCGCAACCTTTTTAAAAGTGGTATTGAAAGAAGAAATGCTGTTAAACCCACAATCATAGGCAATTGCGGCGATAGTGAAATCTTTGTGTTTTGAAGAGGTCAATAGCTTTTTGGCTTCAGCAACGCGATATTGGGCAATGAATTGGGAGTAATTCAATTTTTCGGTTTGATTGATGGCTTGGGACAAATCTTTTGTGGAAATTTCGAGATGCTTGCTTACCTGTGATAAGGTCAACGACGGATTTAGAAATGGTTTTTCGGTTTCCAAATAGGACTTCAAATTCCGGATAATGTCTTTAGCGCGCGTTTCATTGAGAGAAGAGTTTTCATATTTCTCTTTCGGCATTTTGAACAAGGAAGGATTCTTCAAAGCCCAAACTGAAAAGAAAATAATGATACCCGAAAAAAGAAAGGATAACCCAATGTAAAAAGGAAAAATCAGCTGTGAGATTAGAAAATACAAAACCACGAATCCAAAGTTCACCCAGAGAAAATAGCGTAACCAAGTGATTCGTGTAGCCCCATCTGTCTCCTGAGCTTGATTTTGATGTCTTGAAAACCAGACCAGAGACCAAACGCAATACGCAAACATGTGAAGGATTATCACATTGTAAAAAAGTGTAAAAAGGGTAGTATCCGTTCCAGGTCCATTATTAGGAATAAAAAAGGAAAAAGGGGCAATTGAAAGGAAAGGGATGTAGTGTAAAACATCATGGCGTGATCTCGTAGGATTTTGTAGCAACGTCAAGTTACGCGTATACAGCCAAAGCGATGGTCCCACGCAAAACAGGATGCCAATAAAAAAGTTTCGGATTTCAGGTGAAAGCTCGTAGAAATAATGAAATACCGATTTGCCGATTCGCAAACTGAAGGTAAGCAGGTAAATCCCCAAGAAAAAACTGGCTTTGATTTGGTTTTTGCGGTTGGTCAATAAAAACACTGAAAAAAATAGCCCCAGAATGACTCCAATACTCCCAAAGAGTAGTTCCAGCTGTTTTGCGATTTCCGTTTGCATGTTGGTTTAAAGATAGGAAAGGTCATTTGGTTTCAGCAAAACCGTCAGTTTATTCTTTCAAACCAGCTGTACAGGTTTCCATGCCAATTATACAAATGAGTCAAATACTTCAGAATGTTCTCCCTAAGTTAGAGGTATAAACTTACTTTCACTAACTACGAGGACTACATTCAACTGTCCTCAACTCTAAGTTGATGCCGTTCCCTTCTTTGTGAGCATCAGCGTTCTCCCAAAATAATCAGAACAAGGTTCTTCCTTTTTAGAGGATTTCAGTTTCCCCATTCGAACGCTTAAATCGCACTTGTCACTTCAATAGGACAAGGGTATAAAACTATACATATGGGAAACACAGTAGAGGTAGCATCGGCCGAAATCGGTGTGCGCGAGGTGCGGGGCTCGCAATCTAACCCCCGAATTATCCAATATGCAGAAGAGGCTGGCTTTACCAATTATACTTCGGATGAAAGCGCATGGTGCAGTTTGTTTGCAAACTGGGTCGCTTTTAAAGCAGGTCTTGAACGGTCCAACTCCCTGGCGGCACGATCGTGGTTGAATGTGGGCATACCCATAGAAAATCCAGAGCCAGGAGACGTCGTTGTTTTTTGGCGTGAAAGTAGAGATTCTTGGAAAGGACATGTCGGTTTTTTTCAGGGCTTTTCGGCAGATAATCAACGGATTTATTGTCTCGGTGGAAATCAGGGCGACCAAGTTTCAGTAACAGCCAAGCCAATTTCGCAATTATTGGGCTATCGAAGACTTCGGCCTGATGGACCAACGACATTTTCCAGAAAAACACTTAAACGGGGAAGTACAGGGCGAGATGTGATAAAGCTGCAAGATGCACTAAAACAGTTGGGGTACAACTGCTGAACTTCCGATGGCATTTTTGGACCCAAAACAGCGCAATGTCTCAAAGATTTTCAGGCTACCAATGAATCCTTGCAAATCAATGGGGTATTCAATGAGGAAACCCGCGCATTCATGGTAGAGATGCTGACGGCACAAATGAATTAAGAAAAGCAACAAAATATAAAAATCAAGAATTATGGCAGATGTATTAAAAGTACTGGAAGATTTAAAGTACAAGGCAGTGGGCGTTGACCCCCAGAACAAAAAAATGCCTGAAGGCTATTTTGTTTCCTTTAGGCCGATTGGATTGCCCATTCACAAAGAAGATTTCGGAAACCCATGGACGCCAACCGGTTCCAACCTCAAGGAAATTATGGATTCCAAACCGAAAGATGAAGCTTCCAGGGTCCCAGCTGAAGGACAAGATCCGGCTACTGTGCAAGCGGTGTCGGTCAGCAAGCAACTGGAAGATATGGAGTTTAAAACCGCAGGAATTGCGAAAAGCATGCAAGCCTTTATGCAAACCTTCATGCTTACCGATGACAAGCTCGTCATGAATGAGGAATATCGCGTGGCACCAGGTAGCAGTAAATTGAACGATACTTGGTATGCCATTGTCAATGGTGCGAACGGCATAGCACCAGATCTTGAACTTAACGATGAGATGAAAAAGGCTTTGGAAAAGGCCAAAGGAGAACTCATGACACCGGAAGGAGACCCTACACCGCACTATGAAAAATACATGCAATATCGGGAGGAGTATAATGAGGTCGTTCAAACCAGGAATAGACAATATGCAAATGCTTTGACTGACCCCATGAAATTACAAATGTGGCCGGTTCAAGGAAAAATGTATCAAGATGACGTGAACTTTGCATGGGATAAGTGGCAATCCTTCGGACACAAACAAAAAATAGAACAGGCTATCGCGGTGATGTCCAGTCAAGGGATTGATCCCGCGATCATATTGATCGCTAGAGCTAAGCAGAAATATGAAAACAGCTTGGTAAACATCCCACAAATAGGAAATATCCCATATACGTTCATTACCCCTTCCAAATGGTATTCACCCAATATGGGGGGGTGGAATCAGTACTCTAAAAGTGATTTTCATACCGAATCCCATTTCGAGTCAAAAACAAAAACCACCAAAGCGGGAGGAGGTTTTAATATCGGTTTTTATCGTGCTGGGGGACATGGCGCATCTTCAAAGAAAAAGGAATCCCTGAATATTAAAACAGAAGGACTGCAAATTTCTTTTGAGTACGCGGTATGTGACTTGAGAAGAGCTTGGCTTGACACCACGCTGCTAAATCTGAATAACTGGTTCTTGGTTGGGGATTATCCTAAAAGTTGTATTTCCGACGGTACATTCAATCAGCAATTTAAGGTAAACGACCCTAATGAAATGCTATTTATGCCTTCCGTGGTTACCAGTTTTATTCTCGCCAGAAATGTCAAGATAAGCTGGGCAAAAACGGAATCAGACCTTCAGAAAATAGAAAACGAGGTATCTGGCGGTGGTTCGGTAGGCATTGGTCCCTTCAGAGTTGGTGGTTCACACAGTCAAAAGCATTCGAAAAGGGATTTTACCTACGACAGAAACACCGAGGGAATAACTATTGAAGGGGTTCAGCTCATCGGTTATGTTTCTCAAATCATGCCAGGGTCTCCAAAAAAGAATGGAAAGGATTTCATGCAGAAGAAAAAAGACGAAGCTCCAGCTCAACCCACTCAACCGGCAGGTGAACCAACAACGTAAATCGTTGTTGGTTTCCTTCTATCCAAAAGAACAAGCAAGATGAATATTGAAGACTTAATGGAGAATGTCCATGACTTTTTCATAGAAAAATATGAAGGTGTGGATAAGTCAAGTTCATTCCTATCCTTTGAACCCTTAGGTACGGTAATCGACCCTGAAGACTTTGAGCACGAAACCGAGGAAATCTCTGAACTCCAAGCTAGGGAACAACTATCAATAATGGGAGATAGGCTTCCCGAGATCAATCCAATGTATTTGACCAATACATTTCGATTGAGTGATGTGTACGAAGATCTTATCAAGAGTTCACAATTTACCGGAGTCAAAATCAATCTGGAAGATAAGAGCAAGTACATCGCAAAGTTTTCGGAAGTCAGGTCAGAGGTGGTTCAAAAGTTTGAAGATGCAAGCAAGTCCTCAATTACGACACCGGAAGGGATGTATCTACCGGTTTATGGGTCACCCAAAAAGTGGTTTGACCCCAAAGGTTCTTTTTGGATGGCAAAGTCCTTCTCTGCCAAAGGCCCAAAGAAAACAGCCGCTTCCAAAGGAACAAAAACGCAAAAAATGCTCGTGCCATTAATGTGGCGGCCCAAATTGGAGGCCAATGTTTTGGAGGTTAAGGGGAAAGCAAAAACAAAACAGGCTACACCCGTAAAAAAAGCGATTGCGTTAAACAAACTACAGACGCAAGTATTGGCAAAGCCTGTTTTCTCCAAAGTGCATTTTGCGTCTCAGCCCAAAAGGAATCGAGCGGCTTTATCCAAAAAACCGTCGCCAGTGAAGGTGCAACCAAAAAAGAAACCAAAATCGGTAAAGGCAAAGACTAAGCTCGCGAGTAACTTTTTTCTGAATGACTTGAGTGTCCTAAAACATCTTCAAGTGGCGGAAAGAGCAAGACTAACTAATACCATGGCCCAGAATACCAAGGTCCCGACCGAACCGGTACATTCCAATGAGTTTTCCATGTCATTTGAATATTGCATCGTCAAGTTGCACAGGCCTTGGTTCGATTCGTCCCTTTTTCATTACCGAAAATTGTGGTACTCCATGACGCACGATAAGGGATATTTTTCAACAGGGGCAAAGGATGAAACCAATAAAGGAGTCTTAAAATGCATTCCTACGGCGATGATTATCATCAAGAACCTAAAACTTACCGCTGCTTGGACCGAAGACGATAAAAAGAACGCAAAAAGTAGTGTGGGGCTGGGAATATTCAATGTAAACGATAGTGTTTTTATGGGAAACGATTTGGTAAACCCAGGAATGCAAATCATTGGTTGGATGTGCCAGGTCATGCCCGAAATGCCCGTTTTGAATGATCCAAACATCAGCATGGAGTAAGCGGTACAGGGTTATAAAGTTTCTAAACGAACGCTAGAACAGTTCCCAAAAAAAGAACGGAATATTAAAAACATATATCATGGCTAAAGGAAGCAAATCAACTACAAGGAAAGGTGGAAGCTCTAGAAGAGGCTCATCCACTGCTAAAGGAAGCGGTTCACGTTATGGAAGAAACCCTTCCAAGGCGGAGTCAAACCCATATCCAGAAGAAGAAAGCAGTTATGGCAAAGAGCATAGCAATCAAGAGCATTACAGTGATCAAGGTAATTTCGGAAAAGGTGGAGGCTCGCATTATGAAGACGATACCTATGAGCATGGCACCGATGGATATTCCAAAGGAGGTTCCACTTATGAAGATTCCTATGAAAACGATAGTTATTCCAAAAACGGCGAGGGATATGCAAATGATGGCTATGGTCAAGGGAAAGGTGGAAACTCGTATCAGGATGATTCAGATTATGGTGGCCAAAACAATTCAAAGGATTACGGCCATGAGAATGACTACTCCGAAGAAAACGGCTATCAAGATTCGTATGGTAAGAATGAACGATATGAGTCTTCTCATGATAATGGCGGGTATGGAAAAGTCCATACGTATTCCGATAATGCAGAAGATGGATACGATACGGGAGATTCCAAAGGGGGCCATACATACGATAATGAACCCATTAATGACCCACCCTATGATGGATATGATGAAGGAGTAAGTGCAAAACAGCCTCAAACAGATAATCGCCGTGAGACCTCAAAAGGTGGTGGAGATGGTAATCAAGAAGCGGATATGGTATTCACCGAGGAAGAAGTGTATGGTGACTCACAACAGGATACTGGAAGACCTAGGCAACAAACCAATAACAATACCATTAGAAGAGTTTGGGTTTGGGCAGGCGGAGCTGTTCCACGAAATGCGATAAGCAATCCACGTTCCACATGGTGGCAAAATAGGTTTAATCTCGGAATGACTGATTATGTCATTGCGTTGAACGACCATGACTTTTCCAATGGGTTGGGAATAAAAACAAACTACATCAACCGCAATGATTCCAGAAATCGATGGACGCCAATTGTGAACATTTTACGACGTGTGGATGAAGCAGGAGTAGCACCACATTTGATGGTTTTCTTCCCACCTAATCCTCGGTTGATTCGAGAAGCTGCTGATGTTTTGACTCAAATCATTGAGGCCAGCCCTGTGACCCCAAGGTCCATCCAACTGGATTTAGAAGGATGGTGGACCAGGCGGAGTGCAAGAGATAGACAGGCTGGGGAAAGAGCTATTCAAGAACACTTTATAGACCGCTGGGCCACTAGAAGGCCTGAACTGGGTATCGGGATCACCTGTATTGGTGGTGTGCCGCCATCTATATATGGTGCCATGGAAAAAGTTGATTTCGCTATCCCTCAGATGTATGCTTCTGAACGGAATTATGGTCGTCCCATCTCGGAAAACTCGGTGAGGAGGCACTTTAATCGAGCAGCTGATGCGTTAGGGAGACAAGGTAAAATCATTGTAGGGCAAACGGCGTATAGCAGATTCGTAAACCCTCAAATCATGAAAGAAATGTTGGAAGTAGTACTTAGACAACAGCATCCGGATATAGGTGGGGTGAGTGAAATCGCTTTTTGGTCCGATGTGCATTTAATGAATTCGAGCCGAAACCGGACCTTCTTCCGGGAGCTTACCAATTTGGTAAAAAATGAAGGATTGCATTTGGGCAATATTGTAAATCTATAAAAATAGCATGCCATGGCAAGTTTAGATATACAAGCTGCTCTTGAGGGCAAAGGGAAGTACTTGGGCAAATCTTATTTCTTTAAAGAAAACCAATACACCCGGTATGATTGGACCGCAGACCGTTCGGAAGATGGTTATCCCTTAGAAATTGACCTATGGGATCTAAAATCTAGTTTTGGCGATTCGGTGAATGCCGCTTTAAACGGAAAAGGAGTTTATAAAGGAAAAGCGTACTTCTTCAAAGGGGATAGTTATTGCAGGTACAATTGGAGTACGGATAAGGTGGATGCCAATTATCCCATGAAAATAACCGCTTGGAAGCTTCCTAAAGGTTTTGAGTCCGATTTGGATGGAGCGGTCAATGGAAAAGGTCGGTTTAAAGGCAAGGCCTATTTCTTTAAAGGAGGCGAATACGTTCGGTATGATTGGCTTAAAGATGCCGCTGACCCAGGGTATCCTAAAAACTTAAGTGAATGGGGACTTCCAGCACATTTTCAGTCCGGGATAGATTGTATCGTCAATGGGCAAGGTGCCTACAAAAACAAGGCCTATTTTTTCAAAGGAGACGAATATGCGCGGTATGATTGGAACTCTGATTCTGTTGAAGCGGTTGCAAAGGTAGTTGGCAATTGGCCGATGCTTACTGAACTCACCAATGCGGGTTCTGGAAAGGCTCAGGCTCTGGAATGGTTGGTGGCAGCAATGCCCCAAGTTAAAGCGCTCATTTCTTCCTTGTCCTCTGGAACTAGCTTCCCGCATAACCAAGCGCTAATGGATGATGCCTTGGAAACGCATTTCAAAATACCTAAAACTATGAAAGCTGCGGACAAATTGAAGCATTTACCCATCATCCAAGCCAATTTTGAAGCGGTACATCAGGCATTGTTGAGTTCTCATAAATCTTTTCGGGGAAGAATTTTATCAGAGGCGGTAAGTGATAGAGGAGTAGATACTTCTGGGAACCCTTTCCCCGCGTATACTTGGCATGTTCACAGCATGAACTTTACAAGAACCTTTGCCAATTTCGGCCCGCTATGCCAAGCGGCAATGGTATTGCATGAGAGTGTTCATTTTGTAGACGTTAAAGCCACCGCTGCCAATGACTTTTATGAGCATAGTCCGAAATATGCTACGATGAGCATTGTCGAAGCTTTGCACAATCCTTCAAGTTATGTCTGTTTTGCCCAACACCTCTTTTATGGAAAGGATGAACGTTTTGGAGCAGCGCGACCTAATCTCTGAAAACAACTAGAATGATTACATCTCATATGGTCACCAGAAAATAATTGCCAATTCTTTTGGTATTCGAAATCCGTAAAAAATGCAAACTGAAAAGAAACATACCTATAATTTAATAATGGTCATGGCCATAGGCGGAGTGTTGGGCGGTATTGGAAATTACTTTTTACTTCCTGCGAACGCTCCAGGTTCATTTTGGCGATCCTTTTTTTTGGGGATTGTGGCCGCCGGTGTGATACCCCTTTTTCTAAAAATGATTTCCAGCAATTTGATGCATTATGAAAAAGGCGGTTCGCACTATAAAAACTATTTGACCCTGGCGGCATTTTGTATTCTCGCTGGGGTCTTTGCCGACGTTTTTTTGCAAGGAATTTATCGCAAGGTTTTCCATGAATTTGAGGAAACCTTAGAGACCTACGAACAGCGAATTGTGGTCAGTGAGCGCAAGTCGGAAATGCTAAAAGAGAACATTCAAAAGGTAGCCCAGTACAACCGACCGAAGATTCCACAGAGCGCTTTGGCCCAAATACAATCCAAGTATCAGCTTAGTACCAAGGAACTGCAGTTGTATCAGCAAATACAGGACTCGCTGATTTTAGAGGTCAACGATTCCACCGAATTCTTTGGAACCAAGCTCGAAAAGCTATCCAAAAACAAGCTTATCAATATCAACGGCGTTAATGGAGCCTATTGGATTTCGCCAAATTACCAACAACTACAAGTTCAAAAAATCAACCCCAATCAATGAAACGTACGCAATGAAAAAGTGGATATTGGGCATATGTTCGGGGTTGATCATTACCGTAGGTGGGGGTTTTATCTTGCATCATGTGACCCAACCAGAACCTACCACACCTGTAAAGCGTGAACCCATAATTCCGCCAAGCTCGAAGGAAAAAGAAAAGAAAGAAGAGCCATCCAAGTGTAGCGGTACATGGAAGTGGAATGCTTCTACCCAACGTTGCGAAAAGCAAATTGTCATCCCCGCAAAAACCTTTACGATTCCCTTAGACGAAAAAATTAGTAAAGTTGGTGGCCGAATCGATTTCTACATGAACCGAGAAAGACTACCGGGAATGGACAGTCAAGGCAAAGCCATGTATCGCTATCCACAAGGCGTACTTCAAGTTGTTGTTCCAGTAATGAAAGGCAATCGCATGGTGGGGTCCTTGTATGAAGTTATTTATAGAGTAAAGGATGGCTATTTCTGTGAAGTGAAGGGTTTACCTGAAACCACCGGATGGTTCAAAAAAATGCAAGTGGCGTATTCGGTTCGATTGGATACGGATTGCAATAAATCCAATAGCAAATGCCAAGTACGATTGGTTGATTCAGGTAGCCGTATTCATATTACCACTAAATCTATGAGGGCTGTGATTACGCAAAAGCGCTGTCTTTAGAGATGCTTTTTTCTTCTTTTTAAACTTACATCGTAGGATTTAAAAACAACCCCACCCTTTTTGGGTAAAAACCTCAGTTTTTCTAAGGGAAATCTGCAATCAAATTTGCTATTGGTTTGTTAATTTTCAATGCATCAGATTAATTCCTACCGCTTTACTTCTTATTACGGTTAAAATCCCTATGAATGTTGATTGAACTCATTATTGCATAAGTCTAGGTTTGGGTTCAATTAACAACCTTAAAAACACCTAATATGAAAATTCCAGTTTTTCTTGTAATGATTTTATGCTCTTCCTATATAATGACCGGTCAAGCTATTAAGGAGCGTTCAACTAAAAAACAAGACGAAAGGTATAGGCTTCACAACAAAAGGAAGAATTTTTTTGACCTTAAAAAGGACAGGATTAAGCTAATAATTCCTGTTACCGATAAATCTTTGGATTACGGTGGAGTGGTAAATATCTCAAGTGATTCTATTAACGCAATTTTGGTTTGGATTCATGGAGATGACGCATATACAGCATGTAAACCTATAAAGAGGAAGGTCAGAAAGAAGAGAATAAAAATCTCCGAGATTTTAGGTTTAGAACGGAATAAGCTAAAGGATTCGTTGGTTGTGGCCATTTTCAACAATGATACCTGCAAGGAAGAAGACATTAAGAGGTTTAGAGATACAATTAAAAAGGCATCTTCCTATATAAAGGCGGTCGAGAAATTAAATGAATATAATTCATGTAAAGGCGTAGAAGCAATCAAGAATTGGAAGGATAATTCTATGGAAATGCCCAAAGAAGAGGGAGGAGATGTTATAGGTGGTAATGGATAGAACACTTTTTTTCGGTCTGATATGGCCTTTTTTTCTTTTTAGTCAAATTAATCCAGTTTCTCAAGAACCTGATTCCCTATTGGAAGTTTTGGTTCAATGGAATCAAAAGGGCAGGTTTAGTAAAGTACTTAAGTACTTAAGAACAGAAAAAAAGCATGTCCGTGACGCAAAAAAAGGAGTGTTTATGGTCGAGTACGCCAAGGCATTTCAAGGTCTTAACGCAACAGATTCTGCGTTTTTCTATTACACCAAAGCATTACGAGACTTTGAAAACAGAGATATACCTGAACTTATAGCTGAAACCAATTTGGAGATAAGTGATTTGTTGGAAACTCAAAATAACCTGGACATTGACCATTCAACCTATTTTGAGAAATTCTGGGACTATGCGACTACAGTGAAAAATCCATATTTATTAGGTAAGGGACATAATTATTTGGGAAGGAAAACGTACCTCGACGGTAACCCTGTTGTTCCTTTAAGGCATTTTGATAAAGCCTACGAATACTTTAAACAGGCAGATAGCACAAGTTCCGCAGTTACCAATTTGATGAATATGGGAGCGGTTTATTCGTATAGAATAGAAAAAAACGATTCAGCTAGATACTATTATTTCCGGGCAATGGACTTATTGAAAAGTTATGGGGTGCTACACAAATATTCTAATAAGCATCATGACCTTTTAAATAACATCGGAAACACCTATCGTCGGGACAAAAAATATCTGAAGGC
>CALBPG010000252.1 GCA_937899065.1 uncultured Allomuricauda sp.
GAAACCAAGGACAGCTCAAACGTGCTGAGGTTAGCACGTATAGTAGAATAGGACCGATAGACGATGGGCGTATCAAACCAGATTTGGTGGGCGATGGTGCTTCCATATTTTCAACTACCTCAAAAAACAATACCAGTTATGGTACTTCTACGGGTACCTCTATGGCTGCTCCGGGAGTTACTGGTGCGTTGCTGTTACTTCAGCAGTATGCCAAACAAAGTTTCGGCTCATATGTGAAAGCGGCCACGGTGAAAGGTTTGGCCTTGCATACCGCAGATGATGTAGGTGTAGCTGGGCCAGACTATAAAATGGGATGGGGCGTTATGAATGCCATGAACGCCGCGAAGGTGATTCAGAATGATGGTTTTACTTCTATAATTGAAGAAAATACTTTGCTGGAAGGTGAAGAACATACCATCAACATTAGAGCAAATGGTAGCGAACTGTTGTTGATTTCCATTTCATGGATTGACCCTGAGGGTAACACGGTGAATTCAGGAATATTGAACGACCCTACCAAGGCCTTGGTCAACGATTTGGACATTCGTTTGGAAAAAAATGGAAAGGTCTTTTTACCTTGGCGATTAAATCCGAAACAAGCAGCCGCCGCTGCTACCAGAGGAGATAACTCGGTTGACCCTTTTGAGCGTATCGATGTGGCCGATGCCAAAGGAGAATATACCTTGGTTATTTCCCATAAAGAGAGTCTTACGAACAGTGAACAAGCCTATTCGTTAATCGTTTCCGGAGCAAAAGTGAATCAATGTTCCGCTCAGGTTCCGGAGGAAGTGGGATTGGAATCTGCTTCGGAAGATGGGGTGGCCATTCATTGGGGCGGTGTACCAGATACTTTATATGAGGTGCAATTCAAAACAGCATCTGACGACCATTGGATGTCTTATTTCACTGAAGATAGCACACAACAATTTGAAAATTTAGAAAATGAGAAGACCTACAACTTTCGCATCCGTTCCATTTGTACTGAAAGTGTGGTCTCCGAATTTTCAGAAAACTATACTTTCACTTTCGATGGTGAAAACACCGTACTGGAGGAGAATAGTATCTTTTCCATTGATGACAATGCACTTCAAATTGAGGTTTTTCCCAACCCTGCCTCTGACTGGGTGACCATAACCTCGCCGTACTCATCCAACGCCATGTTTGCTTTGGTTTCGACCTCAGGAAACACGTTACGCATGGGAAGCGTAACCGAAAAAATCAACGTTTCAGATTTAGCCTCAGGACTGTATATTTTGATGGTTCAGGATTTGGAAGGTATTCGTAGTACCAAATTCTATAAAAAATAGGTCATGCAAGCAAATGAAACCCTAGAGGAACTTATTGAAACCGAGGCGAAGCTTCCACTCCAGAACAGCATTCGTTTTCTCAGAGTTTTTTTATTTCGGTTTCAGCGATAAGCGGTTCGTTTCGCATCCGCAGAAAAACTTGGGCAGTGGTAACCACATCCAATTCGCAATAGGTTACAATTCGGTCTAAATTGTTATCCTCATAAAAGACGGTACGAACCATACTGCCATCCATATCTTCCTTTGGGGATGGAATTTCCAAAACATGGGCCAACAGTTTTAACGAGGTGAAATTTTTATAATCACCAAATTTCCAGAGTTCCATGGTGTCCAAATGTGGTACCTCCCATGGTTTTTTTCCAAATAAATCCAGTTTGTGGGGAAGGTCCATTCTATTGATGAGCATTCGACGTGCGATGTAGGGAAAGTCAAACTCCTTTCCATTATGGGCGCAAAGCAAAAATTTAGGGTGCTCATAGTGCTGGTCCAACAAGTTTTTGAAGGCTTGCAGTAGGGTTTTTTCCTCACCAAAAAACGATTTAATCCGAAAATCGTGTGCGCTTCCCTTCAAGTTAAAATACCCAACTGAAATACAGATAATTTTCCCAAACTCGGACCAAATCCCAGCATTTTCATAGAAAGTGTCTGCTTCAATTTGGTCTTTCCGTTGATAACGGGTTTTATGCTCCCAAAGCGCTTGAGTCACTTCATCCAAACCAGCATAGTTCGGTTGTTGTGGAACAGTTTCAATATCCAGAAACAAGATATTATCAAGGGGCGTTTTTTGTATTCTCATAGGCTGAAAAATAACAAATTAAGCAGCATTTCATAGCGATGGATTTATAAATCGTATATTGTAATTGATGAAAGCTATGAAATCGAAAATCCTATTTGGGATACTTTTCGGCTATCTAATGGTAGCCTGTAGTTCAGATGATGAAGGAACTACCTCAGAGCCAATCCCTCCCTCTCCCACAAGTTTTATCGCCATTGGAGAAAATGACACACAAGTGTTGCAATATTCTTATGATGCGGAAGCGAATGCAGGGATGAGTACCAATCTGACGGAAACTGTTGGTCTTCCCATTGGGTACTTGGCGATCCGCCAAAATGACGAAGTAGTTTCTTTTTATACCTTTTTTCAAGGAGCTTTCAACCTGTATCAATGGGATACCCAGCAACTGCAAGGAATGGTTTTTGAGCGGTTTTATGAACTTACCGATGAGCGTTCCGTGGCATGGGGCACAGATTTGGGAAATAATGTTCTTTTTGGCTATTTCGGACCCTTTACCGCCAGAGACCTGGCACTGCAAAGAGTAAGTCTTTTGGGAGATGCAGGCACGGACGTGACCATAGAAACAAGCGTGGCTTCCACATCAAGACCGCTTACCGCCAATGAACGTGTTTACATTTCATACGTTGACAGCGAACAGGATCATAAGTTGGTAGTATACGATTGGACGACGGAAGAACTGAGCGTTATCTTGAATTTTGGAAAGCAACCCTTTAGTTTTTTTGTGACTGAGAATGATGAGGTAGCTGTTTTGAAAAACGAGGTTCCTCCGGTAATGGAATTGTACGATGCCGCTAATCTCGATTTTTTGAATCGGATGACGTTGAGTACTAACCTTCGTTTTGATTCAGGGCCTGTAAATGATGTGGTGCTATTGGACAATAAGGTATATTATAATTTCACTTTTGCGCAACCTTCAACATTAACCAGCGGACCAGCGATCTATGATTTGGATTCTGGTGATAATGTAGTTTTCCCGTTAGATAATATCGTTGATGAGGTAGAACAACAAGTTGAACAGAGCATAGGGATTACTACTCAAGTCTATGACAAAGTAAACAACGTTTTTTTAGTCGGCTTTGGAGCCTTGGATGCAACCAATAGAGGCGGTGTATTTCAACTCTCTGAGGCAGGTGAACTCATTGAGGTATTTGAGTTTCCGTTTACCCCAACCTACCTAGTGCGTAATTAAAACAAGGATTGCTGCTGTACAGGACTCTCAAAATCTAGCAACCACTTTTTTCGAGATAGTCCTCCGGCGTAACCAACCAAATCACCGTTGCTTCCAATAACTCGATGACAAGGAACTACAATCCATAGTGGATTTTTACCGTTGGCGGCAGCTACCGCGCGAATGGCTTTAGGGTCTCCCAATGTTTTGGAAAGTTCTAGATAAGAAACGGTTTTCCCGAAGGGAATTTCCTGAAGTTCCTGCCAAACTTTCTTTTGAAATGCTGTTCCTTGAGGATTGAGTTTAAGGTCGAACTGCTTACGTTTCTTATCAAAGTATTCTTGAAATTGATATACGGCGTCTTCCAAAACCTCGGGGATGATATCAATCGGCCTTGTTTCGTCTAGAACTTTTATGCTGGCTAGGCCATGTTCATCGCCTTTAAGCTCTGCAAAACCGATAGGGGTTTGAAAATAGGCAACTTCCATCAGTCCATTTCAGTTTCCTCCTCGATAATGCCCAAGCGTTTCGCACGGGTCTGCCAATTTCTTCTGGCGAGTACTTGAAGGTCTTCTACATTGTCACTTTCGTCCATAATTTCGAGACCAAGCAAGGTTTCAATCACATCTTCCATGGTGACCAAACCACTCACGGAACCATACTCGTCTACGACCAATGAAATGTGGTTTCGTTGTTCAACAAATTTTTCAAAAAGCTCAGGAAAAGGATTACTACGATTGGTCACCAAAATCTCCCGCTTTAAAGTCGAAAGCGGTTCTTTCCCTTGCTTATTGATGATGGCTTCCATCAGCTCATCTTTCAAAAAGAAACCTGTGATATTGTCTGCCCGTTCTTTAAAGAGGGGGATTCTAGAGAAACGCAGAGGGCGGTTCTCATCAAAAAATTGTTGGATACTGGTTTCTTCCGATGCGATTTTCATTACCGTTCGCGGGGTCATGACATCTTTGGCTAGGATTTCATCAAAACGTAGTAAGTTTTTAATGACTTTAGATTCCGATTCTTCGAAAACCCCTTCTTCATGCGCGATATCCGTCATTGCGGTAAAATCTTCGCGACTCAACACGCTGCCATGATGCCCTTTTTTGCCAATTAGCTTGGTGAACAACTGTAATAGCCATAACAATCCGGTCCATTTTAAAATGAATACCATGATGTTTAGGGCTTTTGCGGTAAAGTTGGATAGTTGTTTCCAATAGGTAGCTCCAATTGTTTTGGGAATGATTTCGGAAGCAACTAAAATCAAAATGGTCATGATGGTAGAAACCACCCCAACCATAAGGTCCTCCGTAAATTCAATACCAAAAATGCTTCGGGTTTGCGTGCCATACAATTCCACATAAGCTACCTTTGCCTGAACTCCAACCAAAATGGCACCCACGGTATGGGCTACCGTATTTAAAGTTAGGATAGCAATAAGCGGCTTGTCGACATCCTTTTTTAGCGCTTCCAATTGTGCCGCGTATTCTTTCCCTTCTTGTTTTTTTACATTGAGGTAGGTAGGTGTAATGCTGAGCAGCACAGCTTCCAAAATGGAACACAAAAACGAAAAGAAAATGGATATAAAGGCGTAGAAAAGGAGAAGTCCCATAGCTTAATTGGTTGATTTAAAAGTAGGGATAATTTTTTAGGATTTAGCCCAATACCTGCACCACATCTTTGGCAAAATAACTGGCAATAATGTTAGCTCCTGCTCTTTTGATGCTAAGCAGTTGTTCCATCATAACCGTATCATGGTCCAGCCAGCCATTTTGGGAAGCCGCTTTGAGCATCGCATATTCTCCAGAAACCTGATAAACCGCCACGGGCACATCTACTTCGTTTCGGATTTCGCGAACGATGTCCAAATAAGGTAAACCTGGCTTCACCATGACGATGTCAGCCCCTTCATCAATATCCATTTGAGTTTCTCGGATGGCTTCAAAACGATTGGCGGGGTCCATTTGATAGGTTTTCTTGTGCTTGGGAACGTTTTGCATGTCCACCGGAGCGGAATCCAAAGCATCGCGAAAAGGCCCATAAAACGCGCTGGCATATTTCGCAGAGTAGCTCATGATACCGGTGTTTTGAAATCCCTCGTCTTCCAGTGCTTCGCGAATTGTCAGGATGCGCCCGT
The DNA here is from genome assembly GCA_937899065.1 of uncultured Allomuricauda sp. Lineage (GTDB taxonomy): Bacteria > Bacteroidota > Bacteroidia > Flavobacteriales > Flavobacteriaceae > Flagellimonas. Next base: position 5,406 of record CALBPG010000252.1, read on the forward strand.
CCATCATATCGCTTGGTGCGACAAAATCTGCGCCAGCTTGGGCATGGGAAACACTCATTTCCGCCAAAACCTCTACCGTTTCATCGTTTAAGATTTGTCCATCAGCCACAATACCGTCATGTCCTAAGGCTGAAAAGGGGTCGAGGGCCACATCGGTCATGACCAACATATCCGGGCAAGCGTTTTTAACGGTTTTGATGGCGCGTTGCATCAGCCCTTCCGGATTTAGTGCTTCAGTACCTTTATTATCCTTTAGGTTGTCGGGTACTTTGACAAACAATAGCACAGCACAAAGGCCCATCTCCCAAAGGGCTTTGATTTCTTTTTCTAGATGGTCCAAACTCATGCGGTAGTAGTTGGGCATAGAGGGAATTTCTTTTTTGACATTTTTCCCTTCGACTACAAAAAGAGGGACTAAAAAGTCATTGGGAGTAATGATGGTTTCACGAACCAATCTTCGAATGGATTCGTTCTGTCTGAGTCTTCTATTTCGGATTAATGGATACATAAAAATAGTTTTAGGCTAATAGCTAGCTGCGTATTACTTATTTCTAAACCTCAATTTCACCAATGAGATAAGGAGCAGCTCGTCCTGAGATTTTGACACGTTCTCCTAGGTATTCACAAACCAAATCGCCTCCCCGTTGGGAAAGCTGTTTGGCCGTTAGTTTAGTTTTTTTCAATTTCTGAGCCCAATAAGGGGTTAGCGTTGTATGCGCTGAGCCCGTTACAGGGTCTTCTGGGATACCACATTGTGGGAAAAAAGCTCTTGAAACAAAGTCAACGGCTCCCCCAGGGGCTGTGCAAATGACCCCGCGACAATCAATCTTATCCAAAAGGAAAAAGTTGGGCTTTAAACCTTCAATAACTCCCTGTGATGGAAACACCAACATATAATCTGTCTTTCCTTTGAAGGTTTCCAATGGGATTTCTCCAATGGCTTCGTTTATTTCAGGAACCGGGCTCTTTTCTTCAAGAATGTCAGTTGGAAAATCCAGACAAAGTAGACCGTCTTCCGTTTTCTTCACGATAAGTTGGCCACTTCGTTCCGAATAAAATACAATTGTATCTGATGCATGTCCGTAGTATTCAAAAAGCACAAAAGCCGTCGCAAGTGTGGCATGTCCGCAAAGGTCAACTTCGGTTTCAGGGGTAAACCAACGCAAACCGTATTGTTCACCGTTTTTAATGGCAAATGCCGTTTCGGCAAGATTATTTTCTTCTGCGATGCTCTGCATGAGGTCATCAGCCAACCAATCTTCTAGAATACAAACGGCCGCCGGGTTTCCTGTGAAAACCTTGCTAGCAAACGCATCGATTTGATAGATTTTTTGTTTCATGCTTTATGAAGATACTATTAAACCCAAGCTTTGGGGTGTTGCAGAACCTTTATTAAGTTTTCTTCTCTACTTCCTTGTTCCGGATGATGGTCATACTTCCATTGCACATGCGGAGGCAAACTCATTAAGATGCTCTCAATGCGACCGTTGGTTCTCAGCCCAAAAAGTGTCCCTTTGTCGTGCACCAAATTGAATTCAACATAACGTCCTCTTCGAATTTCTTGCCAGTCCCTTTCCTCTTTGGAGAAAGACATTTCCTTTCGTTTTTCAACTATAGGAACGTACGCTTCCAAAAAGCTGTTGCCTACTTCTGTGACGAAATTATACCAGTCTTGCATGGTCATGCTTTCTGTTGCTTTGCAATAGTCAAAGAAAAGTCCGCCGACGCCTCTAGCTTCATTTCTGTGCGTATTCCAGAAGTATTCGTCACAGCGTTTTTTATAGGTAGGATAAAACTCTGAGTTATGCGTATCACAGGCTTTTTTGCAGATGATATGAAAGTGTGCTGCATCTTCTTCAAATAGATAATATGGTGTCAAGTCTTGCCCGCCACCGAACCACTGGTCAACAATAGCTCCTGTTTTATCATACATTTCAAAATAGCGCCAGTTGGCGTGCACGGTAGGTACCATTGGATTTTTTGGGTGTAGGACCAAACTCAAACCACAAGCAAAGAAATCGGCATCCTGCACCCCAAAATACTGCTGCATGCTTTTGGGGAGTTCTCCATGAACCGCAGAAATGTTGACGCCGCCTTTTTCAAATACATTCCCATTTTCAATCACCCGCGTTCTACCGCCACCGCCTTCGGGTCGTTTCCAAATATCTTCTTGAAATTGTGCTTTTCCATCAATGGCTTCAAGCGACGAGGTGATGGTATCTTGTAATTGTTGGATATAGGCGTAAAATGCGTCTTTCATGTTGTTTTGATGTGTACGAATTGTTGTTTCAATCGATTAAAATCCGTTTCCATGGTAATTTGAATGGATTCGCTTGTCATTCTTTTCAGTATGTGCATCACTTTTTCTTGGTCTTCCCCATGGGTCTTAAACAGTTGTCTTCCAACGGAATTATTGTGTTCATCCATTTTTCTGGCTAGCGTGCTATTGCTAAAGGCGTCTTCATGCCAGTCCGTAATGTGTTTTGTCCACCGTAACACCTTTGAAGGGTTATTCCGCCAACTCAAGCATCGTTTTGCGATGAGGTAGTTCCATAAGGCATGCCTAAAGGCATTTTCCGGACCGTTTTGATAGTGCTTTCTACCATATAATTCCGTGGATAAAAACATGCATTGCTTTGTTGCCAAAAACGTTGGCATGACGAAACGGATATGGGTTATTGACAGCCAGAGTAAACTCCCAAACATTTTGGGGCGTACGCGTGTCAACAGCTTTATCCATTTCACGCACCATATGATTTGACAGCGTCAATAAATGCTTTGGCGTTTTCCAACGGAATATGAGGTAAGATACCATGTCCTAAATTGGCAACGTATTTATCTTTTCCAAAGGCATCAATCATTTGTTTGACCATCTTTTTGATTTCCTCAGGAGGTGATAGCAATCGAGCTGGGTCAAAGTTGCCCTGCAAGGTAACTTTACCTCCGGTGAGGTACCTGGCATTCTCCGGAGAACAGGTCCAATCCACACCAACAGCTGAAGCTCCAGAATTCGCCATTTCTTTCAAGGCAAACCAACACCCCTTACCAAAAACAATGACAGGAGCCTCGTCTTTTAAGGCATTCACGATTTGTTGAATGTAGGGCCAAGAGAAGATTTGATAATCCGCTGGGGACAGCATGCCGCCCCAGGAATCAAAAACTTGAACGGCGTTTACGCCCGCGGCCACTTTTGCTTTCAGATATGCGATGGTAGTGTCAGTAATGCGTTGCAGTAGCTGATGGGCCATTTCGGGTTGGGTAAAGCAAAATCCTCGTGCTTTATCAAAACTCTTGCTTCCTTGACCTTCTACGCAATAACACAAAATCGTCCAAGGCGACCCTGCAAAGCCAATCAATGGTACTTCCTCATTCAACTTTTCTTTGGTCATGGCAATGGCATCCATTACATATCCCAAGGCGTCATGAACATCTGGTACGATTACCTTTTCTAGGTCTTGCGCATTCCGAATAGGATTGGGCAAATAAGGCCCAAAGTTGGGTTTCATTTGAACTTCAATGTTCATGGCTTGCGGAATCACCAAAATATCACTGAACAGAATTGCGGCATCCATACCATAGCGCCGAATGGGCTGAACGGTAATTTCAGAGGCTAACTCAGGAGTTTGACAACGCGTAAAGAAATCATACTTTTCTTTGAGTGCCATGAACTCGGGCAAATAGCGTCCGGCTTGACGCATCATCCATACTGGTGGCCGGTCTACAATTTCACCTTTGAGAGCCCGAAGGAATAAATCGTTTTTAATCATTTTGGTTGAAAAACTTTATGGTTTGTACCAATACATTTTCAGTCGTGGGACGATTGGCAATGATTATGGTGTCAAAATGAGGTTTTGCGGCCTCAGCGGTGGTTTCACCTATACAAAATGCTGGACTTTTAGGGGTGGGATTTGCTTCGGTATAACTACGAATACCACTTGGACTAAAAAAAAGCACCCCGTCAAAGTGTTGTAAAAAAGGTTTCGGTTTAAGTTGGGTCTCATACCCTATAACTTCGTCATACCAAACGTTATGATTGGAGAGGCGCTCAGGCAACTCATTTCGACGAAGATTGCTCGAAATATAAATAAACCGATTGGTTTTATGATTTTTAATGATTTCCTCAGCCAATTCATGGGCGTTTCGAGCGGTTTCTACAACGGCAAGTTCTTCTTCTTCCAAAAACGCTCTGGTTTTATCTCCAACACAGTAGCATTGGTAAACACTCCTATCTTTGGACGCTTTCTGTATAGCATTTATAAAAACCTTCACTGCATTTTTGCTGGTAAAGATGAAGTGATGTTCTTCCAATGGAATAGCTACATCAGGAAAGAGGATGTGGATGGCATTGTATTCCACGAAACCTACTTTTGCATTTAGCAAAAGCTCTTTTTGCGAAGGCGAGAGCACTTTAGTGGACAGCACTGTTTTCATCGCGAATGTGTTGCATCAAAATGTTTCCACCAGAATCTAAAACTTCATTGGCGCAGCGTTGACCAAAACCTGAAATCTCTTTTTCGGGAATCGTCTTTTCTACTTCGATTTTCTCTTTACCATCCAGAGAAAAAAGGCATCCTTTAAAATAAACCGATTGGTCTTGTAATTTGGCAATCGCTCCGATGGGCGCGGTACAACCCCCCTCTAGGGTTCTCAAAAACTCACGTTCAATCTGGGTTTCGACTTCAGTAGCAGTGTGATTGATTTTTGATAGGGCTTCCTTGCAATAATCGTCTGAATTGGTGGTGACCACCATCATGGCACCCTGTGCTGGAGCGGGGACCATCCAATCCAAGTCCAAGGCATCTTTGGGTAACAGTTTTATACGTTGCAGGCCTGCTTTGGCAAAAACGGCTCCTTGCCAATCATTTTCAATGAGCTTCAATAAACGCGTATTGACGTTTCCGCGAAGGTCCACCACACTATGATGAGGATAACGATGTAACCATTGTGCTTTTCTGCGCAAACTACCTGTGGCTATAGTGATATTTTCCGAGTCGGATGACAGAAAATCAATGCCTTTATGCACCAATATGTCTTCCGTGTCCGCACGTTCCAAAACGGCTGCTTGTACGATTCCCTTAGGCAATTGCGTGGGTACATCCTTCATCGAATGCACAGCGATATCAATTTGTCCTTTAAGAAGGGCGATGTCAAGAGTCTTTGTGAAAATCCCGGTTACGCCCAATTCATATAGGGGTTTATCCAATATTTGGTCACCTGTGGAAGTAATAGGTACCAAAATGGTATCACAACCCAAGTCCTCTAACTTGGATTGCACCGTTTTTGCTTGCCAAAGGGCCAATTCGCTCTCGCGTGTACCAATTCTTATGATTTTGCCCATTCGGAATCTATTTCCAGCTGAAAGATTTTTTGAATCAGTGCCAAGCTGTCTTCAGTATCTACATCTGATTTGCGAAGATGGTTGGCAAACTGCTTGGTTATTTTTTGGATAATACGGTCTGAAATAATTTCGGCCTGGTCTTGGTTGAAATCGGAAAGTTTTCTCGAGTGAAAATCGATTTCTTCTGCCTTCATTACTTTGAGCTTTTCTTTCAATGCACTGATGACGGGAGCAAATTTTCGAGTTTCCAACCACTTTAGGAAATCTGTTTTGATTTCGCTAATGATTTCTTCCGCTTGCGGAATGAACTGCCGGCGTTTTTCCAAGGTTTCATCCGTTAAGCGAGAGAGTTGGTCAAGGTGCACCAAGGAAACATTATCCAATTCTTCTACATCGTCGGAAACATTTTTAGGAATAGAGAGGTCTAAAATCAAAAGGGGTTTCTTCGGATGAATCAAAGCTTTCGAAACGGTTGGGAGCTGAGCACCAGTGGCAACAACCAAAATATCTGCCTTGCGTATTTCGGTTTGCAATTCACCGTAGTCCTTTACGGTAAGTTGGAATTTGCCTGCGATGGCTTCCGCTTTATTTCGAGTGCGGTTGATTAGGGTAATATGCGAGTTGTCAGAATGTTTGACGAGATTTTCGCAAGTGTTCCGCCCAATTTTTCCCGTTCCGAACAGCAAAATATTCTTCTCGGAAACGTTAGGGTAGTGCTCCAAAATATACTTTACGGAAGCAAAAGCTACCGAAGTGGCACCCGAAGAAATCTGTGTTTCATTCTTGATACGTTTGCTGGCTTGAATCACCGAATTGCACAAACGCTCCAGAAAGGGATGGGTCATTCCATGTTTTTTAGACCGATAAAACCCTTGTTTGATTTGACTGATAATCTCAAAATCACCAAGAATTTGACTGTCTAGTCCTGTACCTACACGAAACAAATGTGTAATCGCATCATGGTTTTTATGAACGTAAGCAACCTCTTGGAATTCTTCAACGGTTCCTTCTGTCTGGTCACAAAGCATTTTGATAAGCTGATAAGGATGTTGCGCAAAACCGTAAAGTTCAGTTCTGTTGCAGGTAGAAATAGCGAGCAGTCCGTCCAAGCCTTCTGCTTTTGCAGTGACCATGATCTGGTCGATAGCCGGGACATCTAAACTGAATTTTCCACGAATATCGGCATCAGCTTTTTTGTAGCTAAGTCCAATACCGTAGAACGAACTATTTCTCGAATTACTGGTATTCCTCATGAAAGGCAATCGATCAGCACAAAAATAGAAGCCGTATATTTGATAAAATAACGCTAGCGGAACTTTTAATACCGCATAAAGCTCCAGACGAAGCCAGATTTCTAAAAAATCCAGGATTGTCAATGAAAAAGGGAGTTTTGAAAGAAAAATATGTTAATTTAGAGTAGTTCTAAATAAAGTTGCATTCGCAGAATTTTAATTTGCATTCATGAAAAGTATCGCTACAGGTTCGTACGAGGAAGTTTTGGTAGAATCTGGTTTTTTTGTTCTTAAAATTCAAAATGACAGTGAGGAGGAAACACTTGTCGAGCGTGAGATTGATAGTTCATTCATTCAATTTCACTTTTGTTTGAAGGGCAATTCAAAGTTTCTTTTTAACCAAGGCGGTTATCAACTCGAAGTGTCTGAAGAAAATAGCTTACTGCTTTATAATACCCAACGTGATTTGCCCCTCCATGCTATAGTCTCGCCCAATACTTGGCTGTTGTCCGTGATTATGACCATTCGAAAATTCCATTCCCTATTCTCAAAAGAGGCAGGGTACATTCCTTTTTTAAGCGAGGAGTTTAGAGAGAAAAAATATTATGGTCAAGAAATGGTTTCGCCTTCCATCGCGGTGGTGTTGAGTCAGTTGATGCAATACAATTTGAATCCTTTTATGAAGGAATTGTACGTAAAAGGTAAGGTTTACGAACTCATTTCCCTGTATTTTAATAGAGCCCCCGAGGCAGATTTGGAACAATGCCCTTTTCTGGCGGATGAAGAGAATGTGAGGAAGATAAAAATGGCGAAGGAAATCATCATTGCTCGCATGGCTGAGCCGCCCACTTTGAATCAGCTTTCGGAAGAAATCGGTTTAAGTCTAAAGAAGCTTAAAGAAGGCTTTAAACAGATTTATGGGGATTCCGTTTTTGGCTTTTTGTTTGATTACAAAATGGAGTTTGCACGAAAAATGCTCGAAACCGGCAGGCATAATGTCAATGAAGTAGGGTTAAAAGTGGGTTATAGCACCGCAAGCCATTTTATAACCTCTTTTAAAAAGAAGTATGGGACTACCCCCAAAAAGTATTTATCTTCCATCGCTTAACATCAACTTATGAAACGCCTAACCCTATCGCTGTTGTTGCTCGTTTTGTGGAGCTGTTCCAATGCCCAAACCAATATAGAAGAAGATACTTCAGAAGAAGTGGTTCCCGCGAAATTTGTTTTGGTATTTAGTAAAACGGCTGGTTATCGTCATGAATCGATAGAAAAAGGAGTGGAAACCCTTCGAAAGCTCGGACGTGATAACGGTTTTGTGGTATTACAGACAGAAACGTCCGAAGATTTCAATGCAACCAATTTGGCCAATTATCAGCTTGTAGTTTTTTTGAGCACTACCCAAGACGTATTGAACGATGAACAACAGGTTGCCTTTGAAAACTATATCAAGGGTGGTGGAAGTTTCATGGGGATTCATGCAGCAACGGATACCGAATACGATTGGCCCTGGTTTTGAAAGCTGGTTGGAGGCTATTTTAATGGTCATCCGAATAACCCAAACATTCGTGATGCAAAAATAGATGTGCTAAACAACACCCACCCGTCAACCGTTCACCTGGGCAGCACTTGGCGACGAAGTGATGAGTGGTACAACTATAAAAACCTGAATCCGAAAATGAAAGTCTTGCTAAACTTGGATGAAACAAGCTATGAGGGTGGGACTAATGGCGAAAACCATCCAATTGCGTGGTATCACGAATTCGACGGAGGGCGGTCTTTCTACACAGGAGGAGGCCATACCAAAGAAAGCTTTGACGAGCCAGATTTTCAAAAACATTTGTTGGGAGGAATTCTTTGGTGCTTGGACGTAAAACCCTAGTATTTTAGAATATGGGTCTTGCAATTATAATTCCTGTATTGTGCTTTATTTTTTTCAGATAATCTACCAAAGGCACCTTGGTAATGGTCACTTCACCCGATGACGAAGCGTGCAGTAGGTGAATCCGTCCTTCTTTTTCGATAGCTAATCCCGTGTGGGTTACATCTAAACCTTTAATTGAAGTTGCGAAAGCATAGATATCTCCAGATTGAATTAGTTGGTCTTTTTACACATTCTTTCGTTGTTGGAGAATGCATAGTTCTTCCTCGGCCAATTCAGCTTCTACCGCTAGAATGGCGTTATGATTTTCATCTGAAGCCAGAAAAGGGTATAACTTACGATGGGTACCCATAAAATTGATGGGTTTTGACACCATTTCTCCACCTAGTTCATTTGTGATGTCTTTAACCAAACCCTTTTGGGCATTGTTTCGAATCCAATCGGTAAAGTAATGTAGTCGAGAGGGATAGCCATTGAGCATGCCATCGCGATAGCGAACAGTTTGTAGTGCATTTGTAAAATTTTCAAAAGCATACTTTTCGCTTTTGACCAGCGTCCCGAAGGCTATGACATTTTCCACAAAAGTGGTGCAATCCAATCCTCTTAGGTTTATAACCAGTTGCTCGGTTTCGCCAACTTCCAATGTTTTTTCCACGTAAGACGTACCTAAAAACGTTTTCCCTATCGTGACAATTGAATCCCCCAAGTGCGTCGCACGGATAGACTTCAGCTCTTGGATTTTTGCCTCAAACCGAACTGAATCTTCCTGTGAATAGACTACCTGTGCTGATATGGAACCAATACCCCAAACAAATAGTAACAGGAAAACAGCATATCGCATAGGTAAATAATTTCTTTAGGTGAAATTAGCGTTATCTATGGAATTATAAGGAAACTAATGGGTGTATTGAAATGTTAAATCAGCTTCAAGTAGTATTTTTGCACCCTAGTAAAAACTTATTTTTCCCGCTATGAAAGGTGTTTTGTTGGTGAATTTAGGATCACCGGATAGTCCTACTCCTAAGGACGTTAAGCCGTATCTCGATGAATTTTTGATGGACGAAAGGGTAATTGATGTACCCAAATGGTTGCGGAATGTTTTGGTGCGCGGGATAATTTTGCAAACGCGTCCTAAAAAATCAGCAAAGGCTTATGCAAAAATCTGGTGGGATGAAGGTTCTCCGCTCATCATCATTTCAGAACGCTTCGCGGAAAAGGTGCAACAGCAAATCGACATGCCTGTTGCCTTGGGGATGCGTTACGGTACCATGAGCATTCAAAAAGCACTCAAACAACTTGAGGAAAAGGGGGTTGATGAGGTATTATTGGTGCCTTTGTACCCGCATTATGCCATGTCTAGTTACGAAACCGTGGTGGTAAAGACGATGGAAGTGCAACAAAAGCACTTCCCAAACATGCACTTGACTACCATGCCAGCTTTCTATAGTAATCCAGAGTACATTAAAGTATTGGCCGAGAGTATTGCTGAAGGACTAAAAGATTTTGAATACGATCATGTATTGTTTTCTTATCACGGGATTCCTGAAAGACATATTCGAAAGTCTGACCCGACCAAGTTCCATTGTAAGATTGATGGGAGCTGCTGCAAAGTCAACTCTGTGGCACACCATACCTGTTACCGTCATCAGTGTTACGATACCACCGAATTGGTCAAGAATTACCTGAATCTCCCTGAGGAAAAAGTAAGCACCTCTTTTCAATCCAGATTGGCCGGTGACCCGTGGTTGAAGCCTTACACTGATTTTGAGTTTGAACGCTTGGCGAAGGAAGGTAAAACAAGATTGGCTGTCATTACCCCAGCTTTTGTAAGTGATTGTTTAGAAACACTGGAAGAAATCGCCATGGAAGGCAAAGAAGAATTTGAGGAAGCGGGAGGAGAACACTACAAACACATTCCCTGTTTGAATGATAGTGATGCTTGGGTTTCCTTAATGGCGAAATGGATAACAGCTTGGGAAGCCAAAGCTGAACTCCCCGTTTGACCCTTTTTCCACAATCCCTAGTTTGAATTAAACCACTAGGGAATTTATACAGGCATGGCAAAAGTACTATCAGACCAATTGGGTACTGAACCCATCGGAAAACTGCTCGTGAAACAAGCAGTTCCTGCAGGTATTGGTATTCTGGTAATGTCATTGAATGTGCTAGTTGACTCAATTTTCGTTGGGAACTGGATTGGGTCCATTGCCATAGCGGCGATTAGTGTCGTACTGCCCATCACCTTTTTTATAGCGGCCCTGGGAATGGCCATTGGTGTTGGAGGCTCCAGTATTTTGTCTCGAGCCCTTGGAGCCAACCAAAAGGAAAAGGCGCTTAAAACCTTTGGCAACCAAATTTCATTGACGCTTTTGGTCACCACCACCATGATGATGGTTGGCCTATACTACACGGATAGTTTGATACCGCTTTTTGGAGGTAAGGGTGCTATTTTTTCGGTAGCTAGGGTCTATTATATTATCATACTTTACGGAGTTCCTTTATTGGGTTTTACCATGATGGGGAACAACGTTATGCGCGCAGAAGGTAAACCAAAGTTTGCCATGTTTGGTTTGATTTTACCCTCCGTGGTCAATTTGCTGGCCGACTATATCTTTATTTATGTTTTGGATATGGGTATGGCTGGTGCAGCTTGGGCGACTACACTTTCCTATGCCGTATCTGCGGTTTATGTAGCCTTGTTTTTTCTGTATGGCCCTTCAGAGTTAAAAATAAATACGGGTCATTTAGCATTTAAATCTTCCATTCTTAGAGAAATAGGTTCTTTGGGTTTTGTGACTTTGTCTCGGCAAGCGGTGGTTAGTTCCACCTATTTATTGATGAACAACATCCTGTTCAACCTTGGAGGTGAGGCAATGATAGCGGTCTATGCCATTATAGGTCGTATTTTGATGTTTGCTTTATTTCCCATTTTTGGAGTTACTCAAGGGTTTTTACCCATAGCTGGATTCAACTACGGAGCGGCTTACTACTCTCGTGTAAAAGAAAGTATCAATAAAGCCGTTTGGTACGCCTGTGTATTAGGGTCATTGATATTTTTGGGCCTCATGCTTTTTCCAGATGTGATAACTGGGCTGTTTTTAAGTAACCAACCCCATCAAAGCGCGGATGAACAGGCCATGAATCAGTTTGTATTGGCTAATACTCCAAATGCGATTCGATGGGTATTTGCAGCCACGCCAATTATTGCCCTTCAACTCATTGGCGCAGCCTATTTTCAAGCTATTGGAAAAGCGATTCCTGCTTTGTTATTGACCTTGACTCGGCAAGGCTTCTTTTTCATCCCTCTGATTTTACTGCTGCCCAATTTCTTCGGTGAATTGGGGGTTTGGCTTTCTTTTCCTATCGCAGATGTATTGGCGACAATAGTTACGGGCTACTATCTACGAAAAGAAATCAAATCAACCCTAGAAGTGCCTAAGGGATAGTTAATCCTCGCTTTTGGTCGCCGCTTTACTAATGATTATCCATTGACAATCCAGTTTTTTGAGCAGAAATAAGTCGATATACCTCAAATTAGCTTTAGGGATGTAGATTTCAGCCTTAGCCGTTGCAATATTATTGGCGTAATCAACCGCAAGTATGGTACCTTCCCGGCCATTGTATTTTCCTTGTTCTCGTTTTCCCATGGCAGTGGCATATTGCTGTGGGGTCCAAAGAAAAATATCTTCGCCTTCTTTGTACAGGAATAAATCCGCCTCTTCGTAAAAGGCTTCGAGAATGGTTTCAGGTTCGCTGTAAGAAGAGCCTCTTAAATATTTATTGAGGGTTTCTTTAATGGCTTCAGTTTCAGATTGTGCCTGTAGCGAAAGGCTCAAACAGCAGATGGATAGTAAAAGAATTTGTTTCATTTATTGAGAATTTGAATAGGTTTTTGGAATAATTTGAATCAGTTTTCCGTCGTCTTCGTCCGTGAGGATGTATAGCTTTCCTTGAGGACTTTGTCTCACTTTTCGAATGCGCACTCGATCATCAATGAAGAGTTCTTCAGCACTTTTTACGGTATCATTTTCAATACGGAATCGCCATAAGCTTCCTCGAGACAACCCAGGAACCAATAAGTTGTTTTTCCAATCGGGGAAGTCCGCACCAGTGTAAAAAGTCAATCCAGTTGGCGCAACGGTATGCGGCCAAAACCAAACCGGCGAAGTAAAAGAAACCCCAGGAAGTTTTGGAGGTTTGTAATTGGGACTTCGCAACTTTCCAGAAGTCACGTTGGGCCAACCATAATTCGCACCCGCGGAAAGCATGTTGATTTCGTCACCTTGAATGGTACCATGTTCAGAGAACCAGATGGCTTTGGTTTCTGGATGTATTGTTAGTCCTTGGGCCGCACGAATCCCCATGGCATAAATGACCGGAATGGCTCCTTCTCCAAAATCAGGGTTGTCTTTAGGAATACTTCCATCAGAATTAATACGATAGATTTTACCGCGTTTGTCTTTAGGATTTTGTGCATTCGGCATAGGTGGATTGTCACGTTCCCAATACAAACGTTCGCCAATGGTGATGTACAATTTTCTATCAGGTCCGAACAGCATCCCTCCACCGAAATGGAAATATTCTCGAGCAAAAGGTTCGGCCACCAATAGGGTTTGATGGTTGACCAACGAATCGTTTTCCAATTGGGCTCTAACCACTTTGGTGGTTCGGCCCTCTCCATGCTTTTTGGCGGCATAAGAAAAATAAACCCATTGGTTTTTTTTGAAATCAGGGTCTAACAACACTTCAAAGATTCCTGAGTTGTCACCAATGCTGTAAGCTCGAATACTATCGGTCAGGTCCTTGGGAAAACCTTTAAGGATGGTTTTGGTCCTGGAAACTAAATCGATTTTAACCAGGTCACCATCTTTTTCGGAAACAAGCGCTTCGTCTTCCGACAAAAAGGCAATACTCCACGGATGATTTAATCCCTCAAACACTACCTTTTTTTCTGGATGATGAGGGTTGGGAGATTCCTTTTGTTGCGTCTGGCACCCCAATAATAGGATAAGAACCAGAAAAAGAACGTTTTTCATTTCAGGCGTTTTACAAAGCAAAGAAGCTTTAACCCGATGGATTAATCTTTTAAAAACATGAATCTTAAAACGAAAATTAGTTTTTAAAGAACGCATTTCGATACTGCGAAGGCGTTTTTTTGGTTTGTGCCTTGAAGGCTAAGTTGAAGGAAGTAACGTTGCCAAAACCACAGTCAAAAGCTACGCTAGCGATTTTTTCTTTTTGATATTTGGGCTGCTGCAATAGATTTTTTGCCTTTTCAATCCGGTAATGGTTCACAAAACCCGAAAAATTGGTTTGTTCGGTTTGGTTGATGGCTTGGGAAAGAATTCTGGGGGTAACCTTGAGTTCCTTGGCGACATTTTCCAACGACAAAGTACTTTCCAAGTAGACTTCTTCTCGTTGAAAAAGCGCTTTCAAATTTTTCATAATTTCTTCCGAAGCGTTTGAATCTAGTTTGGAAGCATTGTACTTCCCCAATTGAAAAGCATGTTTTTGTAGAAACAGAAAAGAGAAAATGTAAATCAGTAATGAGAAGGACAGGGCGCCACCGATGTAAAAGGAGAAAATGCCAGAAAGGTGCCCCATATAGTAACTCCATAAAAAGGCAACTCCAACAACCAAGTTGCGATACCAATTCGCTTTTTGCGGATGCACTTGTTTTTGATGGTTTGCAAAAATCCTGAACGAAAGAAAAAGGTAAAGCGCCAAATGAGCAAAAATGGAACAGTACACGACAACTCCAATTAGGGAACCATTATTGGGAATCCATCCTGAGAAAAGAGCAAACAAAGCAAAAACAAAAAAATGCTTCAGATGTTTTGAATTCCATTTTTCGCCCGCTAACAATACTTTACCGTACAACCACAGACTAGGACCTGTAAGAAGCACACCTGATAGTCCTAAATTTCGTTGCCAAGGTTCAAGGTCCAAATAGACATTGAGTACAGATTTTCCGATGCGGATGGTCAATCCCAGAATCACCAAAGCCAGTAAAATATTGGCACTTCGTTCCCCTTTTTTCAAAGTGAATAAATACACACAAAGGAAGAGGGCTTGACACAACCCCAAGCTACTCAATACCAATATTAAGACCTCCTTGCTCACCAACCAAAAATATTAAGAAGGGGTCAAAGAACCTTCAATTGTCGAATTAAGTTGTTACTTTCAGCCAAATACCTTGATAGAGATGAGATTTTCGTACGCAGGCCTTATTTTGCTTTTGTTGATGACCCTAAGTTGCTCAGAAAAAGAAACTATGACAAAAAACTACACCTTGTTCGTTGGGACGTATACCGCTGGAGCGAGTGAAGGAATTTACAAAGTATCTTTTGATTCAAATACGGGTCAGTTGGATAGCACGTTATTGTTAGCCAACTTACCCAATCCCTCTTTTTTGGCCGTTTCTTCAGACCACCGATTTTTATATGCGGTACAAGAGACTGCTGATTTTGATAGTTTGGGCGGAGGTGTTACCGCGTTTTCCCTTCAAGATGGGGTTTTGGAGGAACTGAACAGTATGGGAACTGGAGGTGCCCATCCGTGTCATGTGGCATTATCTGGGGAAGACCAATTGGCTATCTCAAACTATACTGGTGGGAACTTGAGTGTTTTCGATTTGGAAGGTGATGGGCGTTTGGGAAAAAGACAGTTGATAGACCATAAAATTTTGGACAGTGTGAAAACTTCTCATGTACACAAGACCCATTTTAATGAGGGAGGATTATTCGTCTCGGATTTAGGTTTAGATGGTATTAAACGATATACCATGAAGGGTGAAGATTGGGAGCCAGCGCATCAAGCTTCCATCGAACTAGCCGATGGGGCTGGTCCGCGTCATTTTGTATTTAGCGAAGCTGAGAAATTCTTGTACGCAATCAATGAATTGAATGCCACAATCACCGTTTTTGAACAAGATGATGAAGGGAGTTATAATCCCATCCAAACGGAAAGCACTATTGCTGCCGATTGGGAGGGTGCAAAATCTTGTGCGGACATTCACTTATCGGCGGACGGAAGGTTTTTATATGGGTCCAATCGCGGCGAAAATACTATCGTTACTTTTTCAGTGGATAAAGCGACCGGAAAAATCAAGTTTTTGGAACGAACATCAGTTCAAGGAGACTGGCCCCGGAATTTTACGATTGACCCTAGCGGAAACTTTTTGTTGGTCGCCAATGAGCGAAGCAATTCGATTTCCGTCTTCAAAAGAGTTTCAGAAAATGGAACACTGGAGTTTCTGCATAAAATAGATTTTCCAAGTCCCGTGTGTTTGGTGTTTTTGGATAACTAGCGTCCGAACAAAATTTGATTTGTAAGAGCAAATTCAAGATTTACTAAAGAGCGGATCAGCCTTTTTTTCATTAGAACCTTTCGCAAACCAAGTCATGATATGTTTTTGAGGCCACCTTCGAATTAAGGTGTCAGCCTTTTTATCATACCAAACCGCGTCAAAATCACCTTTTGTGGTCAAAACTACGCGCCATTCCTGTTGTAAAAGCGCTGGGTCTTTGTAATTGGCGTTTAGATTTTCCCAGTCAATTCCAGAAAGTACTTGAGGGTCAAGATGAGCCATGACTTCTTCCTCGCTTAAAATGGCGAGCCAAATCGGTGATGACAAATGTTCGATAGAGAGGTCTTCTCGCTTTCCGCCCCAACCAATTTTGATGTCAGCCCCACCGCGAATGGCATCCATTAAAGCACCTTTACTTCCCCTTAAGATTTCTCCATCCTTATTGGTCTTTAATACCACATTCCATGTGTCAACGTTTGAAACTTGAGAGGTACATGCGCAGAAGAGCCCTGATAGCAGAAGGCAACTCAGTTTTTTCATGATTTTGTTTTTTGAAGTGAATTTCAAAAAAGGTACAAAAAGCCATAATAGGAAAAGGTGTCGCCGACGTTCTAGCGGTTATCCGAAAAAGAATTCATGCAAATATCGTCCCGGCGCCAAGGTAAATCCACCAGCAATACCAATGGCACCGAGGTACAACAAAACCATTTTTCGTTTATGGGCCTTCACATTTCCTTTTTTGATGGCCGTGTATGCGGTAGGTACCGTCCAAATGGTTAGAAAACTGAACAGGTGAATCCAACCAAAATGATTGAGGAATCTTCCCCCAACATCGGCAGGCATAAAAAGGGTGAGTAGCGCAGTAATCAACATTAGAACCATATAGATTTTGCCCAAAGTTTTATGGATAGGGGTGCCCTTTTTGGCTAAGAGTCCATAGGCCCCAAGAAAAATACAAGGGACCACCGTGATCAGATGCCAGTACATTAAGGTTTCGTAGTTCATCCTTGGGTTTTTGCGAGAAATATAAAAGTACCAATGAGTAAAAGTCCAAAAAGCACAGTTAGGAAAATTTTCCAGGCACTATAGGGGCGCGTTCCGGAAATTGTTCCGTTTTCTCCGTTTACGAAAAAACTATACTCCTTTCCATTAAAGCGATAGGCACTAACGTATACTGGAAGAAGAATATGCTTAAAGGTTTCTTCGCTCAATTGCATATCCATTTGGGTGACCCTTTGCGTATCGCCACCAATGTCTTGTCGGCACCATCGTTTGGCAATACCATGGGCAACCTCCTTGGATTGTAAATGTCCTTGGTTTAGCGGAATGGTGTACTTCTCAGTTACAAAACCAGTCAAAAAGCTACTGTTAAACGGTTGGAGCAGTTTCAAATTCCAATGCGCAACTTTAGTAGGCACTCGACCTTTTCGTTGTTGCGACGCTTGAATCAAAGTGTCATCTACAAAACCGGAAACTTGTCCGGAAGCGGGATACCAACGCGTCTTGCGAACCCGTTGCGACACCATTTTTCCTTGCGAGTTTCGTACTCTTTTGGTTTCATAATAGTACTCTCCCCTCCGTCCGGAATAGGTGGCGAACAGCTGGGCATCAAAGGTCCAATACGGTAGATATAGTCCTTTGGTAAATTGAGGGTCCAGTGCTGCTTTTTTCAATTTATTCGGAGCAAACCAAAGTCGCTTTACCCACTTTTGGAAGATTTGATGCGAACGTTTTTTGTCAATTTGAAAAGGAAGAATAGCCCCAGGTAGTATCCAATCGTCTTGATAGGCATCTTCAATCACCAAAGGAGAATTACAGTAAACGCAATGCAGGGATTTATAGTTTTCTTCTACATGTTGGGTAGCGCCGCAATTTTTACAGTGGAGCATGCTAATTTGCTCACTGTGTTTTAGCCCACCCATTTCCCGTAGGTAAGGATACAATTCCAACTCCTCAAAACCCGTTTCGTCAACGGCAATAGATTCCTGGTGACCACAATACTCACAAACAATCGAGGTGGTACCCGGTTTGTATTTCAACTCTGCACCGCAATTGGAACAGGCTTTCTTCAGTTCAGTTTTTTGAGTGGTTTGGCTATCCATCTTGTTACTCCCGCATATGCAGGAACCTTTTCATTTTTTGACGTCCTGTGAAGTGGCACAGCTAAAGCTGAGTCCGGAGTAGATTATTTCGAACAGATTACGAATTCGGTAGGGGTGGAGGGGTATTTCCACCTAAAAACGACTTGAGTTCTGCTACCTCTTTCAATGGTGTCCAATTGTCCATACCCTGTTTCCAAACCAAGCTATCTCGGTTGATGGTGCGTCCTGCAAAAAGCGCTTGAAGTTGTTCAAAAGAAACAGGTCCTTGTTGTGCTCCATTCACCGCATAAAAGTATTGAACCGCTACCGGCATTGGTGGCGGTACTGCGGCATTGGTCTGTTGTACTTGGGGCGCAGTTCCCATTTGCGGATTCATCAATCCTCCCATTTGTTGAGCAAGTACAAAGCCCATACCCATGCCCATACCAGCTCCTGCTGTGCCGCCTTCATTTTTTGCAGCTGCCTCGATAGCCTTGGCGGTTTTGAATTTGGTCAATTTATCCAGGTCCAATTTGTCGATGCGACTGTACTCGAAAATTTCCTTTTTCAAATCCTCTGGCATGGAAACATTTTCGATGTAGAATTTTTCCAAGGAAATGCCTACACTTTCAAATTCGGGTCCCATCACCTCTTTGCAGGTTTCTGACAATTCGGAAGTGTTCGCAGCATATAATTCTATCGGAAGGTTGGCTTCCCCCACGGTATCTGTGAAGCGTGTAGCAATCAAACTCTTTAGATGTTCATTGATTTCGTAGTTCGTGAAATTATTGTCCGTCCCTACGATATCGATAATGAATTTACCTGCGTCAGAAATCCGAAAAGCATACGTTCCGAAAGCACGAATCTCGACTAGTCCGAAACGTTCATCACTTAAAGTGATAGGGCTTTTTGTGCCCCATTTTTCATCGGTAAACAAATGGGTGTTTACAAAATAAACCTCTGCTTTAAAAGGAGAGTTGAAACCATATTTCCATCCTTTTAAAGTGGCCAAAATAGGAAGGTTTTGTGTGGTAAGTTCATACGTTCCTGGCGTGAAAACATCAGCCAATTGGCCTTCGTTCACAAACACAGCGGTCTGTCCTTCACGGACAATGAGCTTCGCCCCGTTTTTGATTTCGTTTTGGTAGCGTTCAAAACGATGGGCAATGGTATCGTCGGTATAGTCCAGCCACTCGACAATATCTATAAACTCATTACTGAGTTTTTCCTTGATTTTTCCAAAAATATCCATGGGTATAGTGTTTTTAAGTTTTGCTCTTAAAGCTAAAAAAAATGCAATAGGGATGCATTCCATTGGTACAAAAACCTTTAACAATGTTACAATTGGTATGTGAAATGCTATTTTTAGCTTATGGGAGAAAAGAATGTTTTAGGAACTGAACTCAAAGCTTGTTGTTTTGAACCGAAAACAGGGTATTATCGCGATGGGTTTTGCAAAACTGGGGCGGAAGACATTGGAACCCATGTGGTATGCGCCATTATGACGGATGAGTTTTTACGTTTCACGCGGAATCGTGGAAATGACTTGATAACACCACTTCCTTATTTTCAGTTCCCGGGATTGAAAGCAGGGGACAAATGGTGTTTATGTGTTTCTAGATGGAAGGAAGCTTTTATTGAAGGACTGGCGCCACCGGTTATTTTGGAGGGCACCCATGCAAAAGCTCTGAATTTTGTCAGTTTCGAGTCCCTATTGGAACACAAATACGCACCTGAGCAAAATGAACTTTAGTTTGGTCTAACCCGATAGGTGATATTTCGGTTGGTGATAACATTGGAAATTACCGATACGCTAACATCACCCGTATCACAGAGCACACTATCATCCACAAATTCCATACTACACAGGGAAGGTAGTGAAGAACCACTTCCATCCATAAAGCGACCAATAATAACATCGGTGGCCAAAGAAGTATCGAGGGGTGAGTTCGGCGGTGCGAAAGCAAACGTAGTCGTAGTGCCATTTGAGGTATAGGTAACCTCGCCAGTGATTTCATTATAGCCCACGGTGTATGGATTATTTCCACTCACAAAACTTCCTAAAGTAATAACGAATTCTTCTGGAAGACCGGTTGTGCTGTTGATAACCGTGGCACGAATGCCCATTTCGTTTCCAGTGATATGGTAGATTCTGAAATTTCCTGCCGTAACGATATCCGCAGTACTTTCTTGATCCTGGTATTCAAAGGATATGGTAAAGCTGGTAAAATCAAAGATTCCAGTAGCATTTGGAACCACAATGTCAAAACCGGTTGAACCTCCAGCTCCTGAGGGAAAATGAATTCCGCAACCAATTTGAGCTGCATTTGAATTTACTGAGGTGGCATCTGGGCCTATGGAGGCATCAGTTATGGTAGCGGTATCAAAATCGAAACGTGAAACCAGTACGCTCGGTGTTCCATCATCGCAAACCTGATACGTAAACGAATCTGGGCCAACATACCCGGTATTGGGCACGTAAGTAAAACTTCCATCTGCATTTAAAGTTACTACCCCTGAAGTTGGAGCTGTCACCGCGGTGGTTCGAACGCTCATGGTGTTGTTTCCATTGGCATCTGAATCATTGGCTAATAGGCCATTTCCAGCGTTTACGACCAAGGTTGCATTAACACCAACTTGGTAGGTGTCATCCGTTGCGATAGGCGCCGACTTCTGAGCAAACAAAGCAAAACCATTGCATAAAAGCATTGTTAGCAAGAGGGACAATCGTCTTGAAAAAGGAAGGCTAAAACTTAAGTTCTGCATAACATTCAAAAGTAGGGTACTAGCCGAATTTAATGAAAGATATGTTGTGTCTCTCTCAAAAAAGGGAGTAAACGGCATTAAAATCAATATGTTACAAAAGTAAATATCGTTTCCATACAAGGGTGTTAAAGTCCATGAGTCTGTTTTCGAATTGCCCGAAACTTTTACCAAACGAGTTGGAGCCAGTGCCCTATTTTCCCTAAATTTAGATTCGACTAATTCAACACAGAAGAAAATGAAAATACGCCTATTAAAGGCCAGCTTGATATTGCTGGTTTTGGTTCTTATGCCTTGGTCTACCGAGGCACAACGTAGAAAAAACACTTCACCTTCACCAGAGTATCCTGAAGAACTTTATTCCAGTTTGAGCTATCGTTTGGTAGGACCCTTCCGGGGAGGGCGTTCCGCTGCGGTTACAGGTGTGCCTGGTGAACCCAACCTCTTTTATTTTGGAGCGACTGGCGGTGGTGTTTGGAAAACGACTGATGGTGGACGCAGTTGGGGTAATATTTCTGATGGCTTTTTTGGAGGAAGTATTGGTTCGGTCGAAGTAGCCAAGAGCGACCCAAATGTGATTTACGTTGGAGGCGGAGAGAAAACCGTACGAGGAAATGTTTCCTCTGGTTATGGTATTTGGAAGACCGTTGATGCCGGAAAGACTTGGACGCAAATGGGTCTTGAAAAAAGCCGACACATTCCAAGAATAAAAGTCCACCCTACCAACCACGATATTGTGTATGCTGCTGTAATGGGGAATATTTATAAACCTACCCAAGAACGAGGTATCTATAAAAGTACTGATGGAGGTAAAAACTGGAAGAAAGTTCTCTTTGTAAATGACCAAGCGGGAGCAGTTGACCTTACTTTAGACCCCAATAATCCGCGAATTTTGTACGCTTCCACTTGGCGAGTACAACGAACACCTTATAGCCTTAGCAGTGGCGGTGACGGTTCTGCACTTTGGAAAAGTATGGATAGTGGAGAAACTTGGAAAGAGATCTCTAAGAACGAAGGTTTTCCAAAAGACACACTGGGAATTATTGGCGTAACGGTTTCCCCGGTTAATTCCGATAGGGTTTGGGCCATTGTTGAAAACAAGGAAAAGGGCGGACTGTATCGCTCAGATGATGGTGGCACAAAATGGACACAAGTCAATAAAGAAAGAAAATTGCGCCAGCGGGCTTGGTATTACACTCGAGTTTATGCGGATACTGAAGATGCGGATAAAGTATATGTGCTCAATGTACGTTACCACCAAAGTACGGATGGGGGTAAAACTTTCAAAACCTTTAACGCCCCACACGGAGATCATCACGATTTGTGGATTGCACCTGAGAACTCCAATCGGATGATTATTGGAGATGACGGGGGAGCCCAGATAAGTTATGATGGTGGGGAAACTTGGAGTACCTACTATAATCAACCTACCGCTCAGTTTTATCGGGTCACTACCGATAATGCTTTTCCCTATCGCATTTATGTTGCGCAACAAGATAACAGTACCATTCGCATTAAACATCGCAGTGACGGCGGGTCTATCGATGAAGATGATTGGGAGCCTACCGCTGGCGGCGAAAGTGCTCATATCGCCATTGACCCTACCAATAACGACATTGTGTACGGAGGGAGTTATGGTGGTTTCTTGACTAGGGTAAATCATGAGAACAAGACGGTTCGCGGAATCAATGTTTGGCCCGATAATCCAATGGGGTATGGCGCCGAAGGAATGAAATACCGTTTCCAATGGAATTTTCCCATCATTTTCAGAAAACACGAACCGAAAAAGCTCTACACCTTATCCAATCATGTGCATTTGAGCACCAATGAAGGTCAAAGTTGGAAGTTGTTAAGTGATGATTTGACGCGTAACGACCCCTCTCGATTGGTATCGAGCGGAGGGCCCATAACTCAAGACAATACTGGAGTTGAATATTACTGCACCATTTTCGCGGCAAACGAAAGTCCTTTGAAAGAAGGCTTGTTATGGGTGGGTAGTGATGATGGACTCATTCATATTACAAAGGATTGCGGTCAAAATTGGGATAATATTACTCCTGCCGGTCTTCCTGAATGGAGCATGATCAATAGTATTGAACCTTCCGCATTTGACGAAGGCACATGTTACGTAGCCGCAACACGCTATAAACTGGGAGATTTCAAACCCTATTTGTACAAAACCACAGACTACGGAAAAACGTGGACCAAAATCACCAATGGAATTAACGCTGAACATTTTACGCGAGTACTGCGTGAAGACCCAAAACGGAAAGGGTTATTATATGCTGGAACGGAGACAGGAATGTATGTTTCATTTAATGATGGTAGTAGCTGGCAAAAGTTCCAACTAAACCTTCCGATTGTACCTGTTACGGATTTGGCGTTGAAAGACAATAACCTCGTGGTGGCTACCCAAGGACGAAGCGTTTGGGTGATTGATGACTTAACGGTATTGCACCAGTTGGAAGCTTCCCAAAAAGCTTCGAATGCAGTTTTGTTCCAGCCGAAAGACAGCTATCGGACCAAAGGACGTGCGGCCAAAAAACCTTCGAAAACCGAAGGACAAAACCATCCTAATGGCGTAGTGACCCATTACTATTTAAAAGGCTTCGATAAAGAAAAGGATACCGTCCAATTGACCTATTTGTCGATGCAAGGAGATACGTTGGCCAAGTATAGCACCCATGCCAAGGAAAAGAAAAATAAACTTATCGGTATCAAAAAAGGAGGAAACATCCATGTTTGGGATACTCGCGGTAAGGGAGCCGTAAAACTGAAAGGCATGATTTTATGGTGGGCTAATTTAAATGGTGCAAAAGCCGTTCCGGGTAGTTATAAAGTTGCCTTAAACGTGAATGGAAGCGACCAATCTGAAACCTTCAAGATTTTGCCCGACCCTAGAGCAGAGGTTTCCGTAGCAGACATGCAAAAGCAGTATGATTTCATTTCGGATATCAATGAAACTGTGGACAAAGCGCATCAATCCATAAAAAAAATCCGAAAAATAAATACCAAGTTGGATGCTTTCATGAAGCAATACAAGGACAATGAGCAAACCAAGAGCTTAGTGGAAAAGGCCAAAACCATGAAAGAAGGCTTTGGTGCTATCGAAAAGGCGCTGTATCAGACAAAAAACAGAAGTAATCAAGATCCTTTGAATTTTCCCATTCGGTTGACGAATAAGCTAGCGCATTTGAGCAGTTTGGTTTCCATTGATGATTTCCCACCTACGGAGCAAGACATCGCGGTGAAAAATGAGCTTTCTGGAAAAATCAAAAGTGAGTTGACCAAATTCGACACCATGATTGACAAGGAAATTGAAGCGTTCAATACCGAATTCAATCAATTAAGATTGGATTATTTGTCGGTTGAAGAGTAATTCAAATCCATTATGGATAAAGGGTAAAGAAGGTCATTGATATGAAATGAGTTCTTTACCCTTTACCTTTGCGGGTAATGGCGAACTATTACGACTACATCAAATCCTTACACCTCATTTTCGTGGTGACCTGGTTTGCTGGGTTGTTCTACATTCCACGGCTGTTCATTTACCACATTGAAGCATCCCACAAGCCTTCGCCGGATAAAGAGATTTTGACGACACAATTAAAATTGATGACTAAACGACTTTGGTTCATCATCACATGGCCCTCGGCCATTCTTTGTACCATTTTTGCCATTTGGCTGTTGGTCATTATTCCAGCCTGGTTGAGCCAACCGTGGATGCATGTAAAATTGGGTTTTGTACTGCTTTTGATTGGGTACCATCTAAAATGTCATCAAATTTTCAAACAATTACAGCGTGATGAGGTCAAGTATACCTCTCGATTCATGCGTATTTGGAACGAAATAGCGACACTAGTTTTGTTCGCCGTGGTTTTTTTGGTGATTTTAAAAAATGCCTTCAACTGGATTTATGGAGTAGTTGGCATTTTTACGCTAGCCATTTTGCTCATGCTTGGCATCCGCCTATACAAACGCATCCGAGACAAAAACCCAAATGCCTGACTTTTGTGTTTGGAACAGTACCCAAGAATGGTGTGATTATTGCTTAATTTTACGAGAAAGCTCCAAAGTTGTTTAAAAAACTATCCCTTCGGTCGCGGATATTTATCACCATGATTCTGTTGGTGCTCATTGCTTCAGTATTGATCGCTGGGGTAACCATCTACCAATATCGTGAACAAAGCAGGGACTATCACCAAAACCGACTAGAGCGAAAAGAAGAACAAATCCTACAAAGTATCTCCTACGTCCTCCGTGAAACGACGTATCCAGAAACTCCAGAAAACTTGGAGTATATTTTCATGGAGGAGATTTACAAGATTGCAGATGTCCAGAACGTCCCTTTCAATATTTATGATTTGGATGGCACCTTGGTGAAGAGCTCACGACCAAGTTTTGAGGCAGACTCCATCTCAAATTGTTTGGATGCATCCGTGCTGAACAATTTATTGGATAGCGGAAATAGTCGTTACGTAGAGAAGAAAACTGCGGCCGGAGGCAAGTATCAGGCATCGTATACCTACATTAATGACAGCAAGTTTAAACCAATTGGTATCATGAACTTGCCGTATTATGAAGACAATTCCTTCAGCAATATGGAGTTACGGGAATTTCTGTTCCGCTTGGCAGGAGTATACCTTATCATGTTGCTGAGCGCCATAATTTTGGCCTACTTTATCTCTAAATACATTACCCGTTCATTACAGACGATTTCGGATAAAATGAACCAAACGGATTTGACGCGACGTAACGAGAAAATCCAAATAGACAATCCAAGTGAAGAGATTCGAGCTTTAGTCGATTCGTATAATAGCAAGATTGACGAATTGGAAGAAAGTGCCACAAAACTGGCCCGAAGTGAACGCGAACAAGCGTGGCGCGAAATGGCTAAACAAGTAGCTCACGAAATCAAGAATCCCTTGACGCCGATGCGACTCTCCGTTCAAAGTTTTGAACGTAAATTCAATCCTGAATCGGATGATGCCCAAGAAAAAGTAAAGGAGTTTTCAAACACGCTCATCCAGCAAATCGACACTATGAGCAATATTGCTTCGGCGTTCTCCAATTTTGCCAAAATGCCGGCGCAACAAAATGAAACCTTGAACGTGGTGAACATTGTGAAGTTGGCGTTGGACATATTCAATGAAAATTATATTCACTTCATTACGGATGAAGAAGAAATTGTGGTGAAACTCGACCGCACCCAATTGATACGAGTTATTACCAACTTGGTCAAAAATGCCATCCAGGCCATGAATGAAGTGCAATCCCCAAGAATTTTGGTAACCGTGGCGTCTGAAGGGAGCCAAGTCAAGATTTCAGTGGCCGATAACGGTGTTGGGATTGCTGATGAGGTTAAAGAGAAGATTTTTGAACCCAAGTTCACCACCAAAACCAGCGGTATGGGCCTTGGCCTGGGCATGGTAAAAAATATTGTCGAAAATTATCACGGCACCATTGATTTTACGAGTCAAGTGGGTAAAGGAACCGTGTTCACCGTTAAATTTCCAAAAGAAGTCAAAGCAGTTTAAATACAAATTCATGGACTACGAAAACATCTACATTGAAGAAGAAAACCATTTGGCTACGGTCTTCATTAATCGCCCCAAAAAATTGAATGCCCTCAACCGACAAACCATTGCAGAACTGTCAAACGCATTTCAGGAGTTGGATGAAGACGCCAACATCAAGGTGATTCTTTTGACCGGTGTAGGTGAAAAAGCCTTTGTTGCCGGGGCTGATATCTCTGAGTTCGCCAGTTTTTCGGTGGAGCAAGGGCGAACCTTGGCCGCCCAAGGGCAAAACGAACTTTTTGATGCCGTGGAAAAGATGGGTACGCCCGTAATTGCTGCAGTAAATGGATTTGCGCTTGGTGGTGGACTGGAATTGGCCATGTCATGTCATTTTCGAGTGGCCAGTGAAAACGCCAAAATGGGTTTGCCTGAAGTCTCACTTGGCGTAATCCCGGGTTATGGCGGTACACAACGCTTGCCTCAACTAGTAGGCAAAGGTCGCGCCATGGAAATCATCATGACGGCAGGGATGATTGATGCCCAAAAAGCACTGTCTTATGGTTTGGTAAACCATGTGGTAACCTTAGAAGAGTTATTACCAACCTGCAAAAAGCTGGCAAGCAGGATATCGAATAATTCCAGTGTGGCCATAAAACATGCAATAAATGCCGTAAATGCTGGTTATAGCTATGATGTTGACGGCTATCAGGTCGAAATCAATGCGTTTGGAACGTGCTTTGGTACCAAAGATTTCAAAGAAGGTACCACGGCATTTTTGGAAAAACGAAAAGCAGATTTCCCCGGTTCGTAGTCGTTCATCGACCAATCGAACCCCATGAAAAGACCTATACTCCTACTGTTTTTATTGGTTGCGCTGGTAAGTACCGCGCAAAACATGCCTATTTCCTATGATTTTGGTAAAAAATTCAATGACCGGTATCGCTATTCCAATTTATTGACGATTGACAACGATGGTAATGGCGGCTACATTTTGGTGCGCGCCTATTTCCAGGGACTTGTGCTAAGACCTAAGGGGTACTTTATCGAACATTATGATAAAGACTTGAATTTGGTGGATGAATACAACTATAAATTGCGCAACAAGGATTTCATTGCAGGTTTTTTGAAGAATGGGCAATTGAATTTGTTGTTTTTAGAATACAATTATACCAGCAGTCGATATGAATATTGGGTGCATAGCAGTCCAATCATTGATTTTAATTTTCGACCTAAAAAATTAGTGTCGATTCAATCCGAAGAAGTTCGAAACCCTGTGGGAAAAAACTATTACAACCGTGATTTTTCCAGAGGGTTCACTACGGCCATTCTTTTCAATAAAGAAAAGACAGGTTTCATTATCAGTACCCATCACAAAAAAGGAAAATCCAACAAGCATCTCATTCACCTTTACGGAACCGATTTGAGCAAAAAGTGGGAATACGATTTTTCCGAAAGTGTAGAAGAGAAAAATTATGCTTTTGAAAATCTGGCAATTTCCAGCGATTTGAGTTCCGCCTATATTATTGGTAAAGCGTATTTCAAAAAGAAACGTTTTCGCGTAGATGAACGAAAATTCCAATACGAACTCATCAAATTGGACGGCCAAAGCAGTCTCACCCAGCGTTTTGATGATCCTGGAAAGTATTCCGAAAGCCTTTATCCGATTTTAACTAAAGAAAGACTGGGCTGTACAGGCTTTTATGCCGATCGTCGAGATAATCGATACAATGGTATTGGTTTTTTCGAGTTGGACCCGAATACACTTGAAGTCCAAACTAAAAAATACAGCCCTTTCTCGCAGCAATTCATGCAAGATAAGTTCGGTCGAGAGGATGATAAGGAAATCAAAAACCTCGTTTTCAAAAATGTGGAAATAGGTTCCCAAGGTGAAATCATGTTCAACGCTGAAGAGTACTTTGTTTCGGAAAGCATGCAGTCCACTGGAATGGGTCAAAGGGTTCATGTAACCCGATACCACCACAACGATATTGTGAGCGCCAAATTAGATGCCTCTGGCGATATGGTCTGGGTGAGAAACATTAATAAGACCGAAGTTACCCAAGGTGATGGGGCGTACGCTTCGTACAGTTCTTTTGTAAAAGATGGCAACACCTATTTCTTCATTTGTACCGCGGCTGAAAACCCGCAATTGGTCAACAACGAGCGATTGATTTTCAAGCAAGGGCTTAGCCGAAACCGAAACGTCTTTTTGATTGCCCTGGACAAAGAAGGTAAAATGGAGTTCGAGAAAATCATTGACGACAAAGAAGCCCGTCTACCTTTAATGGTCTCCATGCCGTTGAAAAACCCTTCGGAAGACAATATGCTGTTTTACGCCAAGCGTGGTACTAAAAAGCAGTTGGTGAAGGTCGCTTTCAACTAGTAGACATCATCTTTTTTTCGTCACCCTTAACTCGATTCAGGGTCTCTCTCCAACAAGCCCAAGATGCTGAATCAAGTTCAGCATGACCCTCGTTCTGTCAAGCTGAGCGCAGTCGAAGTCCTTTATCAATAGCAGAATGGAAACGTAAGATGCCGTAAGCAATTCAGCATGAACGCTTTCTGTCACCATGAATTTCCTGCCCGACCTTCAGGCGGGGGTTCAGGTTCTTTTCTCATCAACTCAAACAGCAGTTCCCTGAATCCAAAAGGGTCAACAATCAATTCACTTACCAAGCCCGTAAGCGGAATAGCTAGTTTCCCGCATTAAATCTAAAATTTTTCGCGATGAAATTTCAAAAACTATGTTATGCAATCCTTGGGGGTGCCTTGCTGTTGGTAGCTTCCTGTTCTGACGGGGAAGACGGCCAGAACGGATTGCCCGGTGCTGATGGCTTGAGCTGTTGGGACGCCAACAACAATGGAAATGCAGACCCCGAAGAGGACCTTAACCAAGACGGTAATTTTAACGCCCTTGACTGTACCGGGGCGAATGGCGCCAATGGAGGCAACGGCGTCGACGGTACAGATGGTTTAAGCTGCTGGGACACCAACGGCAATGGCGCGGCCGACCCTGAAGAAGACATCAACCAAGATGGCAACTTTGATGCCCAAGACTGCCAAGGAACCAATGGCACCAACGGTACAGATGGTATCAGTTGTTGGGACACCAACGGCAATGGCGTGGGTGATGAAGAGGAAGACCTTAACCAAGACGGTAATTTT
>CALBPG010000253.1 GCA_937899065.1 uncultured Allomuricauda sp.
CAACAAATCGTAAATTCCAACAACATTCAGGATTTTTTTCCATGGTTAAATGGCAAGCTATATTTGAAAATGAATAATGGCGACGAGTGGGAAGTTTCCCGTCGCCAATCCTATATTTTCAAAGATAAAATGAGCCTTTAGGCTTACATGGATTTCAACAATCCTCCATCAATAGGAATATTGGTTCCAGTGATGTAAGCCGACTTTTCAGAAGCCAAAATTGTCTCTAAATACGCTAACTCGGCAGGGTCCCCAATTCGTTTCATTGGGACTTGTTCTTCCATCGTTTTTCGAACTTCACTGGCTTCCACACCCATTTTCTCTGCCTTTGTTGCATTTAGTTGAGCGATACGGTCCGTATCAAAGTAGCCAGTCAAAACATTGTTTACCGTAATACCACGAGGTGCCACATCATAAGCTAGGCTTTTGGCCCAAGCCACAACAGCCGACCGAATGGAGTTGGACAGTGCCAAATAGTTCAAAGGTTCTTTGATGCTTATGGACGATACTGTGATAACCCGACCCCATTTTTGTCGCATCATATGCTTTAGGGCCAACTCTGTGGTAAGCGCAACCGATTTGAACAATAAATCAAAAGCATTTTGATAGGCATCCACGGACTGCTCTAGCGCTCCTCCGGCAGGAGGGCCTTGGGTATTGTTGACCAAAATATCTATGGTATTTTCCTTGAAAAATTCCTTTATCCGTTCAGAAAAGGACGCAAAATCAGAAAAATCCACTGCAAGGTACTGATGCATTTGCCCGGTAGGGGTTGGTAAACTGGAAACCACCTTTTGTAGCTTTTCCTCGGTTCGGGATAGGAGGGTAACCTTTGCGCCACTTTCGGCTAATTGTTGGGCAATGGCCAAACCAATACCGCTAGTGCTTCCGCCTACCAAGGCGTTTTTACCAGATAAGTCAATCTTCATTTCTAGAAAAATTAAGGTTAGCGATATTCTTCCCGGGCTGGACTGAATATGTCCATCAACCTACAAGGGGTCAACGCTTTTCCACTGTGAGGAACATTGGAAGGAATAATGACCACATCGCCTGGACCATAAGTTTGGGTGTTGCCATCTAGCGTAAACTCAAAAGAGCCCTCAATTACGTGCATAATTTGCTCGTGCGGATGGTGATGTTCAGGAACTTCAGCCTGGTCTTCTACATCCCAAAATGCCCACGTCATGGATTCAGAATGCACCATTTTTCCGTGGTAACCCGGCATGATTTCTTTTGTTTTTACTTCAGAGAGGTTCATGTTTCACTGTTTGCTCCGAAGATAAAAATTAATCATCGTTTTAGACTGGCGGTTGGAAGTGCAATCTCTATTTTTGGCAAATATTTGTGTTCATGAAAGTTCATTTTATCGCTATTGGCGGAAGTGCTATGCACAATCTGGCACTTGCTTTAGCTCACAAGGGGTACGAAGTCACGGGAAGTGATGACGTTATTTTTGAACCCTCAAAAAGTAGATTGGCCGCCCAAGGATTACTTCCTGAAACGTTCGGCTGGAATCCAGAACGTATTCATGAGGGTTTGGATGCCATTATTCTAGGAATGCACGCGAAAGCCGATAATCCTGAATTGGCGAAGGCCCAAGAATTAGGACTGAAAATCTACTCTTATCCTGAATTTCTGTACGAACAATCCAAATTTAAAACTCGTGTGGTGATTGGAGGAAGTCACGGCAAAACGACCATTACCTCCATGATTCTTCATGTATTGCAGTACAACGATATTGCTGTGGATTATATGGTTGGTGCCCAATTGGAGGGATTTGACCGAATGGTGCATCTGACCGAAGAAAATGATTTTATCGTTTTGGAAGGAGATGAGTATCTCTCTTCTGCCTTGGACCGTAGACCTAAATTCCACTTGTATCAACCCAATATTGCTTTGTTGAGCGGAATTGCTTGGGACCACATTAATGTCTTCCCTACCTATGAAAATTATGAAGAGCAGTTTAAGCTATTTATCGAAAGTATTGTAAAAGGTGGAAGTATTACCTACAATACCGAAGACGAAGCAGTCAAAAACCTTGTGGAGCAATCGGAGCATACCATCCGTAAGTTTGCCTATGCTACTCCAGAACATACCATTATGAATGGCGTTACCTATCTAGACACCCCTGAAGGGGAAGTTCCAATTGAGGTTTTCGGAAAACATAATCTAAATAATATAGCTGGGGCAAAATGGATATGTCAACAACTAGGTGTGGACGAAGCCGATTTTTACGAGGCGATTGCTTCATTCTCTGGGGCCTCCAAACGATTGGAAAAAATAGCCGAAGGAAAGAGTACATTACTTTTCAAGGATTTTGCCCATTCCCCAAGTAAAGTAACCGCTACCAGCAAAGCGGTTAAACAGCAGTATCCCAATAAAAAGCTCATAGGGTGCCTCGAATTGCACACGTATAGTAGTTTGAATGCGGAGTTTTTGAAAGAATATAAAGGGAGTTTGGATGCCGTAGATGAAGCGCTGGTGTTTTATTCTCCTAAAGCTTTGCAGATTAAAGGACTTCCGCCAGTAGCACCTGAGGATATTGAAAAAGCGATTTCTCATCCGAATATTAAGGTTTTCACTACTCCAGAAAGCTTGCACGAAGCCCTTTTTGGCCTTGAGTTTGACAATTCAGTGCTCTTAATGATGAGTTCTGGAAACTATGGTGGTCTGGACCTCAATGTATTGGGAGAGAAGCTGTCTTCTTTCTGACAGTTATTCCTTCAAGATTTTGTAAAACCTCAATTTGCCTTCTGGTTTCGTTTTGAGTTTCAGGTAATAAAGCCCAGAAGCGAGTTGTTCCAGATTGATTTCGGAAGCCAAATTTCCTTTTAGAACCAGTTGGCCCGATGTGTCAAAAACCCAATACGTTCCACTAAGCTCAGCATCATTGAAATTCAATACATCTTGCGTGGGATTTGGATAAGGAAGGATAAAACTTTTTTCTTCGGGTATTTCGGGTTCAATATCAACAGTTGTGGTTTGCCCCCAAATATCCTTGACCTGAATTTGGTCGAAGTCATCCAAATCCAATAAAGTGAACGTTATCTCGTAGTTTTCTCCTCCAGAACTTGTGTACCGACTAGGAGCAATAAGCACTCCATTGAATTCTGGGTTGTCGATGTCATTCATATCGATACCACTTCTTTCATCAAAATTGATTTTGGTGATTTCGGAATCCTTGCTAACCAAAAGTTCATTGAAATCCAATTCTGGTCTATCGGAAATTACCTTTATGGTCAATGGATTTTCGTCTACAACCTCATAGGTCAAAGCGTCTTTGTTGAAAGCCTTGTAATCCAAAAAAAGTAACGGATTCACATGTGGGTCAGTAGGTTCTGCAAAAGGCGTTGACTGTGAACAGCCACCATTACGTTGGGATTCTCTAGAGCAAATCACGACAAGTCGAATTTCAAAATGGTTGAGCGGAAAGTTAGTTTCCCCACTTTCACCAATTGTTCCAAAGAGCTGACCTTTTTTTATTGGCACTCCGGGTTCAATTCCAGCCGCGATACTGTTTAGATGTGATGAAATCGAAAAGTATTTCGAAATGAGAATCCCTTGGAACAAAATTGGGGTATCCATTTGATGTTCAATCACCACTACAGTTGAACTGAAATTGTTTTCAGGGTCTCCCTCTACCGCCGCTTGTCGTACTATCCCATCCGCAATGTTTACGATGGGGTCCCCAATATTTCCAGGAATATCAATACCGCGATGAAAATCATAGCGCGATTCAGAATCTTTGATTCGAGGTCCAAAAGGGGAGGATAGTTTGGTGATATCGCCGTTGGGCCAAATTGTGTCATCAAACTGAATTCTGAGGCGGTTTTCAATAATATGGAATACGTTTTCTTTACAGGTCTTTAACACTTGGTTGATAGTCAAACATACCGTAAAGGTTCCATCGGACTGGAATTCATGTACAGGGTTTTGTTCGGTTGCGGTTGACCCATCGCCGAAAGTCCAGTTCCAAGACGTAATTTCAATTTCGGAGCTAGAGGCATCAAAAAACTGAATTGACCGACCTGAAACGGCAATTGCGGTAAAGTTCACCTCTTGTCCGAAAAGCGTCGAAAAGGCCAGCAAACAGCACAAATAAGGTAAAAGTTTCATGTTGGTTTTGATTTCAAGAAGAAATTTATCTTCCTGTCATTTCATGAAACAAGAATAGCCGTAATATGAGCTTGCGAGCCTAAAGGATTCACCAATGGCCTAATTGGCTTCACGGATTTTGAACTTTAGATACTATTGTAAGTATTGTGGTACAAATCTTTTAGAACTGAAAGTTTTTGATGGGTGCGGAAACATCCACCAATGTTCCATCTGGGTCCTTTAAAAGTAGCCTCCGTTGTCCGTAAAAAGTATCATGCGGTGCTTGAATGACAGAAAAGCTGAATTCTTTGGCTTTCTCAAAAATTGGAGATACATCTTCCACCACAAAAGTGATGTAGAAGCCGGCGGGCATTTGTTGGAACGCTTCTGGAACAATTTCATGTTTGCGGTCAACCAACCCCAATTCCAATTGATTTTCTTTGGATACTAACTGTACAAACCAATCGCTATCAAAAGCGATGTCAAAATCAAAAAGGGTAGTGTAAAAGGTCTTGCTCTTTTTAAGATTATCAGAGCAAATGTTGGTCATACCTCTGTTGATAGTCATGCGCAAAGATTTTGGATTGTGTATTAAGATTATCAGGAAGTAGCACTAAAGTCGGAATTCCAAAAAGAAACGCCATGGGTTTTATGGCAAAGTTTTCTTAAAAATGGGAATCCAAATCTCTTCTTCTGAGGATGGGTCATCATTTTTGTATTTGGGCCCCAAGACTTCAAAATGAGGTCTATTGTCCAAAGCATACCCCGACTTGGGTAGCCACTCAGCAAAAATGTATTGGTAAATGGAAGTGTCAGTACTTCGTCCTACATAATCAAAAACAGCGTATGCTCCTCCTTCAAGCAGAAAGGTTTGTAGACTGTCAGGAACGTCATCAAAATCCGATACTTCAACACAAGCCCATTTGGTAAAGGTGTTGTTCGGATTAAAGGGTTTATAGTAGTTTTCAGGATAGACCTGCATGGAATACTTATCAGAACTGACCGCGTTGGTTACATTTTTCAGTAATGGAATGGATTTGGCCCATAACGCTCCAGTTTGGTTTTTGACCAGACTCATGGAAACAGACTGCCCTACTAGTTTTTTTTCTGTCAAGGTTTCGATTCTAGCTTGGGGAAAGGAACTCATATGGTTTAGATATTTTCGATTTTGGTTTCCAAGTTCAGTTGCATAATGGGTAAATACCTTCCGGCAATGGTGCTCAGCCGTTGGTCCACTGTGATAAATCCAAATTTTTGGTAAAACCCTTCTGCATGAGGGTCAGCATCCAATGTGATAACGCTAACCTTATGAAGATGCATTTCCTGTAAAAAATGATTCATAAGGGCTTTTCCAATACCCTTCCCGATATATTCAGGTGCTATGAACAGAAACTCCAAAACTGCACTGTGGCTCTCTAAAGTGTAGGCGTAAAACCCTGCGATTTTGTCGTTCGCTAGCAATTTGTATACGGCATTGCTATGGATAAAAGCTTCGGATACTTCCAGTTCTTCATACCACGCTTCAATTTGGGCCTCACCGTAATTCCAATAGTTTTTAGACCGAAGAGTGAGTTCGGTTATCGCTTTGGCATCGGAGAAATGGGCCGGGATGATGTGCACAGGATGATTGCTAACTTGGTTCGTTAAAGCTATGGATTATTCTTCTTTTTTAAGCAGATACGCAGATTCTGATTTAACGACTTTAAATCCAGAATTCAGCTGCAAAGTCCAACCTTCTCCCATTACTGTCTTCTCAGTAATAGAGTGTGGTTCGCTTAAAGTAACGCCACTCCAATTGGTCTTGACCATAGCACCCTGCTTGGCATCAACCTTGCCCCAAACATCGGTAATGCTAAGCGTTGCGTATACTGTGCCATGTCCTTCCAAAGGAACCAAAGTATTGGGGTTAAATGAGATATTCATTTGCTGAAAGGGGAGCGTGAGGTTAGGTCCCTCTACAAATCGCTTTTTTAAATCCGCTAGTTGTTTCTTTTTGACCTCAGCACGTTCTAGTTCCATTAATTGAATGCTCTCACTATTGTAGGTTTTATTGGAAACATCCCAGTTTTTTTTAAAAGCTGAGGTAGGAATTTCGAATCGTTTCATGAAATATGACGTCAAATTCGTCTCTGCGGTTATGTTCAATTGCCATTTGGGGTCAATTTTTGATAAAAGATAACCGTAAAATGGAATCGTCAGGTATGGAAAGGAGCGAACAAAGGAAGGTGCTTTAAAAAAGCGTTGTTTTTTGTCAATAAGCATTTCCTCCATTTCAACGGGAGTTGCTCCACTCAGCATAATGCCTGTATACTCGGCGAGTCCTTCATTGAGTTCCAGCTCGTTTTCGGCATTTTGAATCAGTGAATCTTGGTGTCTTTTGTTTCTGAACAACAAAGCATGGCTTATATGTTCTTTAGTTTGTTGGGGATTGTCAGCTTTTAGGGCAGCTTCCAACGCTTCCAATTCCAATTTTACCCAGAATCGACCGTCATAGTTATCCATGTGCCCATTGTCGGTTTCTTTCAGATTACCGAAGCCAATTTTAGGTTGCAGTTGATGGAATAGTTCATGTATGGTCAAGGATTGTTGTCGTATGGCTTCCTTAGGTAATGGGAGCATCACCATAGACCAGGTTTTATCTTCCCAATCCAGCGCAGTGTTGGCGATGTTTTTATCTTTTGGGAACTGTCCAATAAATAAGTTTCCATCTTGTTGAAGGGATTGGGTTGGGGTGTTTTCATTAGCGTATACCATATGGGTTGCTGGGTCTACAAAAAGTAAAGAACCCTTTAATGATTTTCCCCAAAAGGCTCCACTATCTTTTGATAAAAGACTATCCACGTTCTGAAAAACACGGGAGATGTTTTGTTTGCGTACTTCAAGATCTTGAACATCTTGACCTAGAATGCATTGCGCTACAAGCAGCCCAAGGGTGCAGAAAAAAGCTTTCATTTCAATGTGGGATTTAGGCGCCGATTGGCGTACATACTTCTATTAAAAATCCATTGATATCCAAAAGATATCCCACGGTTTGTCCCCAAGGTTTTTCCGTCAACGGAGCGTATTCCGTAGCACCTGAGGCGATTGCTTTTTCAAAATCTGCTATAATGTTTTCTGTAGTGAAAGCCAGTTCAATGCCAAATGGTTTTACGCTTTTATTGGCAGCGAGGTACCCTTTCGTCAGGTTCGACTTCGCTAATGTGGAGCTCGCAAAGGCCAGGGTAGTGCTTCCAGTGAGAAGTTCACCGTAATCTGCTTCGGGGGTGATAAATTTTTGTTGGAACCCAAAAGCTTTCTGATAAAAATCAATAGTAGCCGAAACATCTTCTACGTACAAAATGGTATAAGCAAAATTCATTCTAAAAGTGTTTTGGGCTAAAGACGAGTGACTTTTTTAAACGTCACAACGCTTGAAAGCATCTTTGAGTGCGTCAATTTTGTTTTCCCATGTTACGATAAATTCTTGCGCGACGTATCCTTTAAAACCGGTATCCAAAATAGCCTTCATGATAGCCGGATAGTACAACTCTTGGGATTCATCGATTTCATGCCTTCCAGGGACTCCAGCAGTATGATAATGCCCAAAATAAGGATGGTATTCTTGAATGGTCCGAATAATGTCTCCCTCCTGTATTTGCATATGGTAAATGTCGTACAGCAACTTGAAGTTTTCCGTATCCAAGCGACGACAAAGCTCCACGCCCCACAAAGTGGAATCGCACATATAATCCGGGTGATTGATTTGGTTGAACAACTCCATCTGCAAAACAACACCGTGTTTTTCGGCCAAGGGCAATACTTGCGACAATCCGTCCACACAATTTTGTAAGCCAACATAGTCATCAATACCTCTTCGGTTTCCACTAAAGCAGATAAGATTGGTGTACCCCGCATCCGCTACTTTCGGAATCATTTCTGTGTAATTTTTAATCAATGTTGGATGAAATTGAGGGTCATTCCAACCGTCAGTCAGGTTGATTTCCGCCCCCCAACACATACTGGCGTGGATGTTGTACTTTTTCATTAATGGCCAATCTTCAGGGCCAGTAAGGTCCAACGCCTTAATGCCTATATCGTTCAATGTGGCCAGAAAAGATTCCCATGGAATGTCATTAAAACACCAGCGGCATACACTGTGATTGATATTGTGCTTCAAATCAAACTTATTGTTTGGTGCGGATGGTGTGGTAAGCGCTTTCGCTGAAGTCAAACCTGCAGTACCGAGGGCTGCCGTGGTAAAAAAAATTCTTCGTTTCATGGGTTTCGGATTGTTAGGAGAAAGATAGTAAATTCGAGGGAGAGATGGATTTGGATACACAAAAGGAAGCCTTGGTCGAAATGGCCCATTACCGAATGCCTTTCGGAAAGTATAAAGACCGCTATTTGGTGGATTTGCCGCTACCTTATTTGGTTTGGTTTTCCCAAAAAGGTTTTCCCGAGGGCAAACTGGGACGCTATCTGGAAACCATGTTGAGCATCAAGGATAATGGGTTGGAACCGATTGTTCGAAAATTGCAGAAAGAATTTCCAAAGGATTGAATCATGGTAAAGTCGCAATTCGTACCTTTACATCCCGTAATTGAAAACCCAAATGTCGCAGACCAAATACATTTTCGTTACGGGCGGAGTGACTTCTTCGTTAGGTAAAGGAATTATAGCCGCTTCCTTGGCTAAACTACTTCAGGCCAGAGGCTACCGTACGACCATTCAAAAACTTGACCCTTACATTAATGTAGACCCCGGAACATTAAATCCATATGAACATGGGGAATGTTATGTTACCGATGATGGCGCCGAAACGGATTTGGATTTGGGACATTATGAGCGATTTCTCAATGTACAAACCTCCCAAGCTAACAATGTCACCACAGGTAGAATCTACCAAAGTGTTATCGAAAAAGAACGCCGTGGCGAGTTTTTAGGGAAAACTGTTCAGGTGGTCCCTCACATTACCAACGAAATTAAGGAACGCATCCAAATTCTTGGAAAAAGCGGAGACTATGATATTGTAATTACTGAAATTGGCGGTACCGTAGGTGACATTGAGTCCCTACCGTATATCGAAGCTGTGCGTCAGCTGCTATGGGAAGTGGGCGAAAACAATGGTATCGTGGTGCATTTGACCTTGGTACCCTTTTTATCCGCCGCGGGTGAATTGAAAACCAAACCCACCCAACACTCGGTCAAAACTTTGATGGAAAGCGGGATTAAGGCGGATATTTTGGTTTGCCGGACCGAACATCATATTTCAGACGACATCAAAAATAAGTTGGCGTTGTTCTGCAACGTAAAGAAAGAAGCGGTGATTCAGTCCATTGATGCTTCTACCATTTATGATGTTCCCATTTTAATGCAGGAGGAAGGCTTGGACCGTGTTGCGCTGCAGCGGTTAAATCTATCGGACCACATAGAACCTAACTTGGAGTTGTGGAAACAATTTTTGAAAAAACATAAAAATCCAAAGCATACCGTGACGGTCGGTTTGATAGGAAAGTATGTTGAGTTACAGGATTCGTACAAATCCATTTTGGAATCTTTTATCCATGCCGGTGCGGCAAACGAAGTGAAGGTCAAGGTCCGTTCGATTCATTCGGAACATCTCACGGAACAAAATGTAGCTGAAAAACTTCAAGGTCTTGATGGTATTTTAGTGGCTCCCGGATTTGGTGAACGGGGTATTGAGGGAAAAATTCACGCGGTTCGCATAGCACGAGAAAAAAATATTCCATTTTTGGGAATCTGTTTGGGTATGCAAATGGCCGTTATCGAATTCGCAAGAACCGTTTTGGGCTTGGAAGGTGCCAATTCTACCGAAATGGATGCCAATGCTCCACACCCAGTCATCAACCTTATGGAAGAACAAAAAAAGGTAACCGACATGGGCGGAACCATGCGTTTGGGGGCTTGGGACTGCGAGTTGACCCCAAACACCCTAGTTCATAGCGTATATCAAAAAGATATGATATCCGAACGCCATCGACATCGGTTCGAATTTAATGGAACCTACCGTGAAGCCTTGGAAAAAGCGGGACTTGTTCCATCAGGTGTAAATCCGAAAACAGGTTTGGTTGAGGTGGTGGAAATTCCAAGTCATCCGTGGTTTATTGGAGTGCAGTATCACCCAGAATATAAAAGTACAGTAGCCAATCCCCATCCCCTCTTTATTGGATTCG
The DNA here is from genome assembly GCA_937899065.1 of uncultured Allomuricauda sp. Taxonomy (GTDB): domain Bacteria; phylum Bacteroidota; class Bacteroidia; order Flavobacteriales; family Flavobacteriaceae; genus Flagellimonas. Next base: position 10,269 of record CALBPG010000253.1, read on the forward strand.
TGGGAGCGGTACTGCAACATCATCAAGAACAAACCAATGCCAGTTTGGCATAAAACTGGGTTTTGGATATATATTTGCGCTTCGAATAACCAAGAAGTTACGACTAAACCAAATACATGGAAGAAAAAAAGCTGGATATAAATTCTATCGTAGGATTTGTATTGATTTTTGGGATTCTCATTTTTATGTTCTACCAAAATCAACCGACACCGGAAGAACTAGAGGCCCAAAAAGCTGAGCAAGAGAAAATAGAAGCGGCTGCTACACAAGAAGAGCAAAAACCACAACAGCAAGATGCCGCCGCTCCCATTCGCCCAACAGAAACTTTGGACGCCAATGATTCTATAGCCGCGGTACAATACAAAAACGCGGTAGGCGCTTTTGGAAATACTACCATTACGGAAGGTGAAACGGTCTTGGAGAACGAGGTTCTATATCTTAAAATATCCAATAGGGGTGGACAGGTAGTAGAGGCCAAAATGAAAAATTTTGTCACCTACGATTCGATTCCCGTGTATTTGGTCAAAGATGGTAATGCCAATTTTGGGTTGCAATTCACTACTTCGGACAATCGAAGTTTGGAAACGGCAGATTTGTTTTTCGAACCGACACTATCCAAAAATGGAGCGAATCAGGTGCTTTCTATGAAGGCAAAAGTTTCGGAGAATCAATTTTTGGAGTTTCGCTATGAAATGAAACCCTCGGAATACTTAGTAGACTTTTGGATTAAGTCACAAGGGTTGAATGGCGTTATCGATGGTAGTCGCCCAATCACCTTGGCTTGGGACTTAAACGGGATTCGACACAACAAAAGTGTGAACTATGAAAACCGTTATACCCGATTGACATATAACCATGATGATGGTAAAATAAGCAAGCTCTCGGAGAGCAGTGACTCTGATGAGGAGACTGAGGTAGATGTGAAATGGCTTTCTTATCGTCAACATTTCTTTAGTTCCATATTGGCTTCGGAGAAACATTTTAGAACCGCGGACCTATCCTCTAAAAATTTAGTGGAAGAAGAAAGCAAGGAAACTAAGTTTACTAAGGCCTATAGCACCAGAGCTCCCTTGGCCGTGCAAGGCGGAGAGCTTTCCGAAAGTATGAACTGGTATTATGGCCCTACAGATGTTGATGTCTTGGAACAATATAAAACGCTTGGCCTCGCAGATTCCATTCCCTTTGGTTGGGGAATCTTTGGCTGGATCAATCGTTACGTATTTACTCCATTTTATGGATTCTTAAGTGGCTTTTTACCCTTCGGGATTGCGATTGTGGTGATGACGATTATCGTGCGTTTGGCTCTATCCCCGGTGACCTACAAGTCTTATTTGTCTCAAGCGAAAATGAAGGTGTTGAAACCCGAAATCACCGAAATCACCGACAAGTACAAAGACAACGCCATGAAAAAACAACAGGAGACCATGAAGCTATACAACAAGGCTGGTGTGAGCCCGATGAGTGGTTGTGTTCCGGCGTTATTGCAGCTTCCTATTTTCTATTCCTTGTTCATGTTTTTCCCGACGTCGTTCGCCTTACGTCAAAAGTCTTTCTTGTGGGCAGAGGATTTATCTTCATACGATACGATATACCAACTACCCGAGGGCTGGAGTATTCCGTTTTACGGTGACCACGTGAGTTTGTTTCCAATTTTGGCTTCCATTGCGATTTTCTTTTACATGACATTGACCACAGGGCAAACCATGCAAATGCAACAGCAACCGGGCATGCCTAACATGAAGTTTATCATGTACCTATCTCCTTTGATGATGTTGTTCTTTTTCAACAACTACGCGAGTGGATTGAGTTTGTATTACTTTGTTTCCAACTTGATTACCATATTTATCATGTTGGCTATCAAGCACTACATTCTTGATGAAGAAAAAATACATGCGCAGATTCAGGAAAATAAAAAGAAGCCCAAAAAGGAGAACAAGTTCCAACGCAAAATGCGTGAGATGATGGAGCAGGCCGAAGCGCAGAAGAAAGCAGGTAAAAAATAGAGAGACACCAAAGTAGGTTTAAACCTTTTCGCTTTTTGGTGGTCTAATCTGGAAACCAAAATATAGCGTTATGAAAAACCTACATTTCATTCTATTTCTTACCACCCTCATTTTTGTGGGCACTACAGAACAAGCTGATGCTCAAGTACGAAGAGTTGCGCGAAAGGAAGTTCGTAAACAACGTCGTGTCAATCGCACGATTCGAAGGGTAAATCGTCGCGTTACCCGGAGAACTTTGAGACGACTTCCTGCAAACACACGTCCGGTTGTTTTTAGAAGAGTTACCTATTATCCTGTTGGAGGTATGTTTTTTACAAGAAGAGGAAGTGTTTACGTTCGTGCCTTCCCGCCAAGAGGATTTCGACTACGTGTATTGCCTGCTACCGCCGTTGCACTTTCCGTACGTGGAGTACGATACCAATATGCTGATGGTGTCTTCTACCAACAATCAGGTGAAGAGTACGAGATTTCCGCCCCTCCTTTAGGTGCCGTTGTTTCCGCACTTCCCGAAGATGCCGAGGAAATTGATTTTGATGGAGTGTCCGCCTACGAGCTGAACGAAGCCATCTATACCGCTGTGGAAGACGGTTATGAAGTTATTGAGGTGTTAGAAGAGGAGGAGCAATAAAAAAACTCCCCCGGATACCGAAGGAGTTTTGCATTGATAGGTATAGTTTGGTAAGATTTGGGACTTCAAATATGGGAAGGAAGGTCCGGTTAAAAAATTATTAGTTGTCAAACCATACCTTTTTGTATGGTAAAAATACCCTCTTTGATGTGTCATCGATGAACGGTTCAAAACCCTAGATAAAACAACCCCTGCGAAAGAATTTCCGCAGGGGTTGTCTTGTAAATAAAACCCTACAAATATTTATTGTAGTGTTACTTTAGTGCAAAGCATCCAGTACCTCCTGTGGTAGTAATACCTTATCGATAACATGCACCACTCCATTGCTTGCAAAATTATCGGCACCGATAACTTCTGTATCTACATGGGTTTTGTCTCTGATGAAGACACCGTGGTTCAAGATGGCAAATAAATCTTCGCCCTGAACGGTGCCCAAACGTTGATGGTTTGAGAAATCTCCAGCGGCAAAAGCATCTCCTGACACTACATGGTATGTAAGTATGGAGGCCAATAACGCTTTCTCAGCATCGGTATCAAAGTCATCCAAACTATTGTATTGTGGTCCAAGCGCGTGAAGTAAATCCGCGAAAGCTTGGTTTGTAGGTGCGAATACTGTGAACGGACCATCTCCAGATAGTACGCCTACCAATCCAGCATCAGCTTGGATTAGGGCATCAACCAAAAGACTTAAGTCATCAACGGACTGGGCCAATTCCACAATGTTTGGTACTGGAGGATTGAGGATATCCAATACTTCTTGTGGCAACAATACCTTGTCGATAACATGTACCACTCCGTTGCTGGCTTCTACATCTTCCAACACTACTAGAGCATTATCGTCGGTAGCGTCGGTAATATGGATGTTTCCATTTTTAATGCTAATACCAACATTTTCTCCTTGGAAGGTTCCAATTTGCTGTCCGTCAGACAGGTCACCCGAAAATGCTGTGGTACCGGCTACAACATGATACGTCAACACTTTTACCAACAAGTCTTTTTCAGCTTGGGTATCAAAATCAGAAAGACTGTTGAAGTCATCGCCTAGTGCATCAAGCAAATCAGCAAAAGCTTGGTTTGTTGGCGCAAATACGGTGAAAGGACCATCTCCGCTCAAAGTTTCCACCAAACCTGCATCGGCTTGAATCAAAGCATCTACCAATAGGCTTAGGTCATCGGTTTCAATGGCAATTTCTACGATGGTTTTCAACTGAAGACTTGCAACGAAATCCAAAGCTACTTGTGGTAACAATACCTTATTGATAACGTGTACCACACCATTGCTCGCTTCAACGTCTGGAAGTACTACGGTAGCATTTGTATCAGTAGCGTCAGCAACGTGTACAACACCATCTTTGATGTTTATGGTTACGTTATCACCGAAAACGGTTGGGATTTGCTGTCCGTCCATCAAATCTCCAGAGAAAGCAGCGGTTCCGGATACTACGTGATATGTTAAGATGTCAATCAAAAGGTCGATTTCCTCCTGTGTATCGAAATCTTCAAGGCTGTTGTAGTCGTCACCAAGGATATCCAACAATTCTACAAAGGCAGCATTGGTTGGTGCAAATACGGTGAAAGGACCTTCGCCACTCAAGGTTTCAACCAAACCAGCGTCTGCTTTAATCAAAGCGTCAACCAATAAGCTCAAATCCTCAGTTTCAATGGCGATTTCGACAATAGTCTTCAATTGTAGTGAGGTTACGAAGTCAATTGCAGCCTGTGGCAACAATACTTTGTTGATGGTATGGGCTACACCATTGGTGGCTAAAATATCAGTGCCAGTAATTTCAGCGTCTACATCAGATGCATCTCCAATAACGAATGAACCATCTTTCTCTATTATTTCAACATTGTTTCCAAGGAATGCAGTACCTACTTCTCCAGCTGCTAAATCAGCTTCCAATACTTTTGCAGGAATCACGTGATACAACAAGATGTTTCGTAGCAAATCGATTTCTTCATCAGTATCGAAATCATCCAAGCTATTGTAGTCATCGCCTAAAATACCTAACAGCGCCACAAAAGCGTCATCGGTAGGAGCAAAAACGGTAAAGGGTCCTTCTCCACTTAAGGTTTCAGAAAGACCAGCTTTGATGACTGCCGCTTCCAAGATGGATAAAGGCTCTGTTTCAACAACAATCTCAACCAAATTTTTGGTAGGCTCGTCGTCATCATCGTCATCCCCGGCAAGGGCATCCAATACTTCTTGTGGAAGCAATACTTTGTCAATAACGTGGACGATTCCATTAGAAGCAGTTACATCTTCAAGGACCACTTCCGCTTTGTCGTCCGTAGCATCTTTTACAAAGATTCCATCCGTTAAATCGATAGTAACATCTTCGCCCTGCGCAGTACCTATCATTTGTCCATCAGATAATGACTCTGAAGCGGCAGCAGTGCCTATCACAACATGGTAGCGCAATATTGTGGCCAGAAGGTCTTTTTCTTCTTCTGTGTCAAAATCTTCAAGGCTGTCAAAACCTTCTAATCCACCAAGTAATTCAGCAAAGGCATCGTTGGTAGGCGCAAATACGGTAAAAGGACCATCGCCACTTAAGGTGGAGACTAAATCAGTACCATCATTTTCATCGGCTTTTAATAAAGCAGCCACTAAACTGGTAAGGGCGTCGGTATCTTGTGCCGTCTCGACAATGTTACTTTCCATTTGAGCCCTTGCGGCTTCAACATCGTCTTCGTTCTCGCAGGACCATGCAAAAAGGAGTAGCACGGCCACAAGCAAATAATGCTTGAGTTGTAGCATTTTTTTCATTTCATATGTGTTTTTAGGTTTAAATACAGTGGGATGAAAAAGGGGGACTGATAAAAGCCCCCCTTTTTATATTTAGTTGTTGGTATCTGGAATTAGCACAGTGTCTAAAACGTGGATTACCCCGTTGATGGCTTGAACATCAACTTGGTCGATACCGATACCAGTATTTCCGGCACCATCGGTAACATCAGCAATGTTTCCGTTTGTTCCTGGAAGGGTAATGACGATGTCGTCACCTTCCAAAGTAGGAGCGTTGGTGTTTCCATCAGGAGTCAAATCACCTGAACGAAAATTCAAACCAGCTACTACGTGATGTTGTAAGATTGGTGTGAGACCTGCTTCATCTGGAATAGCATCCAAAGCAGCGAAGGCATCATTTGTAGGTGCGAATACCGTAAAGGGGTCGTCACCACTTCCATCTTGCGCAGACAATACAGCAACAAAATCAGTATTTGGTGTCAATTCTGTAAGCGCTTGAACCAAGGTAGAAAAGTTAGGGTCGGCTGTAGCGAACGTTACTACCGTTGGCAAGTCGATAACTGCATCTACAGCATGGATTACACCGTTGGAAGCTACGATATCAGGAATCGCGACATTACTAACACCATTCAAAGTAACACCGTCATCCGTATTGATGTACAGGCTTAAGTTTTCATCCATGGCGTACTCAGCAAGCGTATTGACGTAAGAGTTGCTCAAACCACCGCTGAATGCAGCAGCACCAGAAATCACATGATTGGACAGAATAGCGTTCAAGTCGTTTCCAGCAGGATTGGAGAAGTTTTCAAATGCTGTATTCACCGGAGCGAAAACAGTGTAGGTTCCCATATCATCCGACAATAAATCCGTAAAAGTGGTATTGCCGCCAGAAGTCAAAGCGCCTACCAATTCCGTTAAGTTGGGGTTGGCAACTGCATGATCTACCACATCTGGTATGGTGATAACCGCATCTACAACATGTACCACACCGTTCAACGCTTTTATATCTGCAGCACTTACGGTAGAGATACCATTAAAGGTTACCCCGTCGGTAGCATCATAGAATAAAGAAATGTTGGCATCGCTTACACCAGTAGCTTGCGTGCTGGCATATCCTTGCCCCATCATGTTTAAATCAGCTTCGAATAAAGCAGCTCCACTGATTACGTGGTTCAAAAGCACGTTAGTCAAAGTCTCTACAGGTACTTCATTAAGAGGAGTTCCATCCAAGAAAGCAGTAAAGGCGTCATCGGTTGGTGCTAAAACGGTAAAAGGACCTGCTCCTCTAAGTACTGTAGGAAGGTCTCCATTGGCTGCTTGAAGTGCAGCAACCAAACTTTGTAAATTTTCGTTGCCAATAGCCAAATCGGTAATAGGTACTAGGATAATGTCTGCCAATTGGTCCAAAATGGTCTGCGGCAACAATACTTTGTCAATAATGTGCACAATACCATTGGTTGTCTCCACATTAGCTGCAGTAACTTCTGCAGCAACGCTAGTGGCATCTTGTATGAAAACTCCATTTTGTGTTGAAACCGTCAGGTTGCTACCTTGAAGTGTGCCTAGGGTTTGACCATCGGTTAAATCTGTAGACAGAGCAGCCGTTCCTGAAATAACATGATATTGAAGAATAACTGCTAAAAGGTTTTGTAATTCGGTACTGTTGAAGTCGTTTAAAGAACTGAAGCCATCCAATTGTGCGAATAAATCTGTAAAGGCTTGATTAGTAGGAGCAAAAACTGTAAAAGGTCCATCTCCACTTAAGGCGTCGACCAAATCGTTGTCCGCACTTTCGTCAGCTTTTTGAAGGGCGCTGACCAAACTAGTAAGGTCATTGGTGTCTATCGCAGTTTCCACGATATTTCCTTGGGGAGTGGTTGGATTGTTTCCATCATCGTCGTCAGAACAGCCAACGAAAACTAGAGCCAGGGCAATAAAAGAAAGTTGTGTTAATCTAATTAGTGCTTTCATATCTATATTTTTGTTTAACACTATCGAGATGTAATTAAACAGAGATAGTTGCTTTTGTTTATTTTATTTTATAAAAAGTTTAACAAAACGAGTTAAACAAAATGAAGCGACACAAAAAATCCGGCCCACTCAGAAGAGCAAACCGGATTGAACAAAAAGGAAAAACTAAGATTCTAGGACGAAAGCTGAGTCAGCACTTCTTGGGGCAATAGCACCTTATTGATGATATGTAAAACACCGTTAAGCACTTCAAAATCAGGTGAAGTAACCTTTGCAGGAATGGTTGTTTTGTCTAAGATGTTGATTTCATCACCTACTTCAACAATTAAGGTTTCTCCCTGTACGGTCGAAAGCTCCTGACCGTTAAACAAAATATCTGAGGTTCCTTTGACGCCATCCACACAATGGTAGACTAAAATCTTGCCTAAGAGCCTTAATTCGGCTTCGGTATCAAAATCTGTGAGGTCATGGATGCCATCGAGTTGTGCAAAGAGCTCTAAAAAAGCCTGATTCGTCGGCAGGAAAAAGGTAAAGGCCTCCCCGTTTAATACATCCTCTAATGAGTCGCGTACTAGTAAATACGCTGTCATAAATATTTCGTTGTCCTCAAGCTCTTCCAAAAGGGCCATGAGATTCTGCTCTGTTTCCGTCAAGACTTGGTAAATCACAGTTTCGGGAACCAATATTCTATCAATGGTGTGAATGACTCCGTTACCTGCAGGGATGTCAGTCACCAATAGATTAGCATCCAATCCTGCTAGCCCATCTTGTAGCACGAATCCTTGACCATCGGCAATTACGGTAAAGCCATCACCTTCCAATAAAGTGGGTACAGGTCCTTGCATCAATTCAGAAGAAGTAATGGCACCTGGTACAACGTGATAACTAAGAACTTGCCGCAATAAGTCTATTTCAAAAGCAAGGTCAACATCCTCTAGAGAATTAATTCCCGTACCCAGAAGTCCAAAAATGATGTTCACCGATTCTCCTGTGGGTGCGAAAACCGTGAAAGGACCTTCCTCACCTAGGGTTTCCAAAAGCCCTGTCAATTCCAGGGCTTCCCGTAAAAAATCCAGTTCCTCAGTGCTTTCGACGATTTCCTTTATGGTAGGCGCGCCTCCGCTCGTATCGTCTGGGTTAAGGGTGTCCAAAAAGTCTTGTACTTCTTGGGGAATCAAAATCTTATCAATGATATGTACCACACCATTGCTGGCGAAGTTGTCGGCATTTTCAATATTCGCGTCTACCTCAGAAGCATCACCTATCACGAAGGTTTCACCTGAGCTAATGATTTCCAAAGTCTCTCCTTCCAACAAGGTATTGACCGTTCCAGCACTTAAATCGGCCGCCGCAATGTTGCCAGGTACCACGTGATACTTTAAGATATCTTCCAAGATTTGAATCTCGATGAAATTGTCGAAGTCATCAAAGCTATTGAAGGAATCGCCCAATAAGTCGAATAATTCATCAATGGCCGCATTGGTAGGTGCAAAGACTGTAAAAGGCCCTTCTCCATTAAGGTCATCAACAAGACCTGCTTTGATAACGGCCTCTTTCAATTGGGAAAGTTCTTCCGTTTCCACAACCAATTCGACAATAGTCGGTTTCGGAAAAAGAATATCCAACACCTCTTGTGGCAATAGTACTTTATCAATAATATGAACAATACCGTTTGACGCTTCATTGTCGGCGCCTACCACCTCCGCAGATTCATCGGTTTTGTCGTTGATGAAAACGGCGCCGTCTATAGTTACAATCAAGTTTTCTGATTGCACCGTGGGCAAACTCTGTCCATCCGATAAATCTGAACTAAACGCCTTGGTGTCGGCAACCACATGGTATTGTAAGATTTTGGTAAGGATTTCTTTCTCTGCTGCTTCGTCAAAATCATCCAGACTGTCGAATCCGTCCAATTGTGCTAGCAAGGCGTTGAAGGCATCGTTGGAAGGAGCAAATACCGTGAGCGGGTCTCCTGTGGCAAGGGTATTGCCCAAATCCCCACCGGCAGCTTCTACGGCGTCCAAGAGGGTGGTCAGGATATCAACGGTTTCTGCTAACTCAACGATATTGGGTAACGAATTGGTGTCGTTGGTATCACCAGTACGGTCGGTAGTTGTTCCCTCGTCGTCATCATTGTTACTGCAGCTGTTGAATGCCAGTGCTACGAGGAAGAAAAAAGCAATTTTTTTGAAAAGTGGGATGGTTTTCATTTTCATTAATTTGGTTCTGTGTTCTATTCGTTGAAAGTAAGGTATAATCGTTCCAACCATTTAAAAGCATCCTTAATTCTAGGTTATGCCAACTTTAAATGTTGGTCGTAAGGTCAATTACAAGAATAACTTCAAAATGTCACAGGAGTATCACGAAAAGCATACGAATCCATGGAATTTGCCCTACAGCACACAACAATGAAAAAGCACTTCAGATTTTGTATTTTTGCCCTCCAAATTAGGGGATTATGAAAAAGGTGGTCATAGGACTATCAGGAGGAGTTGATTCAAGCGTTGCAGCCCACTTGTTAAAAGAACAGGGCTACGACGTGATTGGCCTATTCATGAAAAATTGGCATGATGATTCGGTCACGATTTCTGAGGAATGCCCATGGTTGGAAGATAGCAACGATGCCCTCATTGTTGCCGAAAAGTTGGGCATACCTTTCCAGACCGTTGATTTAAGTGCGGAATATAAAGAACGTATTGTGAATTATATGTTCCGCGAATACGAAATGGGGCGAACACCAAATCCAGATGTGTTGTGCAATCGTGAAATCAAGTTTGATGTTTTTTTGAAGATTGCGTTACAACTTGGAGCGGATTACGTGGCCACTGGGCACTATTGCCGAAAAGGGACCATTGAAAATGCAGATGGCACGGAAACCTATCAACTACTCTCGGGAGTAGATGGAAATAAGGACCAATCCTATTTTCTGTGTCAGTTATCCCAAGAGCAGCTCTCTAAGACCCTGTTTCCTATTGGAGAACTTACCAAACCAGAGGTTCGAAGCATTGCATCGGAACATGGTTTGATTACAGCGGATAAAAAAGATTCTCAAGGACTCTGTTTTATTGGGAAAGTGCGTTTGCCGGAATTCTTACAACAACAATTGAAACCGAAAAAGGGCGCGATTGTGGAAATTCCCTCGGATGCGCTCCAATTTCAAGAAGAAGTCTCCAGTTTTTCAAATAAGGAAAATGAGCTTTCGTATCACGCCCAAAAAAAGGTATATACCCAAACGGATGGAAAGGTAGTTGGGGAGCATCAAGGTGCGCACTATTTTACCATCGGCCAGCGCAAAGGTTTGGATGTTGGGGGAACCAAGGAACCCTTGTTTGTAATTGAAACCGATGTGGAAAACAATGTTATCTATACCGGACAAGGCAAGGCACACCCTGGTTTGTTCCGCAAAACCTTGTTCGTCCACAAAGACGAGGTACACTGGGTGCGAGAAGATTTGACGCTAGCCCCAGGAGAAGAGATGCAGGTCAAGGCTAGAATCCGTTATCGCCAACCCTTGCAAAAAGCTACCCTTTACCAAACGGAGCATGGTATGTATGTGGATTTTGAGAAATCCCAATCGGCTATTACCGAAGGCCAGTTCGTGGCATGGTATGACGGGGATGAATTACTAGGTTCTGGTGTAATCGCATAAGCATGAAAAACAACCGAATTACCCAATTGTTTCAAGTAAAGTACCCCATTGTGCAAGGAGGGATGATATGGGCCAGTGGTTGGAAATTGGCATCTGCGGTTTCCAATGCAGGCGGTTTGGGACTTTTGGGTGCAGGAAGTATGTATCCTGATGTGCTAAAGGAACACATCCTAAAATGCCAAAAAGCAACCGACCGACCGTTTGGAGTCAATGTGCCGATGTTATATCCGGATATTGAAGAGCTCATGGAGATTATTGTCTCTAATGGGGTGAAAATAGTATTTACTTCTGCAGGCAACCCAAAAACCTGGACACAGCACTTAAAGGATAATGGCATTACCGTGGTTCATGTGGTGAGCAGTGTAAAGTTTGCGTTAAAAGCACAAGACGCCGGGGTTGATGCCATAGTGGCTGAGGGTTTTGAGGCCGGCGGACACAATGGAAGAGATGAGACCACAACTATGGTACTGGTTCCTTCCGTAAAAGAAAAGGTTGATATTCCCCTTATTGCAGCAGGAGGTATTGGCTCAGGGCAGGCGATGTTGGCAGCCATGGTATTGGGTGCTGATGGTGTGCAGGTCGGAAGTCGTTTCGTGGCCACTGAAGAAGCTTCGTCCCATATTAATTTTAAGAAGGAAGTGGTAGCTGCTGGAGAAGGCGCGACGCATTTGACTTTAAAAGAATTGGCTCCTGTACGTTTGCTCAAAAACAAGTTTTACCAAGAGGTGCAGGAAGCCTATGCCCAAAATGCTTCGGTAGAAGAGTTGAAAAAGGTGTTGGGTCGGGCGCGTGCCAAAAAAGGCATGTTTGAAGGAGACCTTGAAAATGGGGAATTGGAGATTGGTCAAGTATCCGGATTAATCCGTGATATTAAGCCCGCAGGGGAACTGGTTGTGCAGTTCATCGAAGAATACGAGGCAGCCCTTCAAAAAACCCAAAGTTTAACGTAGCCATTTGAGCGCTTTCGTTACATTTGGGGCGATATGGTAAAGCGCCTCTGCATCCTCATTTTATTCCTGGTATTCACATTGGGGCACAGTCAAATTCAGCGGGATAAAGCCCTACATTTTTTGGGTGGCCATTTGTACGGTTTGGCTGGAGCTGGAATTGCAAAGCAAATATCCGATGGTGATAGGGCATGGACATTTGTTGGTGCCGTAGCAGGGAGTGCCTTGATTGGGGTTGCCAAAGAAGCCGTGGACGCTGGGCAACGACCAAACGGTTGGGATAACGAAGATTTGTTGGCTACAGTTTTGGGTGGCATCTCCGTAGGTCTTATGATTGAGATTTTCTCAAAGAAAAGAGACCGCTATGATAGGGTTGATTTAAACAGCGTTCAAGCGCAAGCCTTTGGGTTGAATCCGATGCCGGATATTGTTTTTAGCAACGGAGAGCTCCCTAATCTGAACGCTCTGGGTTTCACCAGTTCCCAAACGCCCCAAATTCAACATTTGCTCACGCGCTAGAGGAGTCCTCGCGCTTTGATTTCCAAATATTTGTTGATGGTATTGATGGTCAAATCTTCCGGTTTGGTTAAAATGGTTTGAATACCATAGCGATTCAATTCGTTCACAATCAATTTCTTTTCATAAATGAACTTTTCGGCAATGGTTTGTTCAAATACCTGAAGCGTATTTTTGGGTTGGGTTTCGGCAAAGTGGTTCAGCTCGGTGTTTTCAAAAAAGATAACCACCAAAAGATGTTGTTTGGCTAATGCTTGAAGATAGCCCAATTGACGGTGCAAGGCGTCCAACGTCTCAAAATTGGTGTACAGCAATAACAAACTCCTTTGGTTGATGTTGCGTTTGATATCGATGTACAAGCGGCTGAAATCACTCTCTACTAAATTGGTTTCCAAATTGTAGAGCGTTTCCAAAATCAAGCTCATCTGAGAATTTCTTCGCTCGGCAACCACCCGATTCTCAACCTTGTTACTAAAGGCCAACATACCGGCTTTGTCTTGCTTTTTGATGGCAATATTACTAATGACCAAGGTGGCATTGATGGCATAATCCAACAAACTTAGGGCGTCAAATGGCATTTTCATGACCCTTCCCTTGTCAATGATAGAGTATATCGGTTGGGATTTTTCATCTTGATATTGGTTGACCATTAGCTGGCTTTTCTTCGCCGTGGCCTTCCAGTTGATGTTACGGATGTCATCTCCCTGCACATATTCCTTGATTTGTTCAAACTCCATGGTATGGCCAATGCGTCTGATTTTTTTCAATCCATATTGGTGCAAACGATTGGTAAATGCAATCAAGTCATACTTTCGCAACTGTAAAAAAGAGGGGTAGACTGGAATTTCCGCATTTTCGTCAAAGCGATATCTTTTGCTCAAAAAACCAATGTTAGATTCAGCAAACACGTTGAGACTACCAAAAGAATAGGTTCCCCGCTCGGTGGGTCTGAGATGGTATTGAAATGTTTTGCTTTCGCCCTTTTTCAAACGACTGAATTGTTCAAAATCCCTCTTCTGAAATTGGAATGGAATCTCATCAATCGCCTTGATGCTAACTGGAAATAAGTACTCGTTTCCAATTTGAAACTGAATCGGATTTTCATCTCCATTGGACAACTTATCCGGTAGTATGCGCTGGGCTCTGATTTTTCCTTTAGAGGTGAATAAAAGCAAGTAATCTGCAATAAGCAACAAACAAAACAGAAAAAACAGGATTCGAACACTAGAGTATAGAGATGCAAAAAAGTAGGATAGCATGAAGCCCAAGACCAATAGGGTCAAGACAACGAAGAACCGTTTTTGCAGATATATCGAGCGAAAGAACTTTTTCAAAATCTATCGTGGAATTTCAATGCTTTCAACAATTTGACGGACGACCTCATGCGCCGTTAAGCCTTCCATTTCCCTTTCTGGGGTCAAAATGATACGATGCGCCAAAACGGGTACAGCCACTTTTTTGATATCCTCAGGGGTAATAAAATCACGGCCTTGAATTGCCGCCAATGCTTTCGAAGCTTCCATCAAGGCGATAGAGGCCCTTGGTGATGCTCCCAAATACAAATTGGCGTTGGTTCGGGTGTTGTTCACTATGGAAGCGATATAGGTAATGAGGTTTTTCTCAATGACAATTTCCTTGATTTTGGATTGGTACTCGGCAATCTGTTTAGCCGTTAGCACGGCGCTAATCAAGTCTTCTTCGATAGCCCCTTTTTGTTCGTGTTTTCGTTCTAGAATCTCAACTTCTTCCTCGAGTGAGGGGTAATCCACATTGATTTTGAATAGAAAACGGTCTAATTGCGCCTCGGGTAGGCGATAGGTGCCTTCTTGCTCCACGGGGTTCTGCGTAGCGAATACTAAAAATGGTGGTGCCATATCGAACTCTTGTCCATCAATGGTAATTTGTCGTTCTGCCATCGCCTCAAACAAAGCTGCTTGAGTTTTGGCAGGAGCGCGGTTGATTTCGTCAATGAGGATGATATTGGAAAACAAGGGTCCTTTTTTGAATTCAAACTCTGAGGTTTTCACGTTAAAGATGGAGGTACCCAGAATGTCACTGGGCATCAAATCTGGAGTGAATTGAATTCTGCTAAAGTCAACATCCATAGTTTTGGCCAAAAGCTTTGCGGTAACGGTCTTGGCAACCCCAGGTACCCCTTCAATCAAGGCATGTCCGTTGGATAGAATGGAAACAATGAGCAATTCTACCATATCGTGTTGCCCAATGATGACCTTTCCCAATTCGGTTTTGATTTGGTTCACAGCATCGCGTAAGGCGCTGAGGTCGACTCTTGATTGGAATTCCAATTTCTCTTCGTTGGGTTCTTGTTCGTTCATGTTCACTTTTTAAATTCAGTTATCAGCTTGTTCAGCTGTATGCTATCTTGTTCAGTATGCGATGGTTTTTGTTTCAAATGGATGATAAACTCCAATAGGGTTTTGGTCTCCGAAAGACTCTTTCCCGATTTGGCGGCAAGGTCCTTTATCATTCGTTCATTGATGTTTGAGGTATCCAAATGGTATCTATTTCGCAAAAACGCTAGAAAATAAGTTGACTTTTTATGGCTGAAAACACTAAAATCCTTGAGCAGATAGAACAAGGAACCTACCGTCTAAGCAAAATCCACCGACGAATTATCAAAAAGCTCAATGACGGCAATAAAGCTCTGATCCCAAATCTCCCTAAAAATCACAAAAAGGATAATACCAATCATCGTCACGTAGTAAGCCCATTTTAAACTGGCCTGTGTCAAAATAAATCGAATGGGCGAGGTGACTACTTTTCTTCCTGATTTTTTAAAATCATCCCAAAGCAAAAGCTCAGGGTCGATATACGAAAAGGTATTGGCAGCATATTTTTGGTTTCCTCTCAGCAAATAGTAGTTTGAAAATGCTACGGGATTGGTATGGACAAAAATGTTTCCATCTCCAAAGGCCACTTTAACAAAGTTGGGCTTGCGTATCTTTTCTGCCGCTTCTGTTTCCAAAATAGCTTCCCGGGTGAACGAGATATGTCCTAAAACCTCCGTGTTTAGGGTATCCAACTGGATGATATGCGCATGTTGCATGCCGCGGTCAAAAGTGTAGGTTTGGTTTTTGAAGTTAGCGTTGGTAAAATCTAAAACGGCTTCATTTTCTTGTAGATAGTATTCAGATTGAATGACCAGATTCAGGGTGTCCCTCAAAATATAACCCACATCTTTTGAGGAGATAAAAGCGGTATTGCCTTCATTCACATAATCCAAGAGTTGGTAGGTTTCCTGTTCGTCAAAGAACATAAAATCGTTCACGAATAGAAACGTAGAGGGCGTTTCATCATCATAAGCACTTAAAAATTCGTATGTGTTCTCATCAACGGTTTCAATTTCGGCCTCATTGAAAATGGCGGACAGCTCATTGTATAAAACGAAGCAGCCAAATGGTATTTTGGATGAACTGACAAAAGAAGGGCGCCAATTCAACGGTCGCGGACGTACGATTTCCGTCACGATAATGCCTATCATGACGATACCAAATAGAATCAATATGATTTTTGACTTCTTATCCACGATTATGCAATCATTTGATGTAATCGGCTAAACCGATGTTGGGTTTTTTCATAAAGTTTGGCGTCAATCCATTGTTCGCCATACCAAATATTTTCATACAAATAGGAGGCTTCGTCAAAGCCAGTTTTCAATCGGTTTTCATTGATTTCACGGCTGTAATCCGAATTGGTCTTTTCAAAATGCCAGTCAATAATTTGTCTTTGCGATAGCGCTTTCAAGACCTTTAAAAACTGAAAACGAACTGCGAGGCGATAATCTTTTTGTTTCAAAGCATCGCGCAGCAGGCTATCCAAATCTAAGTCTTCGATATGTTCTTCGGCCAAATCAATATCTAGAATGGGGTTCGCTTTTTTGGTGAAAATGGAGCCAAAGTTCTCATTGACAAAGAACCGTACCATAAGATAGATTACAAGCAATCCCATCAAGACGTAAATCGTGTATTCCAAAAACTTAAGTGTATTTGGAGAAATATCAAGTCCGAAGGTATTATTGAGTTTCTGCGAAAGCCAATTCAAGAAACGCAACAGTAAATTCTGTGATTTTCCAGTGTCCACTTCATAATCAAACTCGTCGCCAGTGTATTTTTTGGAAAGGTCTTCTTCAGAGAAAGCCTTTTCCGATACGTTCGAATTTGAGTCGTATTTGACGGATAAGGTATCCTCATCTTGGTGGGTTTGGGCCCCAAGAATACATGGCAAAAAGAAAAGTAAAAGAAAAATATACCTCACGAACTGGTTTTGCCGATTTCTTCGATTTTACTTCGGGTGTTTACGTTGTACTCTTTTTCGTGGAGGGCATAAAACAAAATACCGTTCACAAATTGGGAAAGGCATTGGGCATAAGCCGAAAGTACAAGCAAAAAGCACAAGGCCAGGGTATACACTATCATGGATACTACAGACTCTGTGACATCAATATTGGAGTCAACCACATGGAACGTGTAAATTCCGACGATAACCCCGGGTATCAACAGGATAATAAAGAATAAAAGTCCATTGAGAATTCCCAGAATGAAATTAACCCCTACGGATTTCCAAAAACTTTTCTTCACCAAATTCCAGCCTTCTTGGAATGCATCCACCACCCCTTTGTTTTCAGAAAGCATACTATAGAAGGATACACCAATCAAAGCTGCTAGGAAAAACTGGATGATGTACTGAGCAATAAATCCCAATAAAGGAATGAACGCAAAAATGACTACCGCAACCATAAAGACCAAGTAAATGGGAATCAGCAATAGTATAAAACCGATGATGCTGCCTCCTTTGGATTTGACCAGATTCCAAACTTCTTTTTTGTCAATAGGTTCCCCTTTTTTGATTTCATATTGAATCATGTAGGCCGAACTAATACTAAAGTTTAACCCCGCGGCTATCAAAAAAATGAAAAAGAATAAGATAGCACCTGCCCCAATATATAGTAGGTAGTTGTCAAATGCCGGGACCGTATTATCACCAGGAAGGTAACTATTGCTCTCAGCAGCAATTAAACCCACAAAACCGGAAACCATTAGGTAGCTGGTTACGAGTAGGCCTACAATGAAAATACCATTGTAGTTCAAAAAAATGTTGGTGAAACGCTTGATGTTTTGTTTCAAAAAATCAAAGTAAACCGATAGGATTTCACCAAAGTCCCTATTGATTCTGAGCTCGAAGTATTTTTTTTCCATCTAAACGATTTAAAATCTGAGGATATACGATATAGTAAAAGATGATTAAGCTAAGCGAACCACCGATGATGATGAAGGCCAGCCAATTCGGCATGTCTGAGTACCGCGTAATAAACCCTTCAATAAAGCCCGCGATAATAAAAAAAGGAATGGTACTGACCACGACTTTTAAGCCGTCTTTCGCGCCCCGCATAAACGAGATCCTTCGCGAATAAGTTTTCGGAAACAAAATGCTATTTCCCATAATCAACCCTGCACAGCCCGCTACGATGATAACGGATATCTCAATCGTGCCATGTAACCAAATTTGTCGGTTGGCTTCAAAAAAGACCCCCTTGGTGTAAAAAAAGGTGATGAACGCGCCCAACATTACACCGTTGCTAAACAAAATGTATGCGGTGCCCACACTGGTAATTACCCCAAAGGCAAACGCCAAAAACGCTACACGAATGTTGTTTATGGTAATGCCTAAAAAGGTTCCAATTTCGCTACCGCTTTTGTAAATGGCAGTAGGGTTGCCTTCCGCAATGTTGTTCAAGGTTAGGTTCACATAGGCATCCCCTAAAATCAATCGCACGAATGACGCATCATTCAAGGCCGAAAGACTCCCAATAAGAGTAGCTACTCCGAAAATGGCAAAGGCAATAAAAAGGGTTTTGTGATATTGTTTGAAGAAGATTGGAAATTCGTATCCCCAAAAATCTACAATTCGATTTCTCGACTCTTTTTTGTTCTTATATATCTTTTGATGAGCCTGTGAAGCAAGGGAATTCAGATAGAGAAGTGTCTTGCTTTCAGCATAATAGGTTTGGGCGTAGGCCAAATCGTTAGTCAAATGGATATATCCGTCCGCAAGCTCATCCGGATGGGTGGTTGACCCTTGTTGCATCGCCTTTTCAAATGCTATCCATTTTTCTTTATTTTGCTTCACAAAGGCCGCTTCGCGCATATCAACTGTTTACGGGCTGCTTAAAATTAGGATTATATGAGCAACCTCCAAATCAATACAACGCAAAATGTCAACCTAGATTATAAAATCGTTGGCATTGGCGAGAGAATCGTAGCGTTTTTGATAGATGGGTTCATTTTGTACATGTTCGTGTTGCTGGTCAACCTTATTGGTGATGCCATCTCATACGTTTATGAAGATACGTGGACACAAAGAGGCTCGGTTGCGCCGATTTCTTTACCGGCAATGTTTTATTCCTTGTTGATGCATAGCCTTTTCAACGGCCGTACGGTAGGAAAAATGTTGATGAAAATGCGGGTCGTTCGCGTGGATGGTGCACCCGTGCACTGGAGTAATCTTTTGGTCCGGTGGATGCTTCGTTTGGTAGACATTTGGATTTTTTTGGGCTCTATTGGCATTTTGAGCATCTTGTTTTCAGACAAAAGACAACGCACGGGTGATGCCGCTGCGGGAACCGTCGTTATTAGCACCAAGAAAAAAGTAAAAGTATCTCATACCATTTTGGAGGAGGTAGAAGACAAATATGAACCAACCTTTACCAACGTTACTTTGCTCACGGACAAAGACGTCCGATTGATTAAAGAAACCTATCACATTGCAAAGCAGAGTAGTGATTTCAAAACCTTGAAAGCCTTACGGGAAAAGGTAGAAACCATCCTAGAAACCAATTCCCAACTCTACGACAAACAGTTCTTGGATACCGTGCTTAAGGATTACAATTACTATACCCAAAAAATGTAGCATGATTTATCAGTTGGCTGATATTTTAGGGACAGTAGCTTTTGCTATTTCTGGGGTTTTGGTTGCTATTGACAAACGTTTGGATTTGTTTGGGGTACTCATCATTGCCTTTGTAACCGCTATTGGTGGGGGAACGCTTCGGGATTTGCTAATTGGAAATACGCCTGTTACTTGGATTCAAGATTTGACTTATGTGATTGTCATTCCCATCACGGTGGCTTTGGCCATCCTTTTTTCAAAACAACTAAAGTTTCTGCGTAGGTCGCTTTTTCTATTCGATACCATTGGAATTGGACTATACACCATGGTGGGTATTGAAAAAGGTCTGGAGGCGAATCTAGCCCCGGTCATTTGCATTGCTTTGGGGACTATGACCGCGAGTTTTGGGGGAGTGCTTCGTGATATTCTTTGCAATGAGATTCCCGTCGTGTTTCGAAGGGAGATTTATGCAACCGCTTGTATCGCTGGTGGTGGATTGTACTTCTTGTTGACAGTGCTTAACACCCCAGAAAAAATAGCGTATGCGATTGGGGTTTTGGCTGTAATAGCGATTCGTATTTGTGCCGTGAAAATGAATATTCGATTGCCCAATATTTATCGAAACGCTAAATAATCTGTCAACTTGAACTTCTTGCCCTCCAATCCGGAGGGGTTTCAGGTTCTTTTAGATTTGAGGTAAGGAGTTAACAGATTCCGAATCAAGTTCGGAATGAAACTTATTTTAGAGTACTTCCGCCTTTAGAATGTAAACATTCTGCCATGGCCAGTCCCCATCGCCCACGGGCACGCTATTGATTTCATCCACTACATCCATTCCATCAATTACTTTTCCGAAGGGAGTATATGAGCCATCCAAATGATACGCCCCAGGTTTGGTGACAACGATGAAAAATTCATACGGTGATGCCAGTTTATGCGGATTATCCCTTTCACTGCTGGGCATGGAAATGGTCCCTCTATGGTGTTTGTAACCCTTTTTGGCATCAGGGGGGAGTAGATAGCGTCCAATTTTACCTCGTTTCTGCGCCGTTTCCCGGTCATCGGAATTCCCACCTTGAATAATGAAATCCTTTACGATTCTATGGAATTGGGTATTGTCAAAATACCCTTGACGTGCCAGATAAATAAAATTCGCTTTGTGGTAAGGGACATTGTCATATAACTGCACCGTAAAAGACCCCATGCTCGTGGTCAGGCGCACTTTATTCTCTTTTAAGTCTTTGGCATAGTTGAAGAAGAAATCTATCGCATTCTCTTCATCTAATTTGAAAGGTTCTTCTTCTTCGACTTCAATTTCGGCAACTTCTTCCGCAACTGCAGTTATACTATCCATTTGAGTCCCTGCTGTGTCCTTTTCTTTCCCTTCTTTGGGAGATGAAGGTCCGCAGCTCAGGAAAAAAAATAGTAGTATACTTGTAATTCGTGTCGTTTGTAAAGCCCTCATGGAATTCAATACGTTTTATCCGCAGCTTTTAAAAATAAAAAATCTCCCACTACCGGGTGAAACTTCGCATGATAAAATGTCTCCCGCCTTTCGAAAGCAGTTGATGGAAAAAGAGAAGATTGCGAAAAGAAACCCCAAACGCGCGGCGGTGATGGCCTTGTTCTATCCGGATGAAATCCAAACGACACGCTTGTTGTTGATTTTGAGAAAACAATACAAGGGCGTGCATTCAAATCAAGTTGCTTTTCCCGGGGGCAAGGTAGAACCTGAGGATAAGGACCTTTTGGAAACGGCACTGCGCGAAACCGAAGAAGAGGTTGGTGTACCTTCCCAAACTGTAGAGGTAGTGAAGCAATTGAGTGAAGTGTATATTCCCCCAAGCAATTTTTTGGTGCAGCCTTTTGTGGGTAGTCTCCAACAAACGGGCTCATTTGTAATGCAACCCTCCGAAGTTGAAGATTTGGTTCATGTGGATTTGGAGGATTTTATGAACGACCGGAATGTTCATTTCGAAACCCTAAATACTGCCTACGCGAAAAATGTTGAGGTACCCGCGTTCAAGTTGAACGGTCATACAGTGTGGGGAGCAACGGCTATGATGATGAGCGAAATCAAGTCGTTGCTGGAACAGGTACTATAATCTCCAATTTTGTAAATTCGCTTAGAATGGATGATGTATATGGGACTTTTTAAAAAGAATCCTTTTGGGCACATATTGTTTTTAAAGACTTGGTTGATTCGTATCGCCGGAATGATTACCCACCAGCGGTATAAGGGCTTCAACACCTTGGAGATTGAAGGTTCACAGGTCATTCGGGATTTACCTGAAACCAATGTCTTGTTTGTGAGCAACCACCAAACCTATTTTGCTGACGTTGTGGCCATGTTCCATGTATTCAACGCTAGTTTAAGCGGACGTGAAGATTCCATAAAGAATTTAGGATACCTCTGGCGTCCAAAATTGAATTTCTACTACGTGGCCGCAAAGGAAACCATGGGAAAAAGCTTGCTCACCAAAATTTTGGCCTATGCAGGCTCTATCAGTATTGAACGAACCTGGCGGGCCGATGGGCAAAATGTCAACAGGCAAGTCAAAATGAGTGACATTAGTAATATTGCCATTGCTTTGGAAGACGGCTGGGTAGTTACTTTCCCCCAAGGAACAACCACACCTTGGAAACCTTTACGAAAAGGTACGGCTCATATCATAAAGCGGTACAAGCCCGTGGTTGTACCTGTAGTGATTGATGGTTTCAGAAGGTCTTTTGACAAACGGGGGCTTCGGGTCAAAAAGAAGGGGATTTTGCAATCCATGCATATCAAACAACCTCTGGAAATCGATTACGATAATGAGCCGGTTGAAGCGATTATCGAAATACTAGAATACGCCATTGAGCAGCATCCTTCGTTTTTACGGGTTATTCCCCAAGAAGATTTATTGGCCTATGAAGAAGAAAACCAAAAAAGAAAGTGGCGGTACTAAACCTCCAATTTCTTCAATTCATTATAGTTCTCTTTCAATCTTTTCAATAAAATACCGTAAAGCAGTCGGTAGAAGAGCCATATCAACACCAAAATAATGGCCATAAACACGACGGAAACCACTACTATTAAAAACCAGAACATACTTTCACTGGCTTGCTCCGAAGCAGATTTGGTAATCTCTTGCCCTTCAGGGCTATAGAGGATTACCCCATACAAACTGATGACCATCGTTAGGGTGAAGATGATAAGGTTGAACCAAACATATTGCGTTACGGTTTGCTTGACCTTGAGAATCGTTTTCATCAGTTTTCGGGAGGAATCCGTAACTGAAATCTTTTTGTAGTTTAAGTAGAACTTTAGAATGAAATACAAGATGATGGCATAGTTCAAGAAGCCCAAAACCATCATAATGTTGTAAATGTGCATGGTTTTCAGCTCTTCCATGGACTGTGGGTCGCTGAAAATGATATTGATGGCTGCCCAGAAAACGAATTCTATAATACTGATATAAAAAATCCACTTCACCATAGAAGAGGACTTTTTCCAAATCATTTTATAAATCTGGTCGTACGAAAGCTTGGGCAAATGCTCCTGTTGGTTGTTCCAATCTTTCTTTAAAAGCTCTAACTCATCCATCATAGTTTACGGATTTAGTATGGTTCTAAGCTTGTTTTTTACTCTATTCATCTTAACACGTGCATTTACCTCTGAAATCCCTAAGGTTTCCGAAATTTCGCTATAGTCCTTGTCTTCCAAATACAAAAAGACCAAGGCTTTGTCAATATCTCCCAACTGCTTGATGGCGTTGTACATCAACTTCAATTGTTTTTCCTGTGTATCATCATATTCGTCTGCTTTGATTTTGAAAATAACCGAGTCGTAATCCTGGGTTTTGACCCTTTTCTTGGATTTTCGATACAAGGTTATGGCCGTGTTCAGCGCCACCCTATACATCCAGGTGCTGAATTTGGCGTCTCCCCTAAACTTCGGGTAAGCTTTCCATAATTGTATGGTGATTTCTTGGAACAGGTCGTTGTGTGAGTCCCTATCATTGGTATAGAGACTGCATACCTTGTGAACAATGTTCTGGTTGTTTTCAAGCTCAC